>NZ_CP049780.1:1399581-1699581 GCF_011193355.1 Streptomyces sp. JB150
AGGGCACGCTGGTGCACGCGGTGCTGGAGCGGCTGTTCGACGCGCCCGCCGCGGAGCGCACCGCGCCGCGCGCCAAGTCGCTGATCCCGGCCCAGTGGGACCGGCTGCGCGAGTCCCGCCCCGAGCTGGCCGAGCTGTTCGCCGACGATCCCGGGGGCGAGCGGCTGGCGCGCTGGCTCGGTGAGGCGGAGCAGCTGGTGGAGCGCTGGTTCACGCTGGAGGACCCGAGCCGGCTGGAGCCGGCCGAGCGGGAGCTGTTCGTCGAGACGGAGCTGGAGTCGGGGCTCCGGCTGCGCGGCATCATCGACCGGGTCGACGTGGCGCCCACCGGCGAGGTCCGGATCGTCGACTACAAGACGGGCAAGGCGCCCCGGCCGGAGTACGCCGACAGCGCGCTGTTCCAGATGACGTTCTACGCCCTGGTGGTGTGGCGGCTGAAGAACGTGATCCCGCGCCGTCTCCAGCTCGTCTACCTCGGCAGCGGCGACGTGCTGACGTACGACCCGGTGCGGGCGGATCTGGAGCGGGTGGAGCGCAAGCTGCTCGCGCTGTGGGAGGCGATCCGGCGGGCGACCGAGACCGGGGACTGGCGGCCGCGCCCCACGAAGCTGTGCGGCTGGTGCGACCACCAGGCGCACTGCCCGGAGTTCGGCGGCACTCCCCCGCCCTACCCGCTGCCCACCCGCTCCCCGTGAGCCCGGCCGCGCAGGGCAGAATGGGGCGCGAGCGAAGGAGACTTACGTGGCCATCCGTGTCCTACTGGTCGACGACCAGCCGCTGCTGCGTACGGGCTTCCGGATGATCCTGGAGGCCGAGCAGGACATCGCGGTCGTCGGCGAGGCCGGGGACGGCCTCCAGGCACTCGACCAGGTGCGGGCCCTGCAGCCCGATGTGGTCCTGATGGACATCCGCATGCCGCGGATGGACGGTGTGGAGGCCACCCGGCAGATCACCGGCCCGGGGCGGGACGGCCCGGCCAAGGTGCTGGTGCTGACCACCTTCGACCTGGACGAGTACGTGGTGGAGGCCCTGCGGGCGGGGGCGAGCGGCTTCCTGCTGAAGGACGCGCCCGCGCACGAACTGGTGCAGGCGATCCGGGTGGTGGCCGCCGGTGAGGCCATGCTCGCGCCGAGCATCACCCGCCGGCTGCTCGACAAGTACGCCACCCATCTGCCTGCCGGTGACGAGCCGGTGCCGGACACGCTGAACACCCTCACCGACCGCGAGGTGGAGGTGCTGAAGCTGGTGGCGCGCGGTCTGTCGAACGCGGAGATCGCCGCGGACCTGTTCGTCAGCGAGACGACCGTGAAGACCCACGTCGGCCACGTCCTGACCAAACTGGGGCTGCGCGACCGGGTGCAGGCCGCGGTGTACGCGTACGAGAGCGGACTGGTGCGCCCCGGCGCGCAGTGAGACGGACGACGCCGAGGGCGGCTCTCCCCGTGGAGGGAGAGCCGCCCTCGGTGTCGGTAGCGGTGGTGCCGGTCAGCTCTTGCTGAGCTCCCAGAACCGGAACACCGTCGAGGCGTCCAGGCAGTACTCCAGGCCGTAGACGCCGTCGCGGACGACCGCGTACTGCTTGGCCTGCCACACGGGCAGGAGGGGCAGTTCCTCGGCGACGATGTCCTGGAGCGCGGCGTAGTCCTTCTCGGTGGCGGCGCGGTCGGACTCGGCGGCCGTGCGCGGGATCAGCGTCCCGGTGATGGTGTTGTTGGCGTAGTTGTTGCCGAGCACGTTGCCCTTGCCGAAGAACGGGGCCGTGAAGTTGTCGGCGTCGGGGTAGTCGGGCACCCAGCCCTTGACGTAGACGCCGTACTTGCCGGCCTCGATGTCCTTCTCGTACTGGTCGAAGGGGACCGACTTGACCCGGGCCTCGAACAGGCCGCTGGCGTTGAGCTGGCCGGCGATGGCCTGCAACTCCTGGTCGGTGGCGGGGCCGTAGCGGGACGGCGTCGACCAGAGGGTGAGCTTCACCTTGCCGTCGATGCCGTCTTCCCGCAGGGCGGCGGCGGCCTTCGACTTGGAGGGGCTCGCGCCGTAGGTGTCGAAGAAGGCCGTGTTGTGGCCGCCGATACCGGCCGGGATGATCGAGTAGAGCGGGGTGGCGGTGCCCTGGTAGACGTCCTCGATGAGGGCGTCGCGGTCGATCAGGTAGGCGATGGCCTTGCGGACGGAGAGCTTTCCGGCGACCGGGTCGTCCATGTTGAAGACCAGGTGCTGGACCTCGGCGCTGGTTCCCTCGACGACCTGGGCGCCGGAGTCGGCGTCGGCCTTCTCGATGTCGGCGATGTCGCCGGCGCTCAGCCCTCGGTAGGCGATGTCGATCTCGTCGTCGAGGAGCGCCTGCTTCAGCGCGGTGCGGTCGCCGTGGAAGAACCTCAGGGTGACGCCGTCGTTCTTGACCTCGGCGTCGCCCTTGTAGTGCTCGTTGACGGAGAAGACGGCCTCGTCCTCGCTGAAGGAGTCCAGCTTGTAGGGGCCGGAACCGACCGCCTGGCCGTCCTCGCGCAGCTGGGCGCCGTCGTACTCACGGTGGTTGACGATGGAGCCGGCACCGGAGGCGATCTTGCTGGGGAAGGTGGCGTCGGGCACCTTCAGCCTGAAGACGACGGTCTTGTCGTCGGGCGTCTCGACGGAGTCGAGCATGGGGAACATGATCGACGGGCCGTCGGGGTCGGCGATCCTCAGCATGCGGTCGAAGGAGAACTTGACGTCCTTCGAGGTGAGCGGGTCTCCGTTGCTGAACTTCAGGCCGTCCTTCAGCGTGCACTTGTACACCTTGGTCGAGGTGTCCGTGAAGGAGCACTGCTCCGCGGCGTCGGGCTCCGGCTCGGTGCCTCCCTTCGGGAAGCTGAGCAGCGACTGGAAGACGTTGTTGAACAACAGCCAGGAGCCGGGGTCGTAGCCGGAGGCCGGGTCCGTCGCCAGGACGTCGTCGGACATCCCCATGACGACGGAGGAACCGTTGTTCCCCGCGTCACCGTTCTCCGTACCGCATCCGGTCAGCAGGCCGGAGGCCAGCCCTGCCGCGAGGGGCAGGACGGGCCACTGCTTGCGCATGTTCACGTGCGTGTGCCTTACGTCGTTCTCGGGATCCCGGGCGGCCGTGCGGCGGCCGGGCACGGGCGAGGAGATGTCAGCCGCTCACACCGCGGCCGAGCTCCCACAGCTGGAGGGTGGAGGAGGAGTTCAGCGCGTAGGCGCTTCCGGTGATGTCGTCCCGCGCGGCCACGTACTGCTTGCCCTGCCACAGGGGAAGCACCGGGACGTCACGGGCGACGGTGTCCTGGATGCGCGTCAGGCTGTCGACGGCGGCGAGCCGGTCGGCCTCCCGGCGCGACTGCGGGATCAGGCTGTTGCGGATCTCGCTGTTGGCGTACGGCGAGCCGAGGAAGTTGTCCTTGTCGAGGAAGGGCGCGAGGAAGTTGTCGGCGTCGGGGAAGTCCGGGAACCAGCCCATGCCGTAGACCTCGTACTCGCCCTTCTGCTCGGCGGGGCGGAACGTCGTCCAGGGGGCGCCCTTGATGTCGACGTCGAACAGGCCGCTGTCGTTGAGCTGCTTCTGCAGCAGCTCGAACTCCTTCTTCGTGGCGGAGCCGTAGTGGTCGGTCGTGTAATGCAGCGTCAGCTTGACCGGGGTGGTGATGTCGGCCCCGGTGAGCAGGGCGCGGGCCTTGGCGACGTTCGGGTCGCCGTAGCGGTTGAAGAACGCGTTGGAGTGGCCGGTGATGGCGGCCGGGACCAGCGAGTACAGCGGTTCGGCCTGCGAGCCGTAGACCTCGGAGACGATCTGGCCGCGGTTGACGATCTGGGCCATGGCCTGGCGGACGGCCTTGCTGCGGACGGCCGGGGCGTCGGTGTTGAAGGCCAGGTAGCGGATCTCCAGGCCGGGCATGTCGACGAGGTTGACGCCCTCGGGCGCGTCGGTGCCCAGCTGCTGGATCTGCTGCGGCGTCATGGTGCGCGACATCAGGTCGATGTCGCCCTTCTCGAGGGCGTCGCCCATGGCGTCGGCGTCCGCGTAGGAGACCAGTTCGACCTTGTCGTTGTTCACCGTCAGGGCGCCCTTGTACGAGGGGTTCTTGGTGAACACGGCCTTGACCAGCTCGCCGTCCTTCTCCTCGGCCTCCAGGGTGTACGGGCCGGAGCCGTCCACGGCGAAGCCGGCGCGCAGCTTGCCCTTGGGGTAGTCGTCGGGGTTGACGATGCCGGCGACCGGCGTGGACAGCTTGTACGGGAAGGTGGCGTCCGCGGTCTTGAGGTGGAAGATGACCTCGCGGTCGCCCTGCGTCTCGACGGTGTCGATGGTGGACAGCAGGGCGAAGACGCCGCTGTCGGCCTTGATGGAGCGGGCGCGGTCGATGGAGTACTTGACGTCGGCGGCGGTGATCGGGTCGCCGTTCGCGAAGGTCAGGTCGTCGCGCAGCCGGCAGGAGTAGCGCTCGTTGCCGGTGTCGGTGAAGCCGCAGCTCTCGGCCGCCTCGGGGACGGGCTCGCCCTCGCCGCGGGGCTGGATCATCAGCGTCTGCACGGTCTGGCGCAGCACGTTCCAGGTGCCGACGTCGTAGGCGTAGGCCGGGTCGAGGGGGGCCGGCGCGTCCTTGGAGACGATGAACCGGTCCGTGGTGCCGACGGCGATGGCGTCGCCGCCGTCGCTCCCGCCGTCGGACCCGCCGCATGCGGCGAGCGCGGGCGCGAGCAGGCCGGCCAGGGCCGGCAGCACCAAAGTCTTGCGGTTCATGCTCGAGTTTCTCCAGAGCTGTCGAGTCCGTGTATCCGGCATGCAGGGGTGGCGCCGCGGATCACGGGATCAGGGGGTGATGTTCTCGCGACGAGATTAGTGCGCGCCCGCAGCGCGGTTCGCGGGCACCGGAGTTGAACCGCCATCACGCAGCGAAACCGGACGTGGACACACCGAAAACCCGACAGCGGAAGGATTCGTGCAGCGTCCCACCAATCGGGACACAAGGGCACGGCGCAAACCGCGGGAACCGGACAAGGAGCACGCGCGGGGTGACGCACCGGACCGCGCGTGAGTGGTGAACCTCACATATTCAACGGGGTGTGTGGACGCTGGAATTCGGCCACCCGGAGTGGTTCGAATTCTCCCGCGGACGCGTTCGATGAATTCCCGCCCAATCCGTGCTGCACGGTGGGTGAAGAGCTAGCGCATTTCCGTCATCAGCCCGCGCAGAAATGGCAGGTCGACCTCTTCGAGCGAGGTCACCACGGTGCGGCGGGCGGCGGGGGCGATGGGGGCGACGGACGGCACCGCGACGACCCGGCAGCCGGCGGCCTCGGCGGCGGCCACCCCGGTCGCCGTGTCCTCGATGACGGCGCATCTGGCCGGATCCGCACCGAGCCCGGCCGCGGCCAGCAGATACGGGTCGGGGTGCGGCTTGGTGCGCGGCACCTCGTCACCGGCCACGGTCAGGGCGAAGTGCTCCGGGCCGAGCGTGGCGAGCACCCGGTCGATGATGCGCCGGTGGGAGGCGGAGACCAGGGCCGTGGGGACCTCGTGCGCGGCCAGCTCGGCGAGCAGCCGGGCGGCCCCGGGCATCATCGGCAGCGCGCGGTCGATCCGGTCCTCGAACCCCTGGTTGAGCAGGACGGTGAGTTCGGCCAGGGTGATGTCGGCCCCCGTGGCCTCGATGAGGAACCCCGCGCTGCGGCTCATGGGCCCGCCGACCACGACATGGCGCCAGGAGTCGTCGAGGGTGTGCCCGAGGGCCGCGAAGACCTCGACCTCGACGTCCCACCAGAAACCCTCGGTGTCCACCAGGGTCCCGTCCATGTCGAGGAGCACGGCCTGGAGGGCGGAGCCGTCGGCCGTACGGGTGCCGAGCGCGGGGACGGTGGTCGTCATCCGGCGTACCTCCTTGAGGGACGAGCAGGCCGGTTCCCGCACGGGAACCGGCCTCCAGTGGACCGACCAGTGTACGACGCGCGCCGGCGAAGCGCCTCGTTTGAACGGCGGTCGGCGGGGCACCCGGCCTCCCCCGCCCGCGGGAGCCCGGCGTGCCCGCCCGCGGAAGGCCCGGCGTGTGCCTCAGCGTGCGTTGAAGTACTTGGCCTCGGGGTGGTGGATGACGATGGCGTCCGTGGACTGCTCGGGGTGCAGCTGGAACTCCTCGGACAGGTGTACGCCGATGCGCTCGGGCTGGAGCAGGTCGGCGATCTTGGCACGGTCCTCCAGGTCGGGGCAGGCGCCGTAGCCGAGGGAGAAGCGCGCGCCGCGGTACTTCAGCGCGAACATGTCCTCGATGTCGGCCGGGTCCTCGCCGGCGAAGCCCAGTTCGGAGCGGACCCGGGCGTGCCAGTACTCGGCCAGCGCCTCGGCCAACTGCACGGACAGGCCGTGCAGTTCGAGGTAGTCCCGGTAGGCGTTGGACTCGAACAGCTTCGCGGTCTCCTCGCCGATGCGGGAGCCGACGGTGACGACCTGGAGTCCGACGACGTCCGTCTCGCCGGACTCCTCCGGGCGGAAGAAGTCGGCCAGGCACAGCCGCCGGCCGCGGCGCTGGCGGGGGAAGGTGAACCGGGTGCGCTCGTTGCCCGCCTCGTCGAGGATGATCAGGTCGTCGTCCTTGGAGACGCACGGGAAGTAGCCGTAGACGACGGCCGCCTCCAGCAGGTTCCGCGACTGGAGCTTGTCCAGCAGGCCGCGCAGCCGCGGCCGGCCCTCGGTCTCGACCAGCTCTTCGTAGGTGGGCCCCTGTCCGGTGCGCGCCTGCTTCAGGCCCCACTGGCCCTTGAACAGCGCGCCCTCGTCGAGCCAGCCGGCGTACTCCTTGAGCTGGATGCCCTTGACGACGCGGGTGCCCCAGAACGGCGGGGTGGGCACGGGGTTGTCGGTGGCGACGTCGGAGCGGACGTTGCCCTCCTGCGGGCGCTCCTCCGTCTCGACGGTGGCGGCCCGCACCCGGCGCTGCCTCAGCTCGGGCAGCTTGGCGCCGGGCACGCCCCGCTTGACGCCGATGAGGGCGTCCATCAGGCGCAGTCCCTCGAACGCGTCGCGGGCGTAGCGGACTTCGCCCTCGTAGATCTCGTGGAGGTCCTGTTCGACGTAGGCGCGGGTGAGGGCGGCGCCGCCGAGGATGACCGGGTAGCGGGCGGCCAGGCCGCGGGCGTTCAGCTCCTCCAGGTTCTCCTTCATGATCACCGTGGACTTCACCAGGAGTCCGGACATGCCGATGACGTCGGCGCGGTGCTCCTCGGCGGCCTCCAGGATCGCGGAGACGGGCTGCTTGATGCCGAGGTTGACGACGTTGTAGCCGTTGTTGGACAGGATGATGTCGACGAGGTTCTTGCCGATGTCGTGCACGTCGCCGCGCACGGTGGCGAGCACGATGGTGCCCTTGCCGTCCTCGTCGGTCTTCTCCATGTGCGGCTCCAGGTAGGCCACGGCGGTCTTCATGACCTCCGCGGACTGGAGCACGAACGGCAGTTGCATCTGGCCGGAGCCGAACAGCTCGCCGACCACCTTCATGCCGTCGAGCAGCGTCTCGTTGACGATCTCCAGCGCCGGGCGCCGGCTGAGCGCCTCGTCCAGGTCGGCTTCCAGCCCGTTGCGCTCGCCGTCGATGATGCGCCGCTTCAGGCGCTCGTCCAGCGGCAGCGCGGCCAGCTCCTCGGCCTTGCCCGCCTTCAGCGACTTCGCGGTCGCGCCCTCGAACAGCTGCATGAGCTTCTGGAGCGGGTCGTAGCCCTCGCCGCGGCGGTCGTAGATCAGGTCGAGGGCGGTGTTGACCTGCTCCTCGTCGAAGCGGGCGATCGGCAGGATCTTCGACGCGTGCACGATCGCCGAGTCCAGGCCGGCCTTGACGCACTCGTCGAGGAAGACGGAGTTCAGCAGGATGCGGGCGGCCGGGTTCAGGCCGAAGGAGATGTTGGACAGACCGAGGGTGGTCTGCACGTTCGGGTGGCGCTTCTTCAGCTCGCGGATCGCCTCGATGGTGGCGATGCCGTCCTTGCGGGACTCCTCCTGACCGGTGCAGATGGTGAAGGTCAGGGTGTCGATGAGGATGTCCTCCTCGCGGATGCCCCAGTTGCCGGTGAGGTCCGCGATCAGCCGTTCGGCGATCTCCACCTTCTTCTCCGGTGTGCGGGCCTGGCCCTCCTCGTCGATGGTGAGGGCGATCAGCGCGGCGCCGTGCTCCTTCGCCAGCTGCGTGACCTTGGCGAACCGGGACTCCGGGCCGTCGCCGTCCTCGTAGTTCACCGAGTTGATCACCGCGCGGCCGCCCAGCTTCTCCAGCCCGGCGCGGATCACGTCGACCTCGGTGGAGTCCAGCACGATCGGCAGGGTGGAGGCGGTGGCGAACCGGCCGGCCAGCTCCTCCATGTCGGCGACGCCGTCGCGGCCGACGTAGTCCACGCACAGGTCGAGCATGTGCGCGCCCTCGCGGATCTGCTCGCGGGCCATCTCCACGCAGTCGTCCCAGCGGCCCTCCAGCATGGCCTCGCGGAACTTCTTGGAGCCGTTGGCGTTGGTGCGCTCGCCGATCGCCAGGTACGCGGTGTCCTGGCGGAACGGCACCGACTGGTACAGCGAGGCGGCGCCCGGCTCGGGGCGCGGGTCGCGCTCGACCGGGCGCAGGCCGCGGACGCGCTCGACGACCTGGCGCAGGTGCTCCGGCGTGGTGCCGCAGCAGCCGCCGACCAGGGACAGGCCGTAGTCGCGGACGAAGTTCTCCTGGGCGTCCGCCAGCTCCGGCGCGGTGAGCGGGTAGTACGCGCCGTCCTTGGTCAGCTCGGGCAGGCCGGCGTTGGGCATGCAGGACAGCGGGACGCGGGCGTGCCGGGACAGGTGGCGCAGGTGCTCGCTCATCTCGGCGGGACCGGTGGCGCAGTTCAGGCCGATCATGTCGATGCCGAGCGGCTCCAGCGCGGTGAGCGCGGCGCCGATCTCGGAGCCGAGGAGCATGGTGCCGGTGGTCTCGACGGTGACCGAGACGATCAGCGGCACGTCGTATCCGGCGACCTCCATCGCGCGGCGGGCGGCGATGACGGAAGCCTTGGTCTGCAGGAGGTCCTGGGTGGTCTCGACGATCAGGGCGTCGGCGCCGCCGGCGAGCAGGCCCTCGGCGTTCTGCTGGTAGGCGTCGCGGATGGCGCGGAAGGTGGTGTGGCCGAGGGTGGGCAGCTTGGTGCCGGGGCCCATGGAGCCGAGCACCCAGCGCGGGCGGCCGTCGCGGGCGGTGTGGGCGTCGGCGGACTCGCGGGCGATGCGGGCGCCGGCTTCGGACAGTTCCAGGACCCGCTCGGCGATGTCGTACTCGGCGGCGGCGGTCAGGTTGGCGCCGAAGGTGTTGGTCTCCACGCAGTCCACGCCGACCGCGAAGTAGGCGTCGTGCACCGAGCGGACGATGTCCGGCCGGGTGACGTTCAGGACCTCGTTGCACCCTTCGAGGTTCTGGAAGTCCTCGAGGGAGGGTTCCTGGGCCTGGAGCATGGTGCCCATCGCTCCGTCGGCGACCACCACGCGGGTGGCGAGGGCCTCTCGGAGCGCGGACGCGCGGGTCCGGCTGTCGGTGGTAGGGGTCGGCGGCAACGAGGCCATGTAGGGGCTCCCTGAGATGCGACGGCTGTCGGCTTTGCGAGGTGCCTCCGGGCGCGGTCGGGGGACCGTCCCGGGGGCGGGCGCACGCCGTCAGAGTAACCGCCTGCGGGGCCCTATGGTCAGGGGCGTCCACGTGACGGACGAGGATGGTCGCCGCGGACGGCACCGGACGGGGCGCCGGGTTCCGGCCATCCGGGGCGGCCGGAGGACAGACAGTCGGTGTCGACCATTAGCGAGAGGTCGGCATGGACCGGTAGTGTTCGACATTGCCGAACGGCGGCAGCGACGTCGCCGCTCGACGGTCGAAGGGGACGGAGGCAGGACGGCGATGGCACGGAACATCCAGTCGCTCGAGCGGGCGGCCGCGATGCTGCGACTGCTCGCGGGCGGCGAGCGGCGGCTGGGCCTGTCGGACATCGCCTCGGCGCTGGGCCTGGCCAAGGGCACCGCCCACGGCATTCTGCGCACCCTCCAGCAGGAGGGGTTCGTCGAGCAGGACGACGCCTCCGGGCGCTACCAGCTGGGCGCGGAGCTGCTGCGCCTGGGCACCACCTATCTCGACGTCCACGAGCTGCGGGCGCGCGCCCTGGTGTGGACCGACGACCTGGCCCGCTCCAGCGGGGAGAGCGTGTATCTGGGGGTGCTGCACCAGCAGGGCGTGCTGATCGTGCACCACGTCTTCCGCCCCGACGACAGCCGGCAGGTGCTGGAGATCGGCGCCATGCAGCCGCTGCACTCCACGGCGCTGGGCAAGGTGCTGTCGGCGTACGACCCGGTCGCGCACAGCGAGGCCGTGGAGGCCGACCGCAAGGCCTTCACCGAGCGCACCGTCTGCGAGCTGGCCCCCTTCGAGCAGATCCTCGACCTCACGCGCGCGCGGGGCTACGCGGCCGACGTGGAGGAGACCTGGGAGGGCGTGGCGTCGATCGCCGCCCCCATCCACGACCGGCGCCGCATGCCGGTCGGCGCGGTCGGCATCACCGGCGCGGTGGAGCGGGTGTGCCGGGACGGCGAGCTGCGGCCCGAGCTGATCGCGGCGGTGCGGGACTGCGCCCGCGCGGTCTCGCGGGACCTGGGCGCCGGGCGCTTCTGAGGCCGGGGAGGCCACGGAAGACGCCGGGGAGGCCACGGAAGACGCCGGGCAGGCCGCGGGAGGCGCCGGGCAGGCCGCGGGAGACGCAGGCAGGCCGCGGAGGACAGCGGTGAGGCGCGGCAGGCGCGGGGGCCGGCCGGGCGCCGGCCGGAGGCCGGGGGTCGCTCACACGGCGCCCTTCGCGCCGTACGCGGGACCTCTCTCGCCACGACACCCCGGACGCATCGCCACGAGGCTTCAGCGGACGTTTCACCGGGGCACCGGTCGGCGCTCCGACTATCGACATGCCCAAATGTGGGCATATGGGACATAACCCCGCCCGCCGCGGCATCGATGATCGATAACTCTCAGCGATCAATAACGATCGCACTTTCGATAACGGAACCCTTGACGCATGCGCGACCGCCCGACAAGACTCCCGTCCATCGGTCGGCATTGTCGAACACCTAACGGCAATACGCGCTAGAGTGTGACAACGCCAAGGGCCGGCACAGCTCTCACCCCCGAGGGCGCAGAACCTCCGTTGGGACACGGGGTTCGGCTTCCCCTGGACGAAGGACAAAGGAGTCGCGGGTGTCCAGCTCCGACATCTTCATCGGCGAGACCATCGGTACCGCCATACTCATCCTGCTCGGCGCCGGCGTCGTGGCCGCCGTCGTGCTCAAGGCCTCCAAGGCCCGCAACGCCGGCTGGCTCGCCATCACCTTCGGGTGGGGTTTCGCCGTACTGACGGCCGTCTACATCTCGGCGCCGCTGTCCGGCGCCCACCTGAACCCGGCCGTGACGCTCGGCATCGCCATCAAGGACGGCGAGTGGAGCAACGTCCCCACCTACTTCGCGGGACAGCTGCTCGGCGCCATGATCGGCGCCACGCTCGCCTGGGTGGCGTACTACGGACAGTTCCGGGCCCACCTCACCGACCGCGAGATCGTGGGCGGGCCGGGCACCCAGTCCACCAAGGCCGTCGAGGCCCGGGAGGCCCAGGCCGGCCCGGTGCTCGGCGTCTTCTCCACCGGCCCCGAGGTCCGCAACGTGGCGATGAACCTCGCCACCGAGATCATCGGCACCTTCGTGCTGGTGCTCGCGGTCCTCACCCAGGGCCTCAACGACAGCGGCAAGGGCCTCGGCGCGCTCGGCGGACTGATGGTCGCGCTGGTCGTGGTCGGCATCGGTCTGTCGCTCGGCGGACCGACCGGTTACGCCATCAACCCCGCGCGCGACCTCGGCCCGCGCATCGTGCACGCGCTTCTCCCCCTGCCCAACAAGGGTGGCTCCGACTGGGGCTACGCCTGGATCCCGGTCGTCGGACCGCTGATCGGCGCCGCGCTCGCGGCGGGCCTCTACAACCTGGCTTTCGCCTAGAGGTTCGCTGGAGCACCAGCGCACAACCCAGTCCGCTCGACGAGAACCCCAGGAGCACACAGTGACCGACACCCACACCGCCGGCATCGCTTCTCACGGGCACGGCCCGTTCATCGCCGCCATCGACCAGGGCACCACCTCCAGCCGCTGCATCGTCTTCGACCGGGACGGCCGGATCGTCTCCGTCGACCAGAAGGAGCACGAGCAGATCTTCCCGAAGCCCGGCTGGGTCGAGCACGACGCCACCGAGATCTGGACCAACGTCCAGGAGGTCGTCGCCGGGGCCATCGAGAAGGCCGGCATCACCCGCGACGACATCAAGGCCATCGGCATCACCAACCAGCGCGAGACCACCGTGCTGTGGGACAGGAACACCGGTGAGCCCGTCCACCACGCCATCGTCTGGCAGGACACCCGCACCGACGCCCTCTGCAAGGAGCTGGGCCGCAACGTCGGCCAGGACCGCTTCCGCCGCGAGACCGGCCTTCCCCTCGCCTCCTACTTCGCCGGCCCCAAGGCCCGCTGGCTGCTGGACAACGTCGAGGGCCTGCGCGAGCGCGCCGAGGCCGGCGACATCCTCTTCGGCACCATGGACACCTGGGTCATCTGGAACCTGACCGGCGGCGCCGACGGCGGCAAGCACGTCACCGACGTCACCAACGCCTCCCGCACACTGCTGATGAACCTGCACACCATGCAGTGGGACGAGAGGATCTGCGAGTCCATCGGGGTCCCCACCGCGATGCTCCCGGAGATCCGCTCCTCCGCCGAGGTCTACGGCGAGATCACCGGCGGCCGCCTCGGCGACCTGCTCGGCGGCATCCCGGTCGCCTCCGCGCTCGGCGACCAGCAGGCGGCCCTGTTCGGCCAGACCTGCTTCTCCGAGGGCGAGACCAAGTCGACGTACGGCACCGGCACCTTCATGGTGATGAACACCGGTGACAAGCTCATCAACTCCTACAGCGGCCTGCTGACCACGGTCGGCTACCAGATCGGCGACCAGAAGCCGGTCTACGCCCTGGAGGGCTCGATCGCCGTCACCGGCTCCCTGGTGCAGTGGATGCGCGACCAGATGGGCCTGATCTCCACCGCCGCCGAGATCGAGACGCTCGCGCTCTCGGTCGAGGACAACGGCGGCGCCTACTTCGTGCCCGCCTTCTCCGGCCTGTTCGCCCCGTACTGGCGCTCCGACGCCCGCGGTGTGATCGCCGGCCTGACCCGGTACGTCACCAAGGCGCACCTGGCCCGAGCCGTGCTGGAGGCCACCGCCTGGCAGACCCGCGAGATCGCGGACGCCATGACGAAGGACTCCGGCGTGGAGCTGGCCACCCTCAAGGTCGACGGCGGCATGACCTCCAACAACCTGCTGATGCAGACCCTCGCCGACTTCGTGGACGCCCCCGTGGTGCGCCCGATGGTCGCCGAGACCACCTGCCTCGGCGCCGCCTACGCCGCCGGTCTCGCCGTCGGCTTCTGGAACAGCACCGACGACCTGCGCGCCAACTGGCGCCGGGCCGCCGAGTGGACCCCCCGCATGGACGCGGAGACCCGCGCCCGTGAGTACAAGAACTGGCTCAAGGCCGTCGAGCGGACCATGGGCTGGCTCGACGACGAGAACTGACCGCGGGCCACCGGCTCCGCGGCGCGTTCTCAGCCGAGCTCTGATGAGGAGTAAGAACCCGACATGACCAGTCAGTCCACCCTGCAGTCCGTGCCCGCCCTCGGTACGCGTCCGGCCTTCGGCGTAGGTCCGAGCCGGGCCGAGACCCGGGAGCTGCTCGCCAAGGCGTCGTACGACCTTCTCGTGATCGGCGGCGGCATCCTGGGCATCTCCACCGCCTGGCACGCCGCCCAGGCCGGTCTGAGGGTGGCGCTGGTCGACGCCGGCGACTTCGCCGGCGCCACCTCCTCCGCCTCCTCCAAGCTGCTCCACGGCGGTCTGCGCTACCTGCAGACCGGCGCGGTGAAGCTGGTGGCGGAGAACCACTTCGAGCGCCGTGCGGTCTCCCGCCAGGTGGCCCCCCACCTGGCGAACCCGCTCACCTTCTACCTCCCCGTGTACAAGGGCGGGCCGCACGGCGCGGCGAAGCTGGGCGCGGGTGTGTTCGCGTACTCGATGCTGTCGGCCTTCGGCGACGGCGTCGGCCACCTGCTGTCCCCGGCCAAGGCGGCGGCGGACGTGCCCGAGCTGCGCACCGAGAACCTGAAGGCCGTGGCCGTGTACGGCGACGACCAGATGAACGACGCCCGGATGGCGCTGATGACGGTCCGCGCGGCCTTCGAGGCCGGTGCGGTCGTCCTCAACCACGCCGAGGTCACCGGCCTGCGCTTCACCAAGGGCCGGGTGACCGGCGCCGAGCTGAAGGACCGGATGTCCGGTGCCGAGTTCGGCGTGAACGCCCGGCTGGTGCTGAACGCGACCGGCCCGTGGGTGGACCACCTGCGCCGGATGGAGGACCCGGACGCCGCACCGTCGATCCGGCTGTCGAAGGGCGCGCACCTGGTCCTGAAGCGCACCTCCCCGTGGAAGGCCGCGCTGGCCACCCCGATCGACAAGTACCGCATCACCTTCGCCCTGCCCTGGGAGGACATGCTCCTGCTGGGCACCACGGACGAGGAGTTCGAGGGCGACCCGGCGGACGTCGCGGTCAACGACAAGGACATAGCCCAGATTCTCGACGAGGCCGCGTTCTCCATCCGCGACCAGCAGCTCGACCGCGATCTGATCACCTACGCCTTCGCCGGTCTGCGGGTGCTGCCGGGCGGCCCCGGTGACACCGCCAAGGCCAAGCGCGAGACGGTCGTCACCGAGGGCAGGGGCGGGATGCTGTCCGTCGCGGGCGGCAAGTGGACGACCTTCCGCCACATCGGCCGTACGGTGATGAAGAAGCTGGAGTCGCTGCCGGGCCACCCGCTCGGCGAGGACTTCGAGCCGATCTCGTCGCTGCCGAAGAAGCTGCCGCTGCCGGGTGTCGCCAACCCGCGCGCGGTCGCCCACCGGCTGCTCGTCGACGGCCCGGCTCCCGGCCCGCGCATGGCGGCCGACACCGCCAGGCACCTGGCCACCCACTACGGCTCGCTGGCCTTCGACATCGCCCGCCTCGCCAACGAGAACCCGGAGCTGGGCCGGCGGGTCCACCCGGACGCGCCGGAGATCTGGGCACAGGTCGTCTGGGCCCGCGACCACGAGTGGGCCGAGACGGTGGAGGACGTGCTGCGCCGCCGTACGACACTGACGATCCGCGGTCTGGCCACGGACGAGATCCGCGCCAGGGTCCAGGACCTGCTGGACGAGAAGAAGTAACGGCTCGCAGCAGCAGCGGCTCGCGCGCCGGCTCTTCCCTGACCGCCGCCGGCAGCCGAGGCCCGGCCCCCACCGCACTGTGGGGCCGGCACGCGAGGGGGCGGCTCCGCGCCGGCGGAGCCGCCCCTTTCGCACGCCCCGGTGCGCGGGGGGGTGGCCGCGGTCGCCCGGGCGCCTGGGCGACCGGTGCGTTGTCAGTGCCGCGTGCTTCGATGGACGGCATGAACACGGAACACGCGGATCCGGGGGAACTCGCAGCGCTGCGCGCGGCCTTCGGCGTGGAGGGCGGCGGGGCGTCCGCCCTCGGCTGGGAGAAGCTGCGCGCCTTCGAGGCGGAGCACGGGATCGTGCTGCCCGAGCCCTACCGCACCTTCGTCGCCGAGATCACCGACGGCTCCCGGCAAGGACCGCCGGCGTACGGCCTGCTGGCACTCGGCGAGGTTCCGCGAGGGTCGTGGTCCGACCCGGCCGCCCGCGACCTGGGCAAGCCCTTCCCGCTCACCGAGGCCTGGCTGTGGGAGGAGGACGAGGACGAGCCGGACCTCGACGCCGTCCTCCGGCACGGCTCGGTCGTGCTGGGCACCGACGGATGTGCCATGGACTGGCATCTGATCGTCACCGGCCCGCACCGCGGGCACCTGTGGCAGATCACCGACGTGGGCGCCCTGCCCTTCGGCGCCGGCTTCGGCCACACCACCGCCGCCCCGGGCTTCGCCGGCTGGGTCGCGCACTGGGCGGCGGGCAAGGAGTGGTTCGACGCACCCGCTCCCTGACCGCGGGGTGTTCCGGTGGGATCTTCGGGGCAGTGATCCGTTCACTCCCCCGTGCAAGGGGGCTGCGGGCGCCCTCGCCGCACGCCGTAAGGTTGGGACGTCAAGCGAGGGCACGTCGGAAGGAGGCACTGGGTGATCGAGCTCGAGGGGGTTCCCGAGCTGATCGACCCGGTCATGGTGGCCGCGTTCGAGGGCTGGAACGATGCCGGCGACGCCGCCTCCACCGCGGTCGCGCATCTGGAGCGGGAATGGAAGGGCGAGGTCTTCGCGGCGCTGGACGCCGAGGACTACTACGACTTCCAGGTGAACCGCCCCACGGTGTTCATGGACGGCGGCGTCCGCAAGATCACCTGGCCGACGACCCGGCTGTCGGTGGTCCGCGTCGGCGGCGACAAGCCGCGTGACCTGGTGCTGGTGCGCGGCATCGAACCGTCCATGCGCTGGCGCTCGTTCTGCAACGAGCTGCTGGGCTTCGCCCACGAGCTGGGCGTGGAGCTGGTGGTGATCCTGGGCGCCCTGCTGGGCGACACCCCGCACACCCGTCCGGTGCCGATCAGCGGGACCACGTCCGACCCGGATCTGGCCCGCCGCATGGACCTGGAGGAGACCAAGTACGAGGGCCCCACGGGCATCGTCGGCGTCCTCCAGGAGGCCTGCACGCACGCGGGCGTCCCGGCGGTCTCGCTGTGGGCCGCCGTACCGCACTACGTCTCGCAGCCGCCCAACCCGAAGGCGACGCTGGCCCTCCTCAACCGCCTGGAGGACCTGATCGACGTGCGGATTCCGCTGGGCGAGCTGCCCGAGGACGCGCGTGCCTGGCAGGTGGGCGTGGACCAGCTGGCCGCCGAGGACAGCGAGGTCGCCGAGTACGTGCAGACGCTGGAGGAGGCCCGCGACACCGCGGAGCTGCCGGAGGCGTCGGGTGAGGCGATCGCCCGCGAGTTCGAGCGGTATCTGCGGCGCCGGGACGGCGGCCGGGACGGCGGCCCCGGGGACCGCACGCGGCCGCCGATGCCGCCGAAGCCGGGCACGGAGGACGGGGAGTCGCCGGAGGACTGAGCGCTGTGGCGAAGGGCGGTGCGGACGCGTTCCGCACCGCCCTTCGCCGTGAGCCGTGAGCCGAGCCGGACCGGCCGCTACAGGGCGACGCCGAGCAGCGCGTCCACGGCGCGGGTGACGACACCCGGCGCGCCGGTGTCCTCGCCGCCGCGCTCGTGCTGGAGGGCGGCCCAGCGGTCGACGGCGGCCAGCGCGGCCGGCGCGTCGAGATCGTCGGCCAGGGCCTCGCGGATCTCCTCGACGAGCGTGTCGGCGCCGGGCCCGTCGGGGCGGGAGACGGCGGAGCGCCAGCGCGCCAGCCGCTCCTCGGCGTCCCGCAGCACCTGGTCGGTCCACTCCCAGTCGGCCCGGTAGTGGTGGGCGAGCAGGGCGAGCCGGATGGCGGCCGGGTCGACGCCGTCGCGGCGCAGCTGGGAGACGAAGACCAGGTTGCCCTTGGACTTGGACATCTTCTCGCCGTGCAGGGCGACCATGCCGGCGTGGACGTACGCCTTGGCCATGGGGAACTCGCCGGTCAGCACCTGGGCGTGCGAGGCGCCCATCTCGTGGTGCGGGAAGGCGAGGTCGGAGCCGCCGCCCTGGACGTCGAAGCCCATGCCGAGGTGGTCGAGGGCGATGGCGACGCACTCGATGTGCCAGCCGGGGCGGCCGCGGCCCAGCGAGCCGCCGTCCCAGCTGGGCTCGCCCTCGCGGGCGGCCATCCACAGCATCGGGTCGAGCGGGTTCTTCTTGCCGGGGCGGTCCGGGTCGCCGCCCCGCTCGGCGGAGAGCAGCCGCATCGCGGCGGCGTCCAGGTTCGAGACCCGGCCGAAGTGCGGGTCGGTCTCGACGGAGAAGTAGATGTCGCCCTCGAGTTCGTAGGCCGCGCCCATGTCGCGCAGCCGCTCCACCAGCGGCACGATGCCGGGTATCGCCTCGACGGCGCCGATGTAGTGCTTCGGGGGCAGCATCCGCAGGGCCGTCATGTCCTCACGGAAGAGCGCCGTCTCCTTCTCGGCGAGCGCGACCCAGTCGACGTTGTCGCGCTGCGCCCGCTCCAGCAGCGGATCGTCGACGTCGGTGACGTTCTGGACGTAGTGGACCTGCCGCTTGGTGTCCAGCCAGACGCGCTGGACGAGGTCGAACGCGTTGTAGGTCGCCGCGTGACCGATGTGGGTCGCGTCGTACGGGGTGATGCCGCAGACGTAGATACGGGCGACGGGGCCGGGATCGAGGGTGACCAGAGTGCCGGTCGCGGTGTCGTGGATCCTCAGGTCGCGGCCCTGACCAGGCAGGGCGGGGACCTCGGAAGCGGGCCAGGCATGCATGTCTTGAGCCTAACCGGACTGCAGTTCCGTATACGAACCGGACCAGGCCATATGGCCGGGAAGGCGCTCTTGCACATTCCCGGCGGACGTGCCGGGCACGGGGTGTCTCACACCGGCGGCCAGGGGATGGCCGGCCACTCCCCGTTGGGCTCCGGGTGCACCTTGGCGGCCAGCAGGGCGTCGACCCGCGCGCGGGTGGCGTCCAGCTCGGCGGGCGTGATCAGAGAGGTGAGGCGTCCGGCGAGCGCCGCGCCCTGCTTCAACTGGTCCCGGAGGCCTTCGAGGACCGTGACGGCCTCCTCGGTCAGCGGCTGCCCGGCCCAGCCCCACAGCAGGGTGCGCAGCTTGTTCTCCACGTTGAAGGTGACGCCGTGGTCGATGCCGTAGAGCCGGCCGTCCACGGCGGGCAGCAGATGGCCGCCCTTGCGGTCGGCGTTGTTGATCACCGCGTCGAGCACGGCGAGCCGCCGCAGCCGGGGGTCGTCGGCGTGCACCAGCAGCGCGGTGCGCCCCTCCCCCACCTCGGCCAGGCCGATCGCCTTCCAGCCCGGCCCCGGCTCCTCGTCCTCGACGAGCGCCAGCAGTTCGCTGCCGGGGGCGGCCTCGATCCACAGCTGGACCATGCCCTCGCCGTACGGGCCGTCGCGCAGCACGGTCGGCGGCACCAGGCCCCAGCCGGTGGCCTCGGAGACCAGGTAGGCGGCCACCTCGCGTCCGGCGAGGGTGCCGTCGGGGAAGTCCCACAGCGGGCGCTCTCCGGCGACCGGCTTGTAGACGCAGGCGGTCTCCTCGCCGTCGTGGGTGACCGTGCAGTACAGCGCCGCGTTGGAGGCGTCACGGATCTGTCCGCGTACGGTCAGCTCACCCTCGGCGAGCAGGTCCGCCGGCGTCATGCGCCGCGGCGGTATCCGTTCTGGCGCGGACATACGTGTCCTTCCGGGTCGAGCGGCAGGCTGCACAGCGGGCAGGGCGGCCGGCCGGCGTTGACGACGTCGAGGGCGCGCTTGGCGAAGGCTCTGGCCTGGGCTCCGGTGAGCCGGACCCGCAGCATCGGGGGCCCGTTCTCGTCGTCCTGGAGCAGTCGCTCCTCGGCCTCGGCCAGGTCCTCGTCGGAGTCGGCGTCGATCTCCACGAGGGCCTGCGCCTCGACGATCATGCGCTGCTCCTCGCCGTCCCAGGCGAGGGCCATGGTGCCGACCCGGAACTCCTCCTCGACGGGGGTGTCCAGCGGGGCGGTGTCGGTGATCTCGGCAGGGGCGACGGCCGGCACGGCGGCGCTGCCGCCGCTACGCCGTACGACCTCGTCGAGGAGTTCGTCCATGCGCTCGGCGAGCGCCGCGACCTGTGTCTTCTCCAGGGCCACGCTGGTCACCCGGGAGCCGGCGGAGGCCTGGAGGAAGAACGTACGGCGCCCGGGCAGTCCGACCGTGCCGGCCACGAAGCGGTCCGGTGGGTCGTAGAGGAACACCTGACGGGACACGTCCTGTCTCCTGGAATCGTCTGGACTTGTGGATCGGCATCGACGGATCGGCATCGACTTCGGGACCGACTGACCGCTTCACCCTACTGCGGCCGACGATCACGGTGCGCCCGCACCACCCCCGACGGGCGCCTCCTCGGCCGGCGGTTCCTCGCGCGGCACCAGCGACGCGAAGTCGCCCGTGTCGCCGAGGCGCAGCAGAAAGGGGCGCAGCCGGGTGTAACGGATCGCGGTGATGGAACACGGTTCCACACTGATCCGCTGGAAGAGGTCGAGATGAAGTCCGAGGGCGTCCGCGACGAGCGACTTGATGATGTCGCCGTGCGAACACATCAAGTACACCGCGTCCGGCCCGTGATCGCGCTCCACGCGCGCGTTCCACTCGCGTACGGCCTCGGCGGCGCGGGTGGCCATCGCGCGCATCGACTCGCCGCCGGGGAAGGCGGCGGCCGACGGGTGCGCCTGCACGACGTCCATCAGCGGCTCGTCCTTGAGGTCGGCGAGCTTGCGGCCGGACCAGTCGCCGTAGTGGCACTCGCCGATGCGTTCGTCGGTGTGCGCGGTCAGGCCGGGGCGGGCGTCGAGCAGCGGGCGGACGGTCTCCTGGCAACGCTCCAGCGGGCTAATGACGACCTCGGCGAGCGGCAGCCCGTCGAGGCGGGCGGGCAGGGCGGCGGCCTGGGCGGCGCCGCGCTCGTCGAGCCGCACGCCGGGCGTCCAGCCGGCGAGCAGTCCCTCGGTGTTGGCGGTGGAACGTCCGTGCCGGACGAGGATCAGCGTGGGCATGGCGCCCAGCGTAGGCGTACGCCGGGGTGTGGTGGGTGGCCGGTGAAGGGAGAAAGCACTCAGTGATCGTCGATTGCGCCGTCTACCGGGACGGGCACCGGGTCAAGGGTCCCGGGGACCTGTCCGACGCCCTCGATCAGGCGCGGGCCGGGGGCGGGTTCGTGTGGATCGGGCTGCACGAGCCGAGCGAGGAGGAGTTCGCCCACGTCAGCGAGGAATTCCGGCTCCATCCGCTGGCCGTGGAGGACGCGCTGAAGGCCCACCAGCGGCCGAAGCTGGAGGTGTACGACGACTCGTTGTTCCTGGTGCTGAAGCCGGTGGTGTACGAGCCGGAGAGCGACACCGTGTCCTCCGGGGAGCTGATGGTGTTCCTCGGCGAGGGTTTCGTGGTGACCGTCCGGCACGGCGAGGGCGCGCCGCTGGCCGCCGTGCGGCGCCGGCTGGAGCAGGAGCCGGAGCTGCTGGGCAAGGGGCCGACGGCGGTGCTGTACGCCGTGTCCGACGCGACCGTCGACCACTATCTGGAGGTCGCGGCGGAGTTGCAGAACGACCTGGAGGAGCTGGAGACGGAGGTGTTCTCGCCCGAGGGCGGGGGCTCGCGGCACATCGCGTCGCGGATCTACGGCTTCAAGCGGCAGATCCTGGAGTTCCGCCGCGCCACCGGCCCGCTGGCCCTGCCGCTCACCCGGCTCGCCGGGAACGGGCAGTTCGGCGGGGCGGTGCCGTTCGTCGACGACCGGGCGCGGCCGTTCTTCCGGGACGTGCAGGACCACCTCACGCGCGTGAACGAGTCGGTGGAGGCGCTGGACCGGCTGGTGTCCGACGTGTTGTCGGCGCATCTGGCGCAGATGAGTGTGCGGCAGAACGACGACATGCGGAAGATCTCCGCGTGGGCGGCCATGGCCGCGGTGCCGACGATGATCGCGGGCGTCTACGGCATGAACTTCGAGCACATGCCGGAGCTGCGGTGGGTGTGGTCCTATCCGGCGGTGATCGTGGTGATGGCGGTGCTGGAGGTGGGCCTCTACCGGCTGTTCAAGGGGCGGGGGTGGCTGTGAGGGCGCGGGGCCCGGCCGGGTCCCGGGTCACGCTCCGGGGCTCCGCGGGCCGCCGAGGGCGTCACGGCGCTGCGGGGTCCTGAGCGCGACCACGCGGCGCCGGCCGGCCAGGCGTTCGTCCAGGCGCATCTGCTCGCAGGCGCGTTGTTCGGTGACCCTGCTGTGGGTGAGGTGGACGACGATGTCCTGGACCATGAGGGGGTCGTCGCGCGCGAACCCGTCGTGGGCAGGTCCGATGCCCGCGCGCTCCAGCAGCGTCGTGGAGTGGGTCTCGGACGGGACGGGGACCGGGGTGCCGGACGGTTCCGGGGGCGAGACCGCGCTCGGCCGGGTGCGACAGGTGTGCCGGACCACTGCGCCGAACGGAGGACGGCGGGGGCTGTGCCGCGGGCGCGGCCGGAAGCGTGGCCGAAGGCGTGCCCCGAAGCGTGCGGGGCGTGCGGGAGGCGTAACTCCGGGCGCGGCGGCGCGTTGTTCCGCGTGACGGCCGTGGCGGGGTAGACCCCCGAGCCCCCACCACGGCCGTGGGAATTCCGCTACGCGAGACCGGCGCGCTCCAGGGCCTCGGTGCCGGCACGGAGCGAGGCGATGCGCTCGTCGAGGGTGAAGCCCGCGGGCGCCAGCGACAGCGTCGTGACCCCCGCCTCGGCGTAGGCCTTCATGCGGTCGGCGATGCGGTCGACGGAGCCGAGCAGGGTGGTCTTGTCGATCAGGTCGTGCGGTACGGCGGCCGCGGCGCCCTGCTTGTCGCCGGAGAGGTACTTCTGCTGGATCTCGGCGGCCTCCTTCTCGTACCCCATGCGCCGGGCGAGCTGGTTGTAGAAGTTCTGCTTGGGGCTGCCCATGCCGCCGACGTACAGGGCGGTGTACGGGCGGAAGGTGTCGGCGAGGGCGGCGATGTCCTTGTCGTCGCCGACGGCGAGCGGGAGGGTGGGGCAGACGTCGAAGCCGTCGAGGGTCTTGCCGGCCTTCTCGCGGCCCGCGCGCAGGTGCTTGATCGCGGTGTCCTCGAGGTGGTCGGCGGAGGGGAAGATCAGCAGGGCGCCGTCGGCGATCTCGCCGGTCTGTTCGAGGTTCTTGGGGCCGATCGCGGCGATGTAGAGCGGGATGTGCTCGCGCTGCGGGTGGACGGTGAGCTTGATGGGCTTGCCGGGGCCGCCGGGGAGCGGGAGGGTCCAGTGCTCGCCGTCGTGGGTGAGGCGTTCGCGGGACATGGCCTTGCGGACGATCTCGACGTACTCGCGGGTGCGGGACAGGGGCTTGTCGAACTTGACGCCGTACCAGCCCTCGGAGACCTGGGGGCCGGAGACGCCGAGGCCGAGGCGGAAGCGTCCGCCGGACAGGGAGTCGAGGGTGGCGGCGGTCATGGCGGTCATCGCGGGCTGGCGGGCGGGGATCTGGAAGATGGCCGAGCCGACGTCGATGCGGGTGGTCTGGGCGGCGACCCAGCTGAGTACGGTCGCGGCGTCGGAGCCGTAGGCCTCGGCGGCCCAGCAGACCGCGTAGCCGAGGCGGTCCGCTTCCTGGGCGACGGCGAGGTTGTCCGCGTCCATTCCGGCGCCCCAGTAGCCGAGGTTGATGCCGAGCTGCATGACCTTCCCCTTACTCATCAGTAACGTCCCTTGTGGGGCTGACCCTACCGGGTGCGCGGCGGGTGGGGGCCGCGCGAAGGGCGTCCGTCGCGGCCGCCGCGCCGTCGGCTGTCCCGCTGTGCGGCGGGGTCCTGCCGTGTGGGCGGGATCGGTTGTCCACAGGCGATCCACGGCAAGGTTCTGGCCAGTAATCTCGGCGGTCATGGAGCAGAGGCATCTCGGCCGGACCGGCCTGCGTGTGTCCCGGATCGGGCTCGGCACCCTGACGTGGGGCCGGGACACCGATGAGCATGACGCCGCGGACCTGCTGAAGACGTTCTGGGAAGCGGGCGGGACGCTGGTCGACACGGCGGATGTGTACGGGGACGGGGAAGCGGAGTACCTGCTCGGGCGGCTGATGGACGGGCTGGTGCCGCGGCGGGAACTCGTCATCTCGACCAAGGCCGGAAGCGTGCCGGATCCGGACCGGCGCTTCGACGGCTCGCGGGGACACCTGCTGGCCGCGCTGGACGCCTCGCTGGCCCGGCTGGGGACCGACTACGTCGACGTGTGGCACGTGCACGCGTTCGACCCCGAGACGCCGCTGGAGGAGACCCTGCACGCGGTGGACCTGGCGGTCAGCAGCGGGCGGGTGCGGTATGCCGGGGTGTCCAACTTCTGCGGGTGGCAGCTGGCGAAGGCGGCGACGTGGCAGCTCGCTGCGCCCGGGACGCGCACCCGGCTGGCCAGTACGCAGATGGAGTACTCGCTGCTGCAGCGCGGGGTCGAGCGGGAGGTGCTGCCCGCGGCCATCGACCTGGGGATCGGGCTGCTGCCCTCGTCGCCGCTGGGACGGGGCGTGCTGACCGGCAAGTACCGCAACGGGGTACCCGGGGACTCGCGCGGCGCCTCGGAGCATCTCGCGCCGTTCGTCGAGCCGTATCTCGACGACACGGCGAGCCGGATCGTGGACGCCGTCACCACCGCGGCGGACGGTCTCGCGGTGACGCCGTTGCAGGTGGCGCTGGCGTGGGTGCGCGACCGGCCCGGAGTGGCCGCGCCGATCGTGGGCGCGCGCACCGCGCAGCAGCTCACGGCGGCATTGTCAGTGGAGGCGCTTAGTCTTCCTGACGAGATCTGCCGGGCGCTCGACGATGTGTCGGCGCCCGTGCACCGCTATCCCGATCACGACTGGAGCACGCTGTGAGCACGGAGCCGGAGACCACCGAGGACGCCGCGCGGGAGACGCCGGGCGCCGAGGCGGAGGGCGGCACCCCCGAGGGCGCGGAGACGGCGGACGCCGTAGAGTCAGCGGGCGCGGAGGCGGCGGGCGGCACCCCCGAGGGCGCGGAGGCGGCGGGCGGCGAGGCGGCGCGGCTGTCGGAGGCCGAGGCGGAGCTGGCGGCGCAGCGGCTGGAGCGGGAGCGGATCGAGCGGCGCAAGGCGGAGAAGAAGCGGATCGAAGCCGGCACGAAGCTGAGCGGGAAGGCCGCCGACCTGCTCGCCGCGGTGCGGGCCGTGGAGAGCGGCGAGAAGCCCGTGGCCGCGGTGTTCGCCGAGCCGGAGCCGGTGCGGCGGCCCGCGCCGGAGCCGGTGCGGCGCACGCAGCCGGTGGCCCCGGTGACGGCCGCTCCCGCGCCCGAGGTGGTGGACGGGGTCGGCCGGGTGCTCGCCGAGGGCGGTGCGCCGCTGGCGCTGGCGCCGCAGGTCGTCGCCGTGCTCGGGGACGGCGCTCAGGAGCGGCTGCGGGCCGATCCGTGGCTGCTGCTGAGGGTCGGCGGGGTGCGGCCGGAACAGGCCGACGGATTCGCGCGGGCGCTGCTCGGCGCGCGGTGCGGCCCGGACGACGAGCGGCGGCTGCGCGCGCTCACCGTCTGGCTGCTGGAGCAGGCGGCGCTGGCCGGGCACACCGCGCTGGAGCTGCCGGCCCTGACCGCCGCGCTGGCGCAGCGGGGCGTGCCCGACCCGGACGCGGCCGTGCAGGACGCCCTCGCGGAGGGCGAGGTGCTGGCCTTCCAGGACGGCCTGGAGGAATCGGGCGAAGAGGAGTCGGAGGAGGAAGCCGGGGAGGGCGAGGCCCAGGAGCCCGTGCGGGTCCTCGTCGGGCTGGAGCGGTACGCGCTGGCGGAGGAGAGCCTGGCCGACGGACTCGCGCGGCTGATCGGCTCGGTGCCGAAGGAGGCCGGTGCGCCCGCGGACCGGGAGCGGGTCGCGGCGGCGGCCCAGGGGTCCGCCGCCGAGCTGGTCCGGGCGGTCGCCGGGCACGGTCTGGTGCTGCACACCGGCGGTGAGGCGGCCCGCGCCGAGGCCGTGGAGCTGCTGGACGCCGCGCGTGAGCTGGGGCTGCGCGCGTGGGCCGCCGTGCACAGCCCGCTGGGGCGGGGGAGGTCCGCGGAGCGGGACCGGGTGGTCACCGTGGCGGGGCTGCTGTCCGGGGCCGAGGGACCGGGGCGGGACGCCGAAGGGGCACTGGACCTGGATCTGCTGGTGGTGCTCGACGCGCCCCAGCTGGACGTGGAGGCGGGCGCCGCGCTCGTCGAGTCGCTGCCCGACGGGGCCCGGCTGGTGCTGTCCGGGGATCCGGCGGTGCTGTGGTCGGCGGGGCCCGGCCGGGTGTTCGCGGATCTGCTGGCCGCGCGGCGCGTGCCGCAGATCGCCTCCCGGCGCCCGGATCCCGGCCCGCTGGGCGAGCTGGTGTCCGGAATCGGCGTCGGCGAACTGAACCAGGTCGAGGCGCCCGGCAAGGAGATCGTGATCGTGCCCGTGCGGGACGCGGGCGAGGCCGTGCACCGGACGGTGCAGCTCGTCGCGGACTCGGTGCCGCGGGCGATCGGGGTGCCCCCGGAGGAGACCGTGGTGATCACGCCGGGACACGGCGGCGCCGCGGGGACGCGGGTGCTGAACGCGGCGCTGAAAGAACGGCTGAATCCCGGCCCCGGCCGCTTCGGCGGTTTCGACCCCGGCGACCGGATCGCCTACTCCCCCGCGCCCGGCCGCACGGTGCCGGGGCGGGTGGTGGGGGCCGACGCCGAGGGGCTGCGGCTGTCGTGCGCGGGCGGGAACGTCGTCGTGCCGCGCGAGCGGGTCGAGCGGTGTGTACGGCACGGGTGGGCGCTGACCGCGCACCAGGCGGTCGGGGGCCGGTGGCCCGCGGTGGTCGCGGTGCTGCCCGGCGACGCCGCGCGGATCCTCACCCGCCCCTGGATCTACACCGCCTTCGGCCGGGCCGAGCGTCATCTGTCCGTGGTCCAGGGCGTGGAGCAGGCGCTGCCGAGGGCCGTCGCGGAGGGCCTGCCCAAGCCGCGCACCACGCGGCTGCCCGACCTGCTGCGACCCGAGGTGCCGACGGCCGGGAAGGAACGGCGGCCGGGCAGGACGGCGGCCGGGCAGGACGGCTGAGCGGGGCGTCGGACGAGCAACGGCGGCCACGGTGGTTCCCCGTGGCCGCCGTGACGCCCGGGGCGGATGGGTCAGCGGTCCGCGTCGAGCGGCTCCAGATCCTCGTCCTCGTCGAGATCCAGGTCGTCGTCCCCTTCCACGTCCTCGTCCTCGTCCAGTTCCGCCTCCAGCTGCCCGGAGTCGGGTTCGTCGTCCAGGTCCTCGTCGAAGACCGCGCTGACGTCGAAGCGGCACACCACCCGCTGCCGGTCGACGGAGTCGAACGGGGCCGACAGCCACTCGCCGGGCTCCGGGAGGTCGTCCGCGGCGGTCACCCACATCGTGGAGTCGCCCTCCTCGAGACCGAACTCCTTGTGCCGGGAGGCGATCTCGTCCGGTTCGAACTCGCCGAACAGGATGCCGAGCGCGCCGTTGACACTCTCCGCGGCGTCCGCGTCCGTGCCCTCGTCCGCCGTCACGATCCGCCGGGCCTGCGCCATCAGCCGCTGTGGGTGGGCCACCGCGTAGTCGCGGCGGATCAGCACACTGAGCGCGTTCGGCTCGTCGGGCCCGGTGTACGGCGGCAGCGAGTCGTCCGCTCCGGGGATCTCGAAGGGCGTGACCTCGTCATAGCGGTCGTAGAGCAGTTCGTCGTACGCCTCTGCGGCCGCGGCCAGCTGGTTGAACGCCTCGTAGACGGCCGGGTCGTCCTCCCCCGACCGGCGTTCGACCGCGGCGAGATGGCGGTCGAGCGCGGTCTTGACCGCCTCGGCGGCGGCGCGTACCTCGGCAGCGGTGGGCTGCGCAGCATCAGACATACTGCAGACGCTATCCGTACCGGACCCCAAGACGCACAATAGATGCGATGCCGGAATACGAATTTGTCGACGTGTACGTACCGCGCGGGGTCTCCCGCAAGGACGCCACACGTCTGCTGACGGACCATGCCGAGTACGGACACTGGGAGTTGCACCGCCTGAGCCTGCTGCGCGACGGCAGCCGCAAGGTGCGGTTGCGCCGGCGGATCATTCGCCAGACGCGTGCCACGTGGTGAGGTGAGAAGCACATCGGAGCGGGCCCCGCCGGACGGCGGGGCCCGCTCCGTTTCCGGTGCGTGCGTTACGCGGAGGCGCGTGCCCTGCGGTACAGGACGGCGCCCGCCACCAGCGCTCCCGCGCCGAGGGACGCGGCGGTCCCGAGCGGCAGGCCGCTGCCGGTGTCCGCGAGCCGGGCGTCAGCCCGCGGCTGGGTGACGGACGGGACGTCGGGCCGGCTGCCGGGGCCGTGGTCGTCCGGGGTGGTGCCGCCTGCCTGGGGCGGGGTGCCCGGAGTGCCGGGGCTCACCGGGGTTCCCGGGGTGCCGGGATCCGTGGGGCCGCCCGGGGTGCCGGGCTGCTCCGGAGTACCGGGCTGCTCAGGGGTGCCCGGCGGAGTGGTGCCCGGAGGTGTCGTCCCGGGCGGGTTCGTGCCCGGCGGGTTCGTGCCCGGCGGCGTCGTGCCGCCGCCGTCTCCCGGCGGGGTGGGGTGACCGCCGCCGGAGCCGTTGTCCCCGTTGGCGCAGTCGTCGCCCGTCGCGGCGTTGCCGACGCCGATGACGTCGACGCTGTTGCCGCAGACGTTGACCGGCGCGTGCACCGGCACCTGCACGGTGTTGCCCGAGGCGACGCCCGGCGAGTCGGACGTGTGGCCGCTCGCGTGCGCGCCACCGGAGCCGCCGGAGCCGTGCGTGTCGCCGTAGCCCCCGGAGCCGCCGTGGCCGTGACTGTGGTTCCCGCAGGAGTTGCCGGCCGCCGGGTTGAGCACCCCGACGACGTTGACGGTGTTGCCGCAGACGTTGACCGGCGCGTGCACCGGCGCCTGCACGGTGTTGCCGGACAGCACGCCGGGCGAGCCGGCGGCGGAGCCGGCCGCACCCGCGGAGTGCGCGTGGGCCTGGCCGCCGGCGGCGGCGATCACCCCCGTCGCGGCCGCCACGGTCATCAGGCCCTTGCGGGTGGCCTGTCGCATTGCTGAATCTCCTTCGACGTCGTGACAGAACCGGGAAGAGCGTTCGGCCCCGGAGCGCATGGCGCGCGCTCCGGGGCCGAACGGCTCAGACCCTCATGAGGCGAGGCCCGATGTCACTTGTTGACGCAGTAGTTGCCGAAGGCGGGGTTCAGCACGCCGATCACCGAGACCGTGTTGCCACAGACGTTCACGGGGATGTGCACGGGCACCTGGACAACGTTGCCGGACGCGACACCCGGGGAGTGCACGGCGGCACCCTGGGCACCGGAGTCGGCGACGGCCATGCCCGCACCCGCGAGAACCAGTCCACCGGTGGCGGCGGCAGCGGCGACGACCTTCTTCATCATTAATTCCTCCTGGTTGGCAAGGTGATCCCACGTTCGGATCGCATCACCCATAACGAGGAGGGACTAATAGAGCTACGACCCTATGAGCGCATTCACCCGTCCCGGCGGGGGCCCGCACGCGTGCCCGAAAAGTGAAGTCGCGTTTCAGCAGGACGAATCAGGACGCGTCGATGAAGCGGTCGAGCACGCGGACGCCGAACTTCAGCCCGTCGACCGGGACCCGCTCGTCCACCCCGTGGAACATGCCGGCGAAGTCCAGCTCCGGCGGCAGCTGCAGCGGGGCGAAGCCGAAGCAGCGGATGCCGAGGTCGTCGAAGGACTTGGCGTCGGTGCCGCCGGAGAGCATGTACGGCACGGCCCGCGCGATCGGGTCCTCGGCGGCCAGGGAGCTCTGCATGGCGTCCACGAGCCGGCCGTCGAAGTCGGTCTCCAGCGCCTTGTCGGCGTGCACGTCCTCGCGCTTCACCCGCGGGCCGAGGATGCGGTCGAGGTCGGCGAGGAACTCCTCCTCGTAGCCGGGCAGGAAGCGGCCGTCGACGTGGGCGGTGGCCTGGCCGGGGATGACGTTGACCTTGTAGCCGGCGCCGAGCATGGTGGGCGCGGCCGAGTTGCGCAGGGTGGTGCCGATCATCTTGGCGATGCCGCCGAGCTTGGCGAGGGTCTCGTCCATGTTCTCGGGGTCCAGCTCGGTGCCGAGCGCGTCGGACAGCTCGTCGAGGAAGGACCGTACGGTCTTGGTGACGCGGACCGGCCAGGTGTGGCGGCCGAGGCGGGCGACGGCGTCGCACAGCTCGGTGATCGCGTTGTCGTTGTTGGTCATGGAGCCGTGGCCGGCCGTGCCCTCGACGGTCAGCCGCATCCAGTGCATGCCCTTCTCGGCGGTCTCGACGAGATAGAGCCGCAGCTTCTCGTTGACGGTGAAGGAGAAGCCGCCGACCTCGCCGATCGCCTCGGTGACGCCCTCGAACAGGTCCGGATGGTGGTCGACCAGGTGGCGGGCGCCGTAGGTGCCGCCGGCCTCCTCGTCGGCGAGGAAGGCGAGCACGATGTCGCGCGGGGGCTTGCGGCCGGTGCGCAGCCGGTCGCGGACGACCGCGAGGGTCATCGCGTCCATGTCCTTCATGTCGACGGCGCCGCGCCCCCAGACGCAGCCGTCGGCGACCTCGCCGGAGAAGGGGTGGTGGGTCCAGTCGTCGGCGTTGGCCGGGACGACGTCGAGGTGGCCGTGGATGAGCAGGGCGGGGCGGGTGGGGTCCGCGCCCTCGATCCGGGCCACCGTGGAGGCGCGGCCGGAGTGGGATTCGAAGATCTTCGGCTCCAGCCCCACCTCGGCGAGCTTCTCGGCGACGTACTCGGCCGCCTTGCGCTCGCCGGGGCCGGAGTGGTCGCCGTAGTTGCTGGTGTCGATCCGGATCAGCTCGCTGCAGAGGTCGACGACCTCGTCCTCGCCGGTGACGCCCTGGCCGGTGCCCGTCTGGCTCACGCTGCTTCCTCCCGCTGTCGCCGCTGGTGGTTCCCCCACATCCTCCCCCTCCGGCCTGCCGGGCCCAAGCGCGGGCCCGGCCCGTCATACGCCGTTCACGGGAGACCGGGCCGAGACCCGGGGGTGATCGGCCACCCCCGAAAGCCTGGTAATGTTTACGTCGTCGCCGCGGGGAGAACCGCCCCGCACGACAGACACCTTGTCCGGGTGGCGGAATGGCAGACGCGCTAGCTTGAGGTGCTAGTGCCCTTTATCGGGCGTGGGGGTTCAAGTCCCCCCTCGGACACCAGCCGGATCCCCCGGTCGCTCACGCGGCCGGGGGATCCGTCGTTTCCGGGTCCGGCGCCCCGGCTCGCGGGCCCTCAGTCGCGGACGTCCGGCACCTTCAGTTTCTCCCAGCTGGAGCGGCCCGGGATGCCGTCGGCGTCCTTGCCCCGGTAGCCGAGCTTGTGCTGCCAGGCGGCGTAGGAGCGGCGGTCGGCGTCGGTCCACTCGGGGCCGGGTCCGTTCTCGTAGCGGCCGCAGCCCTCGGCGACGAGGCGGCGGCCCATGGCCGTGATGATCGGCGACCGCTGCCCGGGGTGGAAGAAGGCGCTGCCGGGGAAGGGCTCGTAGGACGGCTTCGGCGGGGCGGGCTTCGTGCCGCCTCCGCCTCCCCCGCCGCCCCGCAGCCGGTCGCGGATGCGTCCGCGCATGCCGTCCATGGTGAAGCCGCGCGGGTCGGTCGTGCCGGGCTGCCACTCCTTGTGGCCGATGACGGATCTCTCGCTCCAGCCGTGGTGGCGGCAGATCGCGGCGGCCACCTTCTCGATGGCCTCCTTCTGTGCCTCGGGCCACGGGTCCCGGCCGTCGCCGAGGTTCACGCACTCGAAGCCGTAGAAGTGCCGGTTGCCGTCGGTGTCGGCCTCGTTGTCGGGCGGCAGCGTCGTCTCGTTGATCACGGCGCGCAGCACGTCGCCGTCGCCGAGGCCGGCGTGGTTGGCGCGGCCGTTGCCGACGAGGTGGACGTGGCCCCGCTTGTCGATGACGCCGTGGCAGAGCGGGCCGGGCAGCCCGGCGTAGCCGTCGTAGCCGATGTCGACGGAGCGGGCGGTGCCGGAGGTGACGGTGTGGTGGATCATCACGCCGTTGACCGGGCCCCAGGGGCCCTTGCTGTTGCGGTTGTGGGTGCGCCAGTCGCGGACCTCGTGGACGGTCAGGCCCTCCGCCCGCAGGATCTCCACCATCGTGGACGCGCTGATCGGCCTGGCCATCACTGGTCTCCTTCCGGGGTGTCCTGCGGGCGGCGCGCGGGCGCGGGCCGGGTCTCGGCGGGCGCGGCGGCCTCGGCGGCCTGTTCCTCGCGGCGGGCGCGCTCCTCCGCGGCGAGCGCGGCCGCGTCGGCGGCGGGCACGGCGGTGGCGAGCGGGGCGAAGGCGAGTGACGTCGGCGACGGAGCGCAGCGCCTGGATGCCGGTCTTGCCGGCCTCGGAGCCGATCAGGTCGCGGGGGCCGGGTGCCTCGCCGTCCTCGCCGCCCGCGAGCGGGAACACCGGCGGGTTGACGGAGGCCTCCAGGCCGAGGTCGTTGGCGCACTCGCCGAGGAAGCGGACGACGTCACCGGGGTCGGGGGAGCCGGCCACGACCTGCAACCGCCGCCCGAACGCGGGGGCTTCCGCGCCGGCGAAGGCGTGCTTGCCGGGCGCGTCGGGCAGGGCGCGCAGCTTGCGCTCCAGGAGGAGGGCGAGCTCGGCGACGGTGGTGGGGGCCTCGCCGTCGCAGTCGGGGTCGTGCAGCGTGAACGCGCGCTCCACGTCGCCGATCTTGACGGTGAGGTCGACGGCGAGGGCGGGCAGTTGGTGTCCGAACGGTTCGGAGACGGTGCCGCAGGGGTCGGGGCGGCCCTCGCCGACGGCCTCGACGCGGATGAGGCGTGAGCCGGCGTTGATCACGGTGGGGGCGTGGCGGCCGTGTCCGGCGGCCATGGACAGGCCGGTGGAGCTCTCCCGGATGTCGCCCCTGGCGTCGTGGACGCGCAGGTCGAAGGTCTCGTCGGGGTGGGGTGTGTCGTAGTCGACGGCGACGCGCAGGCCGTTGCCCCAGACGCCGGACTCCTTGGCGTGGACCTCCAGGACGCGGCTCTCGCTGTGTCCGTCGGTGGATTCCAGGACGACGCGGGCGGCCTTGCCGCTGCCGGCCCGGGCGACCCGGACGATCACGGCGACGGAGCCGCCGTTGCCGAAGAACTGGTGCACCGGGCGACGGCGCTCTGCGAGCCGAGGCCGCCGAAGCTGCGTTCGAACTCGGTGAAGCCGGTGACCCGCACCGGCTCGTTCAGCGGGCCGCGCCGGGTGTGACCGACGAAGGCCGTCACGGACGTGGTCACGGCGGAGAGGGTGCGGGTGGTGCTGGGAAGCTCTTCGACGTGGACGCCGGGATACGTCGGCCTGGCGGCGCTCACTGGGTTCGTCGGCATTCCCCCTCCGATCCCTTGTCGGGCACGGTCGTGGGCACCAAGAGACGGCGAAGAAGGAGGGCGGCGTGTGCGAACGTCAGCGGGGCGCGGTCGGACGGCCCCGATCGGTGGGCACCGCATCAGCTTCCCCCGTCAGCACCCGGGACGTACGGCCGTCCGGGCCAAGCAGCGCGCTTGTGACTCCTGATGCTCAAGTGCGCAACCCACGTTTCCCGGTGGGGAGTTGGGACAACAAGACGCCTTCACGCCACCTCTGCGGGAGTATCCGTGGAGGGCGGCGCGCACGACTCGCACACGATGTGCGCGTGTCACGACGAGACCCTCACACTCTCGCCACGGGCCGTGGTGCAGCAGAATGGCGGGTATGTCCCGACGCAGCTCCCATCTCCGGCGCCGTACCGCCTCCGCACCGGCCGGCAAGGCCACATGCCCGTGCGGTCACGCGGAGACCTACGCAACGTGCTGTGGCCGATTCCACCGCGGTGAGGGCGCGGCGCCGACGGCCGAGCGGCTGATGCGGTCGCGCTACAGCGCCTTCGTGCAGCGGGACGAGGCGTATCTGCTGCGGACCTGGCACCCGCGGACCCGGCCGCCGCGGATCGACTTCGACCCGGGGACGCGGTGGACCGGCCTGGAGATCCTGGACACCACGGACGGCACCGCGTTCCACTCCACCGGCACGGTGACCTTCCGGGCCTCGTTCCGGGGCGGCGCGCTGCTGGAGCGCAGCCGGTTCGAGCGGGTGGAGGGGGCGTGGGTGTACGTCGACGGGGAGTTCCCGGAGGAATGAGGGGCGCCGGGGGGGGCGGCTCGGGTCACGGGCCGCAAGGCGCAAGGCGCAAGACTCGGGCCTTGAGGGTCTCAGGCTCCTCAGGCCCCGGCCCCCCCCCAGGCCCACGCAGGCCCACGCAGGCCCACGAAGGCCCCGGCCCCGCAGGCCCCGCAGCCCCTCAGGGCGCGAGGATGTCCAGTTCCTGGAGCGCGCCGACGGTGATCTCACGGGTCAGCTGCTCCGCGCGGTCCGCGTCGCGGGCGCGGACCGCCTCCGCGACCCGGACGTGCAGGGTGACGGCGGCCGGGTCGGGGTCCTCGAACATCACGTCGTGCTGGGTGCGGCCGGTCAGCACCTCGGCGACGACATCGCCGAGCCGGGCGAACATCTCGTTGCCGGAGGCGGTGAGGATGACCCGGTGGAAGGCGATGTCGTGCAGCAGGTAGCCCTCCAGCTGGTGGCCGCGGGAGTGCGCGACCATGCCGAGGGCGCACTCGGTCAGCCGGGCGCACTGCTCGGCGGTGGCGTGCTGGGCGGTGAGCCGCGCGGCCACCGGTTCGATGGCGGAGCGCAGCACGGTGAGCGAGCGCAGTTGGTGCGGCCGGTCGGCGCCGGCCAGCCGCCAGCGGATGACCTGCGGGTCGTAGACGTTCCACTCGGCCTTGGGGCGGACGGTGACGCCCACCCGGCGGCGGGACTCCACCAGGTGCATGGACTCCAGGACCCGTACGGCCTCGCGCATCACGGAGCGTGAGACGTCGAAGCGCTGCGCGAGTTCGTCGGTGCGCAGCACGCTGCCCGGGGGGTACTCGCCCGCGGTGATCTCGGGGCCGAGGGTGTCCAGTACGCGGCCGTGCAGCCCCCGGCCCGGTGTGCTCATGCACCACAGAGTACGAGGCGGATCACGCAACCAAAAAGTCAGACTTATTCATCACAGGCTCTTGAATTCGTCGTACCTAATGCGTTTCAGTATGCCGACATCACCGTGTCGACGAAGACAGCGAGGCAGCGATGAAGACCCCCCACGTCGTCGTGGTCATGGGCGTCGCGGGCACCGGCAAGACCACCATTGGTCCCCTGCTCGCCGCCCGGCTCGGCGTCCCCTACGCCGAGGGCGACGACTTCCACCCCCAGGCCAACATCGCCAAGATGTCGGCCGGCACGCCGCTCACCGACGAGGACCGCCTCCCGTGGCTGGACGCCATCGGCGGCTGGGCGGACGGCCGGGCGGGGCTCGGCGGGGTGGTCAGCTGCTCCGCGCTGAAGCGGTCGTACCGGGACCGGCTGCGGGCCGCCGCGCCGGGGCTGGTCTTCGTGCACCTCACCGGTGACCGCGCGCTCGTCGAGGACCGGATGTCGCACCGGCGGGGCCACTTCATGCCGACCGCGCTGCTCGACTCCCAGTTCGCCACGCTGGAGCCGCTCGGGGCGGACGAGGCGGGCGTGGCCGTGAACGTCTCCGGCAGCCCGGAGGAGATCACCGAGCGGGCGGTGCGGGCGCTGGACGAGCTGTCCGGCCCGGCCCGGTAACCGTCTCCGCCGCCCTCCCGTGTCATCCCCCTCACTCCCCTTACCCCCCTCACCCCCCTCACTCCCCTTAACCCCCTCGCCCCGGACCGTCCGGGCGCCCCCTCCCCCATCCCCGTACCTGCAAGGGAACCCCCGTGACCAGACTCAGCGTCGAGATGCTGGCAGCGGACGCCGTCGAGCCCATCACCTCGGCCGGCCACGGCCGGCTGGGCATCGCCGTGCTGGCGGGCATCGCCGTCATCGTTCTGCTCATCACCAAGTTCAAGCTGCATGCCTTCCTGGCGCTGACCATCGGGTCACTGGCGCTCGGCGCCTTCGCCGGGGCGCCGCTGGACAAGGCGATCGCCAGTTTCACCACCGGCCTCGGCTCCACCGTGGCGGGCGTCGGCGTGCTGATCGCGCTCGGCGCGATCCTCGGCAAGATGCTCGCCGACTCCGGCGGCGCCGACCAGGTCGTCGACACCATCCTCGCCAAGGCCGGCGGCAGGTCCATGCCGTGGGCGATGGTGCTGATCGCCTCCGTGATCGGACTGCCGCTGTTCTTCGAGGTCGGCGTCGTGCTGCTGATCCCGGTCGTGCTGATGGTCGCCAAGCGCGGCCACTACTCCCTGATGCGGATCGGCATCCCCGCGCTCGCCGGACTGTCCGTGATGCACGGCCTGGTCCCGCCGCACCCCGGCCCGCTCGTCGCGATCGACGCCGTCCAGGCCAACCTGGGTGTGACCCTGGCGCTCGGCGTGCTGGTCGCCATCCCGACGGTGATCATCGCCGGTCCGGTCTTCTCCCGGTTCGCGGCCCGCTGGGTGGACGTCCCCGCCCCGGACCGGATGATCCCGCAGCGCGCCTCCGACGAGCTGGACAAGCGCCCGAGCTTCGGCGCGACCCTGGCCACCATCCTGCTGCCGGTCGTCCTGATGCTCGCCAAGGCCCTGGTGGACATCGTCGTCGACGATCCCGAGTCCACCGTCCAGCGCGTCTTCGACGTCATCGGCTCGCCGCTGATCGCGCTGCTCGCGTCCGTCCTGCTCGGCATCTTCACCCTCGCCCGCCCGGCCGGCTTCTCCAGGGAGCGGGTCTCGGGCATGGTCGAGAAGGGCCTCGCGCCCATCGCGGGCATCCTGCTGATCGTCGGCGCGGGCGGCGGCTTCAAGCAGACGCTGATCGACTCCGGTGTGGGTCAGATGGTCCTCGACATCTCGGAGGACTGGTCGATCCCGGCGCTGCTGCTGGCCTGGCTGATCGCGGTCGCGATCCGCCTCGCGACCGGCTCGGCGACGGTGGCGACCGTGTCGGCGGCGGGCCTCGTCGCCCCGCTGGCCGCCGACATGTCCACCACCCACGCCGCCCTCCTCGTCCTCGCCATCGGCGCCGGCTCGCTCTTCTTCAGCCATGTCAACGACGCCGGTTTCTGGCTGGTGAAGGAGTACTTCGGGCTGAGCGTCGGGCAGACGATCAAGACCTGGTCGGTGATGGAGACGATCATCTCGGTGGTGGCCGGCGCGTTCGTGCTGCTGCTGTCGCTGATCATCTAGCCGTACGACGGTTCGGCCGGCGCGGTACGGCTCGGCTCCGGCCCGCGGACGAGAAGGGCCCACCCCTCCCCGGGGGTGGGCCCTTCTCTCGTCCGCCGCGGCGGGCTCGGCCCGGACATCGTCGACGTGCCAGCGGCCGGGCGCGGGTACGGCGGGCGGGACCAGACGTGGTCGTGTCCCCCGCACGTCGCGGGCCCTGTCCGGTGGCGGCGAGCGTGCGTCACTGGTTGCCCGCCCCCGGTCGGGGCAATCGCCCCCACCGGGGCGGCGTAGCCGGTCCACCTGGCCGGCCGCATGGCCCGCGGATCCCCGCGCCCGGCCCGCGCGCGGGCAGCGCACCGAGGACACCGCCGCGCTCCGGGCCGTACGACGACCTGGGCACCCCGGCTCCACGACCGGCCCGCGGCATCCGGCGCCGCAGCCGGTCCCCGGCGCTACGGGCGGTCCGTCGCCGCCTTGTCCAGTTGGAAGGCCTCGTTGCCGAGGCCGATGCGGGCGTGGGTCTCGGGGGCGCGGGAGCGCAGGACCAGGCCGAGGACCGCGCCGGCGGCGGCCGCCGCGGCGATGATGCCGGGCAGCGTCCAGCGCAGCGTGGAGCCGGGGCCGGCGCCGACCAGGACGTCGAAGTCCTTGACGGTGAAGCCGGCGATGACGAGCAGCGCGAGTCCGGCGAGCGTGGAGGTGACCAGCCGCCAGGCCTGCGTGCCCGCGGCGCCACGCCGGGCGAAGAAGACGACGACGGACAGCGAGGCGGTGGCCATCAGCAGGATCACGCCGAGGGCGCCCACGTTGCCGAACCAGGTGAACAGGTGCAGCACGGGCTCGGTCGGGTCGCCGGCGGGGCTGTCGTCGGCGAGGGCGAAGGCGGTGACGACCAGGCCGGAGATAACGGTCTGGAGCAGCGAGCCGGTGCCGGGCGCGCCGCTGGCGCCCCGGGTCCGGCCGAAGGCGCGCGGCAGCAGTCCCTCGCGTCCCATGGCGAAGGCGTACCGGGCGACGACGTTGTGGAAGCTGAGCAGCGCGGCGAACATGCCGGTTACGAACAGGACGTGCAGCACGTCGGTGAAGGTGCCGCCGAGGCGGGACTCGGTGAGGAAGAACAGCAGTCCGGCGCTCTGCTCGCGCGCGGTGCCGACGATGTGGTCCGGACCGGTGGCGACGGTGAGCGCCCAGGAGCTGAGGGCGAAGAAGACGGCGACAAAGCCGACGGCGAGGAACATCACGCGCGGCACGAGAATGTGCGGACGGCTGGTCTCCTCGGCGTACACGGGGGCCTGCTCGAAACCGGTGAAGGCGGCGATGCAGAAGCACAGCGCGGTGCCGACGCCCGCGCCGGAGAGGGTGCCGGGGTCGAAGGCGGCCAGTGACAGGCCCTGCGGGCCGGGGTCGGCGACGGCGGCGACGTCGAAGACGACGACGAGGGCCAGCTCGATGAGCAGCAGCACCCCGAGCACGCGCGCGTTGACGTCGATCTTCAGCCAGCCGAGCGCGCCGACGACAGCCACGGCGGCCAGCGCGGGGACCCACCAGGCGATCTCGGTGTCGGCGTAGGTGGCGAGGAGTCCGGCGACCTCGAAGCCGAAGATGCCGTAGATGCCGACCTGGAGCGCGCTGTAGGCGACCAGGGCGACGAGCGAGGCGCTCGCTCCGGCGGTGCCGCCGAGGCCGCGGGAGATGTAGGCGTAGAAGGCGCCCGCGTTGTGGACGTGGCGGCTCATCTCGGCGTAGCCGATGCCGAAGAGGACCAGTACGACGCCGAGGATGACGAAGAGGAGCGGCTGGCCGACGATCCCCATCACCGCGAACGTGGTGGGCATGACACCGGCGACGACCATGAGGGGCGCGGTCGCCGCGAGCACCGACAGCAGCAGGCCGCCCGTGCCGAGCCGGCCGGCGCGCAGGGCGCGCTCCTCGCCCTTGAAGGTGCTGATGCCGTCGGCGGCGCCGTCGGCGGTGCTCGGCGGTGTCGTGGGGGAACTGCCCGTCGTCATCGTGTGGACCGTCCTTGCCTGCTGTCGGGGGTGAGGGTCGGGGGGAGCGCTGGGGGGTGAGGGCTGTGGGGGGGGGAGGCGGGGTCGGGGACGGGGCCGGGGGCCTCTTGGGAGGGCGGCGGCGGGTCACCGGGGCGGATCCGGGCTCACCCCGTGCCGAGCGCCCGTCCCCGGGCGGCGCGGAAGGCGGCGAGCGGGTCGCGGTCCGGGTAGGACCACGGCTCGGGGGTGGGGCGCTCGCCGATGCGGTGGAACAGGGCGGCGGCCTCGGCGGAGCGGCCCTCGCAGTACTTGGCGTGGGCGAGGTAGTTCAGGTCGACGAGGCGGCGCGGATGGCCGTCGTGCTCCCACTCCAGCCACCAGTCGAAGGCGGCCTTCATCACCTGCCGGGCCCGGCGGCCGGTCCAGTGCGCGGAGGCGGCCGGGTCGGCGGGCTCGAAGCCGTGCGCGGCCAGCACCCGGTACCGCTCGGCGTGCGCGACCACCGGCAGGATCGCCAGCGGCGAGTCGGCGGGGGCCTGCTCGGCGGCCCAGCCGGCGAAGTCGTACACCTCGTGCAGCGGGTCGGGGCCCGCGTCGGCGCGTCGCTCGGCGAGCCGGGCGACCACCAGGTGGTGGGCGTGGTGGTGGTCGGCGTACCGGGCCCGCACCTGTTCGAAGGTCCGTACGACCTCGGCCTGCTCACCGAGGTGGCGTTCGAGCAGGAGCAGGCCGAGCCAGGGGGTGGGGTCGGCGGGGAGCCGGGCGGCGGCGCCCCGGCAGGCGTCGCGGGCCCGGTCCGGCTTCTCCTTGCCGCGCAGCGCCCGTGACACCCGGGCCACGGCGAGCAGCACGGAGGCGTCGGCGGAGTCCGGCTCGGCGAGCAGCCACTCGCGGGCCCAGGCGGCGGTGTACGGCTCGTGCGCGAGCACGGTAACCCGGTGTCCGCGCAGGTCCCAGTCGTCGCCGGTGCGGGCGAGCAGGGAGCGGGCGGCCTGCCAGCGGCCCTGGGCGAGGGCGGCGCGGGCGGCGGTGAGTTCGGTGTCGTCGAGGGCCGAGTCGAGACCCCGGTCCGCGCGCTTGCGGCGGCCGAGAGGAGGCGGGGGCGGGGACACCTCGAACGTTCCTCTGGGCTCTCTCTGGGTGACTCGGGGCGACGGGGGCTGGGCTCGGGGCCGGCTGGGGCGGATTGCGGGCTGATGGCTGAGGACTGAGGGCCGACTCCGTATCGACTCGAGTCGGCTCGGGTCGGCTGGGGTCGGCTCGGGCGGCTCGGAGGAGACTCAGAGCCGGCCACGAATGTGCTCTGCCATCAGACGATCACGCACAGCAAACCCCCAGCCAAGGCTCTCCGTCAAGCGCCACTGGTACATGACACGCGTCAACGCCGTTCACACCCAGGGGACTTGCGCAGGCGGAAGGGGCACGGGCCGCACCGGACCCCACCCCGATGTGACGTGTGTCATAGCGCAGCCTCGCCGCACCGCTCAGCATGGCCGGAAGCATCCCATTTGCCCGTGCACTGCCGAATGATCACCCAGGGAGCGGCTTGTCCATCATGGTTCTGGTGCTCGCCCTGAGTGCCGCCTGCTGCCTGGGGTTCGGTTTCGTCCTCCAGCAGAGCGCGGCCCAGCGCGCGCCCCTCGCGGACTTCCTCTCGCCGCGGCTGCTGCTGGATCTGGCGAAGATGCCCGGCTGGCTCGGCGGCATCGGCCTCATGGCCGTGGGCATGGCCCTCGGCGCGGTGGCCCTCGGCCACGGCGAGATCTCCCTCGTGGAGCCCCTGCTCGCCACCAACCTGCTCTTCGCCCTCGCACTGTCCCGGCGCCGCACCCGGCAGCCGCTCGGCCGCCAGGGCTGGCTGGGCCTCGCGCTGCTCGCGGGCGGCGTGGCCGCGTTCCTGATGGCGGGCGAGCCGCGCGGCGGCCACGCGGTCGCCGATCCGCTGCGGCACTGGCTGATCATCGGCCTGATGACCGGTACGGCCCTGCTGCTGACCGGATACGCCCGCCGCACCCGCCTCGGCTCCGCTCCGGTGCTGCTCGCGGTGGCGGCGGGGCTGCTGTACGGCGTCCAGGACGCGCTGACCCGGGAGAGCGGGCAGCGGTTCGCCGCCGGCGGGTGGGCGGAGCTGCTGACCGGCTGGCAGCCGTACGCCGTGCTGGTGCTCGGTGTGACCGGGCTGATCCTGGTGCAGAGCGCCTTCGAGACGGCCCCGCTGCGCAAGAGCCTGCCCGCCCTGACCGCCGCGCAGCCGCTGGCCGGCATCGTCTGCGGCGTCGGCTTCCTCGGCGACCGGCTGCACACCGACGCGGCGGCCCTGGCCGGCCAGGCGGCGGGTCTGACGGCCGTGATCACCGGCATCCTCCTGCTCGGCATGCACCCAGCCCTCCCCCAGGGCACCCCTGCCCCACCACGCGTCGCCCTCCGAACAAGCTGAGCCGCAGCCCCGACCGCCCCACGGGGGCGGGCCGCGTTGCGGGAGGGCGGGCGCGAGCCGCACGAGACGGGTCCCCCGGAGGCCGGCACGGGCCGCCGGAGACGGGCCACCCGGAGGCGGGCGCCGGCCACCGGCAGAGGGACCCCGCCCTACCGGAAGGCGAGCGGCCTGACAGCCGGGATCGCGGCATCCTCCTGCTCAGCATGCAACCCAGCCCAGCCCTCCCCCAGAACGCCCCACCCCAGACACGCGTCGCCCCCCCCCAGACGGGGTGAGCCCGAGTCACAGCCGCCCCCTCCGGAAGACTGACGGCCTTGCCGGAGGCAGGCCCGGGCGGCCCGAGACGGGCCACCCCGAGGCCGGCCCGGGCCGCCGGAAACGGCCTGCCCGGAACGCGGGCGCGAGCCGCCGCGCGGCAGGCGCCGACCTCCGGAACGCGGGCGCGGACCGCCGGAAGACGGGCGCGAGCCGTCCCAAGACGGGCCGCCCTGCCCGGAGGCAAGCGCAGGCTGCCGCAGTGCGGGCCTCGGCTGCTTGGATGGGGGCATGAGCGCTGCGGACGAGATGCTGGACATCGTCGACGAGAACGACCGCGTCATCGGGCGGCTCCCGCGCGGGGAGGTCTACGCGAAGGGCCTGCGCCACCGCTGTGTGTTCGTGCAGGCGCGCGACGCGCGGGGCCACGTCTTCGTCCACCGGCGCACGGCGACCAAGCTGGTCTTCCCCTCGCTGTACGACATGTTCGTCGGCGGGGTGGTGGGCGCCGGCGAGTCCTACGACGACGCGGCGCTGCGCGAGGCGGAGGAGGAGCTGGGCGTGAGCGGGCTGCCCCGCCCGCGCCACCTGTTCACGTTCCTCTACGACGACGGCGCCGGCCGGTCCTGGTGGTCCGCCGTCTACGAGGTGCGCTGCGACCTCCCGGTCCGCCCCCAGGCGGAGGAGGTGGCCTGGCACGCCTTCCTGCCGGAGGACGAGCTGCTGCGGCGGCTGCCCGAGTGGGAGTGGGTCCCGGACGGCCTCGCCGCGTACGAGCGGCTGCGGGCCCACCGGGCGACGGGCTGATCTGCCGCCGCGCACCCCTCCCGGTACTGTCGTACGAGTGATCGAAGTCCTGCGGAACGTCCGTCTGTGGTTCACCCCCGCCCGGATACGGGACGAGGGCGGCACCCCCGACTACCGTTTCTCGCTGGCCAACGAGCGCACCTTCCTGGCCTGGCTGCGCACCGCGCTCGCGCTGATCGGCGGCGGTTTCGCGGTGGACCAGTTCCTGCCGGACCTGCGGTGGGGCTGGCGGATCGGGCTGGCACTCGCCCTGCTGGCGGCGGGCGCGCTGTGCTCCCTGCGGGCGGTCAACCACTGGCTGCGCTGCGAGCGGGCCATGCGGCGCGGCGAGGACCTGCCGGCGTCCCGGTTCCCCGCGCTGCTCAGCCTGGTCGTCGCGGTCGTGGCCGTGGCGATGGTCGTCGTCGTGCTGTTCGGCTGGGAAGGATGAGCGGGGCCGCGCCCGGGAAGCGGGACCCCGGACTCCAGCCCGAGCGCACCCGGCTGGCCTGGCGGCGTACGACCCTCTCCCTGACCGTGGCGGCGGTGCTCGCCATGCGGACCACGCTGCACGAGGGCCCGACCACGCCCGCGCTGCTCGCCTGCGCCCTGTGTTTCACCCTCTGGCTGGGTTTCCTCCTCCTCGCCCACCACCGCATCCGCGCCCTCACCACCACCCTCCGCCCCGCCCCCCTGCCCCCACGCCACGCGACGGCGGCGACGGCCTGCACGGTGGCGCTGGCGGTGTGCGCGGTCGCCCTGATCCTCTAGGCGGACACCCCCTGGGGACAGTACCTGGTCCTACCTCACCCCACCCCGTCCGGCCTCACCCCGCCGCGCCGCGTTGCCTCGGCGCTGCGGGGTACGCGGACGTCATGCCACCCTGATTGCCGGGAATGCCCCTCTTCCTCCGCCCCCCACCGGAAGTGAGACCCATGACGACGCTCCACCAGGAACACCAGGCCCACCCCCACGCCCACGGCCCCGACTGCGGGCACACCGAGGTGCCGCACGGCGACCACGTCGACTACGCGCACAACGGCCATCTGCACCGCGAGCACGCCGGCCACTGGGACGAGTGCGAGGCCGACGGGCACACCGCCCACCCGGACCACGACCACCGGCACGGCGAGGACTGCGGGCACGCCACCGTCCTGCACGGCGATCACGTCGACTACCTCCACGACGGCCACCGGCACGCACAGCACGAGGACCACTGGGACGACCACTGAGGCCCTGCCCGCCCGGCACCCCGGAACGGCTCCCCGCACCCGCGTGGGAGCCGTCCGCCTATCGTGGCCCTGATCACGTTCGCTCCGCCCACTGGACGGCATACCGACCGGTCGGCATCATGAGTCGGAACCCGTTCCCCCGTCCGTAGGAGCGACGATGAGTTCCGACCACCCGCCAGGCCTCGACCCGGACCGGCTGCGCGCCCTGCTCGACCGTGAGCGCCCCGGTCTCGTGCACGGTCCTCTGACCGGCCGGCTGATCGAGGGCGGGCGGTCGAACCTCACCTACGCCGTCACCGACGGCACGGCCCGGTGGGTCGTACGCCGCCCCCCGCTCGGCCACGTCCTGGCCACCGCGCACGACATGAGGCGCGAGCACCGGGTGATCAGCGCCCTGCACCCGACGGACGTGCCGGTGCCCCGCCCCGTCCTGCTCTGCGAGGACGAGGAGGTGCTGGGGGCGCCCTTCTACGTCATGGACTTCGTCGACGGCACCCCGTACCGCACCGCCGGCCAGCTCGCCCCGCTCGGCCCCGAGCGCACCCGCGCGGTGGTGCTCGGCCTGGTGGACACCCTGGTCGAGCTGCACTCCGTGGACCCCGCCGAGGTGGGCCTCGGCGACTTCGGCCGCCCGGAGGGCTTCCTGGACCGCCAGCTGCGCCGCTGGGGCAAGCAGCTGGACGCCTCCCGCAACCGCGACCTGCCCGGCATCGACGAGCTGCACGCCGCGCTCGGCCGCGACCTGCCCGGCTCCCCCGCCCCGGCCGTCGTGCACGGCGACTACCGCCTGGACAACGTTCTCATCGGGGACGACGACCGGATCCGGGCGGTCCTCGACTGGGAGATGTCCACGCTCGGCGACCCGCTGACCGACCTGGGCCTGCTGGTGATGTACAGCATGCCGCTGGGCCTGCCCGGCTCCCCCGTCTCCACCACCGCCGAGGCCCCCGGCCACCCGTCCCCGGCCGAACTCATCGAGCGGTACGCCGCGCGCTCGGGGCGCGACGTGTCCGCGGTCTCCTGGTACACGGCGTTCGCCTGGTTCAAGCTCGCCGTGATCCTGGAGGGCATCCACTACCGCTACACGCTGGGCCAGACGGTCGGGCGGGGCTTCGACCGCATCGGCGAGCTGGTGCCGGTCTTCATCGACCACGGTCTGTCGACCCTTCAGGAAGGCTGAGGACACATGGACTTCGCGTTCGACGCGCGCACCGAGGAGCTGCGCGGGAAGCTGCTCGCCTTCATGGACGAGTACGTCCACCCGGCCGAGGCGGTCGCCCACGAGCAGCGGCAGAGGCTGGCCTCCCCGTGGGAGACCCCGGCCGTGGTGGAGGAGCTGAAGGCGGAGGCGAAGCGGCAGGGGCTGTGGAACCTGTTCCTGCCCGACGCCGAGCACGGCGCCGGCCTCACCAACCTGCAGTACGCCCCGCTCGCCGAGATCACCGGCCGCTCCCCGCAGCTCGCGCCCACCGCGACCAACTGCGCCGCGCCGGACACCGGCAACATGGAGGTGCTCGCCCAGTTCGGCGACGAGGCGCAGAAGAAGCAGTGGCTCCAGCCGCTGCTCGCGGGCGAGATCCGCTCGGCGTTCGCGATGACGGAGCCCGAGGTGGCCTCCTCCGACGCCACCAACATCACCACGCACATCGAGCGGGACGGCGACGAGTACGTCATCACCGGCCGCAAGTGGTACATCTCCGGGGCGATGAACCCGGACTGCAAAGTCTTCATCGTGATGGGCAAGACCGACCCGGACGGGCCGGACATCCGCCGTCAGCAGTCCATGGTGCTGGTCCCGCGCGACACCCCCGGCGTCACCGTCAAGCGCGCCATGCAGGTCTTCGGCTACGAGGACCACTGGCACGGCGGCCACGCGGAGGTGGTCTTCGACCACGCGCGCGTGCCGGTGTCGAACCTGATCGGCGAGGAGGGCGGCGGCTTCGCCATCGCCCAGGCCCGGCTCGGTCCCGGCCGGATCCACCACTGCATGCGGCTGATCGGCATGGCCGAGCGGGCGATCGAGCTGATGTGCCGGCGGGCGGTCTCCCGCGAGGCGTTCGGCAAGCCGCTGGCCGCACAGGGCGTGGTGCACAACTGGATCGCCGACGCGCGCGTGACGGTGGAGCAGCTGCGGCTGCTGGTGCTGAAAACGGCCTGGCTGATGGACACCGTCGGCAACCGGGGCGCCCACACGGAGATCCAGGCCATCAAGATCGCCACGCCCCGCGCGGTGGTCGGCATCCTCGACAAGGCGATCCAGCTGCACGGCGCGGGCGGTGTCAGCCAGGACTTCCCGCTCGCCGAGCTGTACGCCGGCGCCCGCACCCTGATGATCGCCGACGGCCCGGACGAGGTCCACCAGCGGTCGCTGGCCCGGCGGGAGCTGCGGAAGTACGCCTAGTAACCCCCGAAGTAGTGATGGTCCGCGCGGGCCAGCGCGCGGACGAAGGCGACGAAACGGGACCAGAGAGCCGGTGTGCGCTGCATGCGTCCAGCGTCGTGCGGGCCACCCCCAGCGGTCCAACAGATGGTTTCGCTGCCGGCGTTCCATAAAATAGATGGATGGAGATCCGCCAGCTGCGCCACTTCATGGCGGTCGTCACCGAGGGCAGCTTCACCGCCGCGGCCCGCAGCGAACTGATCGTGCAGTCGGCGCTCAGCACCTCGATCCGGAATCTGGAACGGGAGCTGGGTGCCGACCTGTTCGACCGCACGGGCCGGCGCGTCGTGCTCACGGAGGCCGGCCGGGCCCTGCTGCCGCAGGCCCGCGCGCTGCTGGCCGGGGCGGAGGCCGCACGGGAGGCGGTGGCGGCGGTGACCGGCCTGGCCGCCGGCCGCGTGGCCATCGGCACCATCCAGACGCTGACCTGTGTGGACCTGCCCGCCGAACTCGCCGCGTTCCACGCGGAGTTCCCCGGCGTCCAGGTGTCCGTGCGGGACGCCCCGGTCGCCGAACTGACCGACGCGCTGCGGGCGGGCGAGCTGGATCTGGCGTATCTGGTGCCGGACCTCGGGCAGCTGCCGGAAGGGCTCACGGCGCACGCCACCTGGCACGAGGAACTGGTGCTGGTCACCGCGCCCGGCCACCGGCTGGCCGCCGCGGGCCGCACCCTGATCAAGGACCTCGCCGAGGAGCCGTTCGTCGACTTCCGCGCGGGCACGGGTCTGGAGACGGCCGTACGGCGCCTCGCCGCCCACTGCGGTCTGGAACGCCGTATCACCTGCGACGTCACGCAGATCGGCCTGCTCGTCGACCTCGTGCGGGCCGGGATCGGTGTCGCGTTCGTGCCCCGGGAGATCGGGGAGCGCGCCGGGCTGCCGTGCGTGCGGATCCGGCAGCCGGAACCCGGCCGCACGGTGGTGCTGGCCGGGCGGGGACCCGCACCGCGCAATCCGGCGGCACGGGCCCTGCTGGCTCATCTCACGGCCGCAGCGCGCGCAGCAGCAGGTCCGCCAGGTGGTCGGCGACCTGCTGCGGGGTGAGCGGGCCGTCGGGGCGGTACCAGGTGGACAGGTGGTGGACGGAACCGAAGTGGTAGTCGACCACCAGGTCCGCCGGGGTCGCCGTGGAGAAGACGCCCGCCTCCTGGCCCTCCTCGATCAGCGCGCGGAAGCGCTCGTGGTAGCGCCGCCGCTCGGCGCGCACCTGCTTGTTCTTCTCGGGGCTGAGGTGGTGCATGGAGCGGAAGAAGATGGCCGCGTCGTCCAGGTTCTCGATCGTGGTGACCACGACGTCCGCCGCCGCGTCCCGCACCCGCTTCTCCACCGGCTCGTCGGCGTCCGCGAAGGTGTCCAGCCGCTCCTGCTGGAGGCGCAGCACGCGCGCGTACACCTCGTGCAGCAGGTCGTCCTTGGAGCCGAAGTAGTGGTACAGCGCCCCCTTGGTGACGCCGGCCGCCTCCACGATCTCCTGCACCGAGGTGCGGTCGTAACCCTGCTCCGCGAAGAGCCGGGTGGCGGCGGCCAGCAGCCGCTGCGGCACAGGAGCCCCGTCTCCGTCCGTCGTCCTGGGCACTGCCGCCACCTGCCTTTCCGTGTTGCCTTGCCTTACCGGTTGTCCAGCGTGCGGGAACGCAGTTCCCGACGGAGGATCTTCCCACTCGCCGTCTTCGGCAAGTCGGGCAGGACCTCCACCTGCCGCGGGTACTTGTAGGCGGCCAGTTTCTCCCTGCAGTACGCGGCCAGCTCCTCCGGGTCCGCCGCTGCGCCCGGCCGGAGGCTGATGTACGCCTTCACGGTCTCCCCGCGGTAGCCGTCGGGCACGCCGACGACGGCCGCCTCGCGCACCGCGGGATGCGTGTAGAGCACGTCCTCGACCTCGCGCGGCCACACCTTGAACCCGGACGCGTTGATCATGTCCTTCTTGCGGTCGACGACGTACAGCCAGCCGCGTTCGTCCATGAACCCGATGTCCCCGGTGCGCAGCTCGCCGTCCGGGAAGGTCTCGGCGGTGGCGTCGGGCCGCCGCCAGTAGCCGGGCACGACCTGCGGGCCGCTGACCGCGATCTCGCCCTGCTGCCCGAAGGGCACGTCCTCGCCTCGGTCGTCGACGATCCGCACGAGCGTGTCGGGTCCGGGCAGGCCCACGGCGAGCGTCCCGGACACCGGGTCGACGGGCGCCTCCAGGTGGGGCGGCACGGAGGCGCAGGGGGCGGTGCACTCGGTGAGCCCGTAGCCGTTGCGCAGGTACGGCCCGAACCCGGCCCGGAACTTCTCCACGAGGGCGGGCGGCAGCGGGGCGCCGCCGGAGGAGATCACCCGGAAGGACGAGAAGTGGTCGCGGGTGGCGGACGGGTGCGCGGCCAGCGCCATGAAGGCCGTGGCGGGCCCGACCGTGTAGTGCGGCCGGTGTTCGGCGAACGCGTCGAGCACCACGCCCGCCTCGAACCGGTACGCCAGCACGAGCGTGCCCGCGCTGTTCAGGCAGGCGCCGAGCTGGCAGACCATGCCGGTGATGTGGAACAGCGGCGCGAGCGCGAAGTACACCGGAGCCTCGGGCAGCCGGAGGCCGGTGCGCTGGCGTTCGGCGTTGTACATGATGTTGCCGTGCGTGTTGGTGGCGCCCTTGGGCGCGCCGCTGGTGCCGGAGGTGTAGCTGATCAGCGCGATGTCGCCGGGCTCCGGGTCGCGTCCCTCGGGCGCGGTGCGGCCCGCGCGGGCCACGGCCGTGAGGTCGTCGGCGTCGCCGGCGGGCGCCGGCCGTTCGAAGGCGAGCACGCGTTCGTCGTCGCGGGTCTGGAAGTCCCGTTCGCAGCCGGTGAGCACGATCCGCACCGGCGAGTCCCGCGCGGTGTCGCGCAGATACGTCTCCCAGGCCCGGTCGGAGCAGATCAGCGCCGTGACCTCGGCGTCGCGCAGCACATGGGTGACCTCGCCCGCCTTGTACATCGGGTTGACCGGCACCACGACCGCGCCCGCCTTCCAGGCGCCGAGGACGGCGAGCACGAAGTGCGGGGAGTTCTGCAGCAGCACGGCGACCCGGTCGCCGCGCTCCAGTCCGCGGGCGGCGAGGTGACCGGCGACCGCGTCGCTGAGTACGTCGGCCTCCCGGTAGCCGAGCCGCCCGTCGAAGTAGGCGAGGAAGGTCCGCTCGGGTGCCTCGGCGGCCGCGCGCCGCAGGGCGTGCACGAGGGAGTCCGCCGGGCCGATGGGTGCCTTCTGGTGCTCTTCGAGCAGGTCCAGCCAGGGCTTGTCGGCGTAGCCCCGGCTCACCGCGCGGCCTCCCACTTCCGCTGGAGGTGGTTCATGTTGCCCAGCCAGCGGTCGGGGTCGGTGGCGCGTGCCTGGTAGTACCCGGCGACCTCCGGGTGCGGCAGGATCAGGAAGCGGTCCTCCTCGATGCCGGCGAACAGCGCGTCCGCGACCGCCTCGGGCTCGATCGCGGTCGGCCGCAGGACGAGTTCCCCGGCGCTGCCGCTGGCGGTGAGCATGTCGGTGCGCACGCCCTGCGGGCAGATCGCGTGCACCTTCACACCCCGGTGCCGGTACGTCAGCGACAGCCACTCGGCGAAGGCGTACGCCCCGTGCTTGGTGACGCTGTACGGCGCGGCCCCGATCATGGTGAGCAGCCCGGCCGCCGACACGGTCGACACGAACCGCCCGCCGCCCCGCTCCAGCCAGCCGGGCAGCAGCGCGTGGGCCGCGCGCACGTGTGCCATGACGTTGACGTCCCAGGCGAGCGCCCACACGTCCTCCCCGGCGGCTTCCGAACCGCCCGAGGCGACACCGGCGTTGGCGCAGTAGACGTCGACGACGCCGCCCAGCGCGTCGCGCGCCTCGCCGACGACGGCGGAGGCGTCGCCCGGCACGGCGATCCCGCCGATCTCCCCGGCGACGGCCTTGGCCTTCTCGGCGTCCAGATCGTTGACGACGACCCGGGCCCCCTCGGCGGCGAACCGCCGCGCCAACGCGGCCCCGATCCCGCCACCGGCCCCGGTGACCACCACTCCCGCACCCTGCACGGCTTCCACCATCGGTCTCCTTCGACGCGACGCGACACGGCTCAGTGCCCGCGAGACGTCAGACTAACCGGTCGGTATGTCACAAGGAAGGGTGAGCGGAAGGGTGAGTGGAGAAGGGGCGCGGGGGCTGGGCCGCGGTGCGGTTCCGCCGCGTGGGCGCGAGCACCTTCCCACCGGCCCGCACCCTGGGACACTCGCTGCGGGAGCACTCCACACCCACCGGAGGTCCACGCATGAACGTGTCCAGACGCACCGTCCTGGCAAGCACCGCGGCCCTCACCGCGACCACCACGGCCACGGCCACGGCGAGCGCGGCCCCGCGCGGCCACCGCCTGCGCACCGGCTTCGAACGCCTCGTGAACGACGGGTACGGCATCCTCCGCGGCGAGCGGGTCGGCATCGTCACCAACCCCACCGGCATCACCCGCGACGCCCGTCACGTCGTGGACGTCATGCACGCCGACGACCGGGTGAACCTCACCGCCGTCTTCGGCCCGGAGCACGGCTTCCGGGGCACCGCCCAGGCCGGCGGCTCCGAGGGCCGCTACGACGACCCGGCCACCGGCCTGCCGGTCTACGACACGTACCTCAAGAGCGGCCGCGCCCTCGCCGACGTCTTCACCGCCTCCGGCGTGGACACGGTCCTCTTCGACATCCAGGACGTCGGCGCCCGCTTCTACACGTACATCTGGACGCTGTACGACTGCATGGCGGCCGCCGCCCTCGCCGGCAAGCGCGTGGTCGTCCTGGACCGCCCGAACCCGGTGACCGGCCGCTCCGCCCAGGGCCCGGTGCTGCGCAAGGAGTTCGCGACGTTCGTCGGCCGGGAGCCGATCGCGCAGGCGCACGGGATGACGGTCGGCGAGCTGGCCCGGCTGTTCCGCGGGGAGTTCCTGGCGGACGCGCCGGTGCGGCTGGACGTCGTACGGATGACGGGCTGGAGGCGGCGGGACTTCCACGACGCCTCCGGGCTGCCGTGGGTGCCGCCGAGCCCCAACATGCCGACCCCGGACACCGCCCTCGTCTACGCCGGGACGTGTCTGTTCGAGGGCACGAACCTCTCCGAGGGCCGGGGCACCACCCGCCCGTTCGAACTGCTCGGCGCGGAGGGGGTGGACGGCCGCTGGGCCGCCGCCGCGAACGCGCTGGGCCTGCCCGGAGTGCGCTTCCGGGAGGCGTACTTCGCACCCGTCTTCTCCAAGTTCCAGGGGAAGACGGTCGGCGGTGTGCAGGTCCACGTCCACGACCGGGCGGCCTTCGACCCGGTCCGCACCGGCATCGGGCTGCTGGTGACCGCCAAGCGGGTCTGGCCGGGCTTCGCGTGGCGGCCGGACAACTGGATCGACAAGCTCACCGGTTCCACCCGGGTGCGCACCCTGATCGACGCGGGAGCGGGCGTGGACGACGTGGTCGCCGACTGGGAGCCGGAGCTGGCGGCCTTCCGCGCGGTGCGGGAGGAGTACCTGCTGTACTGACGGGCCGTGAGGTCCGGCCGGCGCGGCCGGTGACGGCGGCGGGCCGGGTTCCCCCGGCCCGCCGCCCCCGCGCGGCTCACCGGTGCGAGGTGAACTCCACGACCTGCTGGTACGTCGGCCGGTTCTGCCATCCGACCGTGCGGTGGCCGATGCCGCCCAGCTCGCGGTGGACGATCGCGTCGGCGCACCACTGGTCGCCCGCCGCGCAGTGCTCGTCGCCGGGGTAGACCTGGGCGGCGGTCCGGCCGGCCGCCTCCTTCAGGCCGGCGAGCAGCGTGTCCCGGCAGGCGGCGAGGGCGCCGCCGCCGCAGTACCGGTCCCCGAGCGGGGCCTCGACCCGGTCGCCGAGCACCGCGCGGAGGTCCTTGTCGACGTGGCTCCACCAGCCGTACTGGAAGGCGCTGCCCGCGTGGGCGCCGGTCTGGCCGTGGGCGGCGGACGGCGACTCGTCGACGGGCAGGTTCGCGGTGAACGCGCTGTACAGCTCGCCGCCGAGGCCGGGTTCGAACACGCCCTTGACCAGCAGCGGCCACCAGGCGTCCAGGATCCGGATCGCCTCCGCGTGGGCGTAGGTCTTGGAGCCCGGCGAGGTCTCCGTGCGGGTGGCGCCGGCCGACAGCCACGCCCTGAGCCGGGTGACGGCCGCCGCGGTGGCCGGGTCGGTGACCGGCGCGCTGTCGATCACCCTCAGCAGGTTCGGCAGCACCTGCTCGGCGCGCAGGTCGGTGAGGCCCGCCTCGGCCATCGCCCGCACCAGGGACGCCCGGGTCACCCCGCCGGCCCGGACCAGCCTCGCCACCCGGTCGTCGAGCAGGTCGCCGCGGTGGACGCGGCCGTTGCCCCAGGACCCGGAGGCGTAGGCGCGGGCCGGTTTGTTGTTCCAGGAGATGTAGTAGTCCTGGTCGACGGAGTGCGGGTGCTGGTCGGGCGGGGTGTACTCGGCGGTGTTGGCGGCCGGGTCCCAGCCGCGCCACTCGTGGGCGGGCCGGGCCCACACCGGGAACTCGGCGTCGACGCCGGCCGCGCGCACCGGGTTGTCGCCGCTGTTGTGGTACGCGGTGTGCTGGGAGTCGGCGTAGAACCAGTTGAAGGTGTAGTTGATGTGCCGCACCGCCTGCCGGAAGCTGTCGGGCCCGGTCACGTGGGACGGGTCGTTCAGCATCTGGAAGCCGATGATCGAGTCGGCCTCGTGCAGGAAGGACGAGCGCAGCGTGGTGTAGGCGACCTTCCTGCCGCCGACGGTCGCGCGGTGGGTGACGGGGCCGTACTTCGTCCGCCAGACCCGCAGGGTGTACGCGCCGGCCGCGGTGCCGTCGGCGACGGTCGGCTTCCAGGCGTTCCGCTGCTCGGCCTTCTCCATCGGGACGCAGGAGCCCCGGTGGAGGTAGTGGTGGTCGTCCTGGCACAGTTCGACGGCGTAGGTGTCGACGATGTCCTGGCCGGAGGTGGTCGCGCTCCACGCGTAGTCCTGGCCGCGGCCCAGCTGGACGTAGAAGCTGAGGCCCGCGAAGGAGGCGCCGCGGGCGCTGATGCCGGGGCCCTGGAGTTCCTGCAGCATCAGCAGCTGGGGGGCGAAGTAGCCGGTCTGCGGGCCGAACACGGCGACCGGGTGGCCGCTCGCGGTGTGCTCGCCGCTCACCACGAGGGCGTTGGACATGCCCCGCCGGGCGGAGCCGGCGGCGTGCGCGGCGGCCTCGGCGGAGGCGTCGGCGGCGCTCGGCCCGGTGGCCGCGCCGGTGCGGTCGTACACCAGCGGTTCGCGGGTCACCGAGCCCGGGTCGGGCAGGGCGCGGCCCTGCGGGGTGGCGGGCCGGACGGCGTACGGGAAGCTGCCGTCGCGGACGGTGAGGGCGGCCTCGGGGTCGTCGCGCATCCGGAAGGACTCCCAGACCTCGGTGCCGCGGGCGACGCCGTACTTCGCCTGGGCGGCGAGCAGGGAGAGCGCGTTGTTCACCTCGCCGCCGCCTCCGGAACCGAACAGGGCGCCGACGACGGAGGCCAGGGCGACCAGGTCGGTGGGCTTGAAGCGCTCGATGGTGCCGGCGTTGGTGACGGAGTCCTTGTGGCCGGTCAGGACGTACTCGCCGGGGAAGGTGCGGCCGCGGTCGGCGGCGTCGATGTAGGCGTTGATGCCGTCGACGTAGGCCCGCACGTCGGCGAGGGCCTGCCGGCCGCGCTCGCCGTGGGCGGCGACCGCGCTGTCGATCTGCGCCTGGAGGTCGGCCTCGGTGTACGGCGCGTTGCGCCAGAACTCCTGTTCCAGGCCCTGGTTGGCGGGGGCCCCGCCCGCGAACGGGGTCAGCCGGCCGCGTCCGACGTGCCGGAAGACGTCCATCAGCCACAACCGGTCCTCGGCCGCCGCCCAGCCGGCGCCGAACTCGGTGCCGTAGCGGGTGGTGCCGGTGATGTGCGGCACGCCGGTCCTCTTGTCGCGGACGATCGTCACGTCGGTGCGGCCGGCGGGGCGGACGGTGGAGGCGACCTGGTCGGCGGGGACGCCGAAGGAAGCGTCGTGGAAGAAGGAGTTGACGGTCGCGTCGGTGAGGGCCGGGTATCGGACGGCCAGGTCGGCGTAGGGGCCGAGCTGGTCGTCAAAGTGCGCGGGCCGGGTGCCGAAGGCCTGGTGGAGGAGGATCTGGGCGAGGGTCGCGTTGCCGTTCTGGCCGGGCGGCAGGATGTCGGAGCACCGGCCGCCGCAGTGGTCGGCGACGGCCGCGGCGGCGGGCGCGGGCGGGGTGAGCGGGGTCTGCCGGACGGCCGCGGGCGGTGCGGCGGCGGTGGCGGTGGCGGTGGCGGTGGCCGGGGAAACCGGGGAAAGCGGAGTCAAAAGTCCGGCAACGAGAACGCATACGGACGCGCTCTTCAGGAACCCGGGGAATCTGTGGGGAGTTCTCAGTCTGTCGAGCACGTTGCGTGAGGTGCCTCGTGGCATGGCAGCTCCTCCCGACGGGGATGGGCCGGTCGTTACCGCCGGTATCCCCGAGTTCGAAGTTGAACATGCGTCACCTTCGGGTGCCGCCGGGCCCGCTGATGGCGGCCATCGGAAATCGGATGGCCCCGGAGGGAGCCGAATCGCGTGTCGATACGTCTATTCGGCGACGTCCGTACGACGACGCCGAAGTGACCGAAGAACAGGTTCAGGTGTGACGGAGGTGCAGGGCGATGGCCGGTTTCCGGAGTCTGGCAAGACAGGTACGCGACCCCCGGTGCGACCTGGCGCTACGGCGCTACTCGCTGCGCAAGTGCCTTGAGCGGTTCGCCCCCTACGGGCATCGGGCCACCTGGGACCACCTGTGCTCCCGGGCGGGTTTCGGCCCGGAGGACCGCTCCCCCGATCCGGCGCGGCTCGTGGCCGCGCTGGAGGAACTGGAGGAGGCGCGGGCCGTGTGGCTCGCCTACGAGGTGGAGTTCGCCGAACGCCGCAGGAAGGAGAAGCACGACGGGCTGCGCAGGCCGGGCAGTGTGGACGACTGGCACCGGCTGACCTGGGGCGGCTTCGGGGTCGCCTGGTGCGACGACCCCCGGGTCCACCCGCACGAGCCGCTGGCCGACGTGCTGCGGCGACTGATCGCCGCACTGGAGCGCGAACCGGGCTCGGAGTGCCCGGTGTGCGACGGGGAGCGGTTGTTCTGGAAGGACGGCCTGGACCACGAGCCCTCGTCCGGCCCGGTGTGCGCGGACTGCGGGATCCTCGTCCCGCGCCCCGTGCTCACCCCGGAGGCGCTGGCGTACGCCCGGCGCGGACGGATGCTGGTGTCGGCGTGAGGGAGTAGTCAGGGGGGTGCGTAGGGGGATGCCGCACCCCCGTTCCCCGGGAGCGGTACGGCAACGGGGGCGACGGAGGGCCGTCGCGTCCGGACTGGCACCATCGGGGGATGGTGCAGGTCTGTCTGAACGGAAGCCGGGGCGCCGCCGACGGGGCGGCGGTGCCGCTGACGCCGGAGGCGATGGCCCGGGAGGCCGCGCGGGCCGTCACGGCGGGGGCCACGGACGTGCACGTCCACCCCAAGACACCGTGCGGCCGGGACACACTGTCCCCGCGCGTGGTCGCGGTGACGCTGGAGGCGATCCGCGCGCGGGTCACGGTGCCGGTCGGGGTGACCACGGGCGCGTGGTCCGAACCCGACCCGGCGGCCCGGCTCGCACAGGTGCGCGACTGGACCGTGCTGCCCGACCACGCCTCGGTCAACTGGCACGAGCCGGGCGCCGGGGAACTGGCCGCCGCGCTGCTGGAACGCGGGGTCGGCGTCGAGGCGGGCATCTGGTCCGGGACGGACGGAGCCGCCCGCTTCCTCCGCTCGCCGCTCGCGCCTCGCGTGCTGCGCGTGCTCGCGGAGATCACGGACCCGGACCCCGGCACGGCCCCGCGGACCGCGCGGGCCCTCCTGTCCGCCCTCGCCGCCCGCCCCGCCCCGGACGGACCGCGCATCCTCCTCCACGGCGAGAACGCCACCACCTGGCCCGTCCTGCGCCTCGCCGCCCGCCTCGGCCTGGCCACCCGCATCGGCCTGGAAGACACCCTGACCCTGCCGAACGGCCAACCGGCCACCTCGAACGAGGAGTTGGTCCGGGCGGCAGTACGGGAATACGCCGGGGCGAGGAGGGGCGCCGGACGCTGAGGGTTGCGCCGTCCGCGGCCGGGGGGTGAGGGGCGCGACGGCCGACGAGCGGTGACGCCTGCGACGTGCGCCGGGGAGCGCGCCCCCGCGCCCCGCTGGCGAGCGGCCACCACAGCCCGCCGGGCAGCCGGCCGAGGAGAGGCGGCGACCGACGGACGGACACGGGAGGTGCGGGACCCCCACAGCGTCCGCCGAGCGGTGACGCCCGCGGCCTCCGCCGGGGAACGACCCGCGCGCCCGCCGACAAGTCGCCCGGCGAGCGATGGCGGCCGACGGACGGTCACCGGAGGTGATGCCTCCGGCGCCCGCCGAGCGGAGACGGCCTCGGCGTCCGCCGAGCGGTGACGCCCGCGCGCGTCACCGAGCAGCGCCCCCACGCGCCCGCGAGAAGCCGGCCGACGAGTGGCTGACGACCGTACGGGCGGCCGCCGCAGGGTGAAGTCCGCGACGCCCGCCGAGACGTGACGCCTGCGGCATCCGCCCGCAGGTGACGGCCTCGGCGCCGCCGGGAAGCGACGCCCGCGGCCCGCGCCGGGCGGTGACGTTCACGCCGGGCGGTGAGGTTCGGCGGGCGGTGACGGCCACGGGCGGGTACGCACGACCAGCGGGCGCGGTCGGCCCGCAGGCGCGGTCGCCGACGGGTGCGATTGCCGGGCGGGTGCGGTTGCCGGGCTAGCCGCGTGTGCGGGACTCCGTCTGTTCGGATCGGCGGGGTGTCGCGTGGTCGTGTGGGGGGCGGTGCGTCCCGCGCCCGCGTGCACCCGTGCGTTCGGGGAACAGGCGGGAGCCGGTGAGGTGTTCGCCGAAGACGTCGCCGGGGTTGGACAGGACGCAGGTGTCCAGGGACAGGCAGCCGCAGCCGATGCAGTCGGTGAGGTGGTCGCGCAGCCGGTTGAGCTGCCTGATGCGCTCGTCGAGTTCGGAGCGCCAGGCCTCGGACAGCCGGGCCCAGTCCTCGCGGGTGGGGGTGCGCTCCTCGGGGAGTTCGGCGAGGGCCTCGCGGACCGTGGCCAGCGGGATGCCGACGCGTTGCGCGGCGCGGATGAAGGCGACGCGGCGCAGGGTGTCCCGGCTGTAGCGGCGCTGGTTGCCGCTGGTGCGGCGGCTGCTGATCAGGCCCTTGGACTCGTAGAAGTGCAGGGCGGAGACGGCGGCACCGCTGCGCGCGGAGAGCTGGCCGACGGTGAGCTCGTGGATCTTCTCTGGAATCTGCGGCACTCCTCGAACCCTACCCACGCCCGTCGTTGACAGGTGCCCCGAGGGCGACCATGCTAAGCAGTCGCTTAGAGATTGCGACCGGGAGGCGGCGTACATGGCAGAGCCGAGGATCTTCGCAGGGCCCGACGAGCTGAAGTCGGCGGTGGGCGAGCAGCTGGGGTACACCGACTGGCTGGAGATCGACCAGAAGCGGATCGATCTCTTCGCGGAGGCCACCGGCGACCACCAGTGGATCCACGTCGACCCGGAGAAGGCCGCCGCCGGCCCGTTCGGGACGACCATCGCGCACGGCTATCTGACCCTGTCGCTGCTGCCGCTGTTCGGCCCGCAGCTGATCAAGGTCGAGGGCGTGAAGATGGGCGTCAACTACGGGACCAACAAGGTCCGCTTCCCCGCCCCGGTGCCGGTCGGCTCCCGGCTGCGCGCCACCGCGACGATCACCGGTGTCGAGGACGTGACCGGGGGTGTCCAGGTGACCGTCGCGTTCACCGTGGAGCGCGAGGGCGGCGACAGGCCGGTGTGCGTCGCCGAGTCGGTGGCCCGCTACTACCTCTGACCGCGCCCGCGGGCCTGACCCCCACCCTGCCCCGGGGGGCTACTTGACCCCCACCATCCGCAGCACGAGGTCGGCGTAGAGCGCGCCGACCTCGTCGGGGGTCCAGGGTCCGTCGACGTTGAACCAGCGGGCGACGTCGATGCACAGCGACAGCACGGCGAGCGTGGTGCCCTTCACGTCGAGCACGTCGAACTCGCCGGAGGCCACACCGTCCTCGATGATCCGCCGCACCTCGGCGTCGCACTGGCGGCGCAGGGCGAGGATCTCCGCGCGGGCGTCCTCACCGAGCGAGTCCAGCTCGTACTGGACGACCCGTGCGGTGGTCCGGCCGCCCGCGTGCCAGCGGACGAAGGAGCCGACGGCGTCGGCCAGCCGCTCGCGCGCGCTGCCCTCGCGGCGGGCCGCCGTGCGCAGGATGTCCAGGGCCTTCTCGTGCCCGATCCTGCTGATGCGGTGCAGCAGCTCTTCCTTGGTCTTGTAGTGGATGTAGAGCGCGGCCGGGCTCATCCCCGCGCGGCCCGCGATGTCGCGGGTCGTGGTGGCGTGGTAGCCGCGCTCGGCGAAGGCCTCCACGGCGGCGACCAGCAATCGCCGGGCCGCGTCAGGGGTGACCTCGGCCCACGGCTGCACCTCGCCGCCGGCCGTCTCCTCCGCCGTACTCATCGCTCGCTCGCCCCTCTCGCCGACAGGGGCACCACCATACCGCCGAACCTGAGCGCCCGCTTAGACGCCCCGCTCGGGGCGGGTCGGGAAGCGTGCGGACTCCTGGCGGTCGCGGATGACCTTGGCGAGGGTGAAGGCGGAGGTGACGAGGTAGAGGACGGCGATCGCGAGGAAGGCGCGCACCCACGGGTCGGCGTCCAGCCGGTAGATGCCGATGGCGGTGGCCGCCATGGCGACGGCGAAGGAGGCGACGGCCTGGCCGTAGAACGCGGCCGTGTTCTGCTGCTTGTCACTCATGGGGACAAGGGTCGGCGGACGTGGCCCGCGCCACATCCGCCGGCGTACTCAGAAACGTACTCAGAGAGCGGATCCCGCGACCGCCGCGCTCAGAACGCCGAGACCCCCGTCAGCGCCCGCCCGATCAGCAGCTTCTGGATCTGGCTGGTGCCCTCGTAGAGGGTCATCACGCGGGCGTCGCGCAGGAGTTTGCCCGCCGGGTACTCGTCGATGTAGCCGTAGCCGCCGAAGACCTGGAGGGCGTTGTTCGCGGCGCGGACGGCGGCCTCGGAGGCGAACAGCTTGGCCTTGGAGGACTCCACCGCGAACGGCAGGCCACGGTCGATCAGGTCGGCGACCCGCCAGGTCAGCAGCCGGGCGGCGTCCACGTCGACGGCGATGTCGCTGATCAGTTCCTGGACCAGCTGGTGGTGGGCGATGGGCTTGCCGAACTGCTCGCGCTCGCCCGCGTAGCGCACCGCCGCGTCGAGGGCGGCCTGCGCGATGCCGACGCAGCCCGCCGCCACCGACATCCGTCCCTTGGCGAGGGCCGACATGGCGACCGAGAAGCCCGTGCCCTCCTCGCCCAGCATCGCGGAGGCGGGCACGCGGACGTCCTCCAGGACGAGTTCCGCGGTGGCCTGGCCGCGCAGGCCGAGCTTGCCGTGGATGGTGCGGCGGGTCAGGCCGGGGGTGTCGGTGGGTACGAGGAACGCGCTGACGCCCTTGTGGCCGGGGGCGTCCGTGGAGCGGGCGAAGAGCAGGACGACGTCGGCCCAGGTGCCGTTGGTGATGAACATCTTGGTGCCGTTGACGACGTAGTGGTCGCCGTCGCGCACCGCGCGGGTGGTGAGGCTGCCCGCGTCGGAGCCGGTGCCGGGCTCGGTGAGGCCGAAGCAGCCGACGAGCTCCCCGGAGGTCAGCCCGGGCAACCAGCGCCGCTTCTGCTCCGCGCTCCCCCAGGCCGCGACGGTCTTGGCGACCAGGCCCAGGGAGACCGAGACGATGCCGCGCACGGAGGAGTCGCCGCGCCCCAGCTCCTCGGTGACCAGGCAGTACGCGAGGTGGTCACCGCCCGAGCCGCCGTACTCCTCGTCGATCGTCAGCCCGAGGAAGCCGACCTCGCCGAGCTTCTTCACGATGCCCCGGTCGACCTCCTCGGCCCGGTCCCAGGCGACGGTGTTCGGGGCGATCTCGCGCGCCACGAAGTCCCGGGCGAGCTGCCGTACGGCGGTCTGTTCCTCGCTGAGCTCCAGGTTCACGGCGCGTCACCCCACACGTAGGTCGTCGATTGAAAGTCGCACATTTAAATTAGCACTGCTAGTTTCCGGGTGCAGCCCTACTATGTGCGCCATGGCCCGACCGCGCAAGCCCCTCCTCAGCACCGACCGGATCGTCGCGACGGCCCGGGAACTCGTGGACACCGAGGGCCTGGCAGCCGTCTCCACCCGGCGGCTCGCCGCCGAACTCGGGGTGAGCGGGCCGTCGTTGTACAACCACTTCCGCACCAAGGACGAAATCCTGGAGGCGGTCGCGGACTCGGTGAGCGCGCAGGTCGACCTGTCGATGTTCGAGGACGGCCGGGACTGGCGGACCGCGCTGCACGACTGGGCGGTCTCCTACCGCGCCGCCCTGCGCGACCACCCCAACATCGTCCCGGTGCTCGCCCGCGGCCCCGGCCGCCGCCCCGCCGCGCTGCGGCTCGCGGACGCCGTCTACGGCGCGATGGTCGACGCCGGCTGGCCGCCCGCGCAGGCCACCTCCATCGGCGCGCTGATGCGGTACTTCATCATGGGCTCCGCGCTCGGCTCGTTCGCCGGGGGCTTCCCCGACGACGCCAGCGCCTACGACCCGGCCGACTACCCCCACCTCGGCCAGGCGCACCGCCTCGCCGAGCAGCAGGAGAAGGTGGACGAGCGGGCCTTCGAGACGGGCCTGACCGCGCTGCTGGACGGGCTGTCGCAGCAGTTCGCCCAGCTCGGGCGGTCTGGCTAGCCGCCGGCACGGTTCGGCGGCCGCCGACATGTGGCTGCCGCATGCTGGGAGGCATGACCACCAGTCACCACCGGGCGGACCACCGGGCGGCCGGGCTCGCCGCCCTCGCCGCGCTGATCGCCGACACCACGCGGGCCGCGTGCCTGCTGGCGCTGCTCGACGGGCGGGCCTGGACGGCCGGTGAGCTGGCCCGGCACGCGGGCGTCGCCCCCTCGACGCTGAGCGAACACCTGGGCAAGCTCGTCGCGGGCGGCCTGCTCGCCGAGGAACGCCAGGGGCGGCACCGGTACGTCCGGCTGGCCGGCGCCCAGGTCGCCCAGCTGCTGGAGGACCTGGTCGCCCAGCTGCCGCCGGGGACGGCGCCGCGGCCGCGCGGACTGCGTGAGGCGGCCGCCGGATCCGCCATGGCCCGGGGCCGCACCTGCTACGACCATCTCGCCGGGCGCCTCGGCGTCGCGGTCACCGACGCGCTGGCCGCGCTGGGGCTGCTGCGCCGGGACACCGGGTTCGCGCTCACCGACGCGGGGCTGGCCTGGTTCGCGGAGACCGGCATCCCGCTGGAGCGGGCGGGGCGGCGTCCGTTGGCCCGTGCGTGTCTCGACTGGACCGAGCGGCGTCCGCACCTCGCCGGCACGGCGGGGGCGGCGCTGTGCCGGTATGTCCTCGATGCGGGGTGGTGCGTGCGGATCGGGTCGGAGCGGGCGGTGAAGGTGACTCCGTCGGGGGAGCGGGCGCTGGCGGAGGTGCTGGGGATTCCTGTGGAGGTGCTGCGTTGAGGGGGCGGGGTGGGCCGGGTGCGGGTGGGTGGGGCTGGTCGCGCAGTTCCCCGCGCCCCTGGGGTGGGGGTGGTGCGGGAGGTTTTTCAGGCGCCGCAGCCCCCCTGGGGTGGGGGGCTTGGTCGCGGGACAGGTGCGGGTCGGTGGGGGCTGGTCGCGCAGTTCCCCGCGCCCCTGGGGTGGGGGTGGCGTGGGAGGTTTTCAGGCGCCGTGCCTCTGAGGGGTAGGTGAGGGGCTCCCGGCCCCACGGCACCTGAAAACCGTCCCGTACCCCCCGGTCGCTGCCCCGGGTCCCGGTGCTAGAAGATGACCAGTGCTCGGCCGCCCTTGCCGGCCAGCATGTTCTCGAACGCCGCCGGGATGCCGTCCAGGGCGATTCGCTCGGTGACCAGCGCGCCCAGGTCCAGGCGGCCCTCGCGGACGTGGGCGGCGAGCACCGGCAGGTCCCGGGCCGGGTCGCTGTTGCCGTAGACGCAGCCGGAGAGGGTGCGGCCCCAGTGGAAGATCTCCAGGGCGTTGAAGGTGACCTGCTGGTCCTTGCCGCCGATGCCGACCACGGTCGTGCGGCCGCCGCGCCGGGTGGACTCCCAGGCCGCGCGGATGGTGACGGCCCGCCCCACGCACTCCACGGCGACGTCTACGCCTTGCTTGCCGGTCAGCGCGCGGATCTCGCGCGGGGTGGTGTCGGAGGCGACGACGTAGTCCGTGGCGCCGGCGGACCGGGCCAGCTCCTCCTTCTCGCGCGAGACGTCCACGGCGACGATCTTCGACGCGCCCGCGATCCGGGCGGCCTGCAGGGCGGCCAAGCCCACCCCGCCGACGCCGAACACGGCGACCGTCTCGCCCTCGCGGACCCGCGCCGAGTGGTGGACGGCGCCGTAGCCGGTGAGCACGGCGCAGCCGAGCAGGGCGGCGTCCGTGAGCGGCACGCCGTCCGGGGCGGGCAGGACGCAGTTCGCGGCCACCACGGTCTCCTCGGCGAACGCGGCCACGTTCAGGCCGGGGTGCAGGTCGGTGCCGTCGTCGGCGCGGCGGGCGTGGACGGCGCCGATGCCGCCGAGGGCGTGGGCGCACAGCCACACCTCGCCGAGCGCGCAGGCGGGGCAGTCGCCGCAGGACGGCGCCCAGTTGAGGACGACGGCGTCACCGGGGGCGACATGGGTGACGCCCTCGCCGACGGCCAGGACGGTGCCCGCGCCCTCGTGGCCGAGGACGGCCGGGAGCGGCACCCGCATCGTGCCGTTGGACAGGGACAGGTCGGAGTGGCAGACACCGGCGGCGGCGAGCCGGACCCGGACCTGCCCGGGTCCGGGGTCGGGCAGCTCGATGCCGGTGATCTCCAGCGGGGCGCCGATGGCGGGGACGACGGCGGCACGGACGGCCATGACAGTTGACTCCCTGGAAGCTGAGCGGCTCAGAACTGGAGGGACTTGGTCTGCAGGTACTCGGCCAGGCCGTGGTGGCCGAGTTCGCGGCCCACGCCCGACTGCTTGTACCCGCCGAACGGGGCCAGCGGGTTGAAGCGGCCGCCGTTGATGTCGACCTGCCCGGTCTCCATCCGGCGCGCGAAGGCGACCGCCTCGGCCTCGTCGCCCGCCCAGACCGCGCCGGCCAGCCCGTAGACCGTGCCGTTGGCGATGCGCAGGGCGTCCTCCTCGTCCTCGTAGCGCAGGATCGACAGGACCGGGCCGAAGATCTCCTCCTGGGCGATGGTCATGTCCGGGCGGACGTCGGCGAAGACGGTGGGGCTGACGTAGTAGCCGCGCTCGCGCGGGGCCTCGGGACCGCCCGCGACCAGCCGGGCGCCCTCGGCGACGCCCTTGTGGATGTACCCGCGCACCCGTTCCCGCTGCCCCGCGTTGACCAGCGGGCCGATGCGGTCGCCGTACTTGGCGGCGGCGGTCCGGGCGAGTTCGACGGCCTCCTCGTACTGGTCGCGGTGGACCAGCATCCGGGTCCAGGCGCTGCACGTCTGGCCGGAGTTGGACATCACGTTGGCCACGCCCACGTTGACCGCGCGCGCCAGGTCGGCGCTCGGCAGGATGACGTTGGCGGACTTGCCGCCCAGCTCCAGGGCGACCTTCTTGATGCCGGCCCCGGCGATGGCGGCGATCTGCCGGCCGACGGCGGTGGAGCCGGTGAAGGAGACCAGGTCGACGTCCGGGTGCTCGGCGAGCGCCTGCCCGGCGACCGGGCCGAGCCCGGTGACCAGGTTGAACACCCCCGCGGGCACGCCCGCCTCGTGGACCGCCTCGGCGAACAGCTGGGCGGTGAGCGGGGTGTCCTCGGCGGGCTTCAGGACGACCGTGCAGCCCGCGGCGAGCGCGGGGGCGACCTTGGCGACGATCTGGTGCAGGGGGTAGTTCCAGGGGGTGATCGCGGCGACCACGCCGACCGGCTCGTGGTAGACGGTCGAGTTGCCGACCCTCTCCTCGAAGGCGTACGTGGCGGCCAGGTCGGCGTAGGAGCCGGCGACCGCGATCGGCGCGCCGACGTGGACGGTCTGCGACAGCTTCAGGGGCGCGCCCAGTTCGGCGGTGACCGTCTCGGCGATCTCCTCGGCCCGCGCGACCAGGCCGTCGCGCAGCGCGGCCAGCCGCGCGGCCCGCTCGGCGGGCGGGGTCGCGGCCCAGCCCGCGAGCGCGGCGCGGGCGGCCCGTACGGCGTTGTCGACGTCCAGGGCGGTGCCGGCCGGGACCTGGCCGATGACCTGCTCGTCCGCCGGGTTCACGACGTCGATGACGTCCCCTCCGGCGGCCGGGCGCCAGGCTCCGTCGATGTACATGCCGTCATGTGCCTTCATCGCGTTCCCTCCGGGCGGGCCTCGTCGTCGAGCCCCAAACTAGCGCCGTTAGTTTTACGGCACCAGGGGCGCCCCGCATGGCACGCCTCACCCTGCCGGGAAGCCCCCCCGGAAGTCGACCCGCCCCCCGGTCGAGGGCCGGGGCACCTACGCCGGTGCCGTGCCGCCGTGCCGGTGCCGGTGCCGGTGCCGGTGCCGGATGATCCTCCCCCACCCTCGGCGGCCCCGGGAAGCCCACCGCAGGCCCGGCCCACCCGCGGCAACGCCCTGCCCGGCCCTCCGCGCACCCCCTCACACGACGCCGCGCCGCCGGGCAGCCCTCCCCCGCGCCCAGCGCGACCAGAGAGCCCACCACAGCCGACCCCCACCCCCGGCAGCGCCAAAGCAGCGTCGCCCGCCCCCCTCACGCGTCGCTGCGGCGTCGGGCGCGGGGTGTGGGCGCAGGGGGTGACGGGGGTGCCGGCGGTGTCGGGCGGGAATCGCTCGGCTCCGGTTCGGCCGGGGAGCGCAGGGCCACGGCCGAGGAGAGCAGGAGGAGGCCGCCGAGCATCACGAACGGCGCGGCCACGCCCGCGAGGCCGGCGACGAGGCCCGCGGTGGCGGGGGCGGCGACCTGGCCGAGGCGGTTACCGGTCAGCCGCAGGGCCAGGGCCGTGGAGCGGGCGCCCTCGGGCGCGGCCTGCACCACCGTCGTCATGGACAGCGGCTGGCCGACCCCGAGGCAGAAGCCGAGCACGGCCAGCACCACGGCCAGCGCCCACACCGGCAGCGGCAGCGCGATGCCCGCGCAGAGCGCCGCGGCCAGCAGACAGGTCACGGTGAGCAGCGCGGTCCGGCCGAGCAGCCGCAGCAGCGGGGTGAGCACCAGCCGGCAGGCGATGGTGGCCGCCGCCCGCAGGCTCAGCAGCAGGCCGATCACGGACGGGGCGATGCCCCGGTGCTCGCCCACGACCGGCAGGTAGGCGGTGAGGATGTCGGTGGCGGACAGCACCGAGAGGCTGATCAGGATGCCCGCCGGCACGCCCCGCGAGCGCAGGATGCCCCGCACGGGGACCCGGTCGCCCGCCCCCTTGCGCGCGGTGGGCGCCGTACGGCGGTGCTCTATGCGCCACAGCGAGGTGAACGCGACCGCGCCGCCCGCGCCCGCGACGAGCAGGGCGAGCGCGCTGCTCGCCGCCATGTCGTGGCCGCCGATCAGCCCGCCGGCCGCGATCGGGCCGACGAGCTGGCCGAGGGAGGCGCCGATGGTGAAGTGGCCGAAGTTGCGGTCCTGTTCGTGCGGTGCGGACTGGCGGGCCACCAACGACTGCGCGCCGATGACGAAGGCGAGGTGGCCGAGGCCCATGACCCCGCTCCAGACCGCCATGGCCCACAGGGAGTCCGCGACGCCGCTGAGCGCGCAGCCGCCGGAGATCAGTACGACGCCGGCCGGCAGCAGGGGCGCGCACCGGCCGTGGTCGGTACGGCGGCCCAGCGGGACGGCGGCGAACAGCGGGAGCAGGGCGTACACGCCCGCGATGACGCCGATCGCCCGCTCGTCCGCGCCCAGCGCGAGGGCCCGGTAGGAGACGGCGGGCCGGGCCATGGACACCGCCCCCTGCGCGAAGCTGAAGGCGATGACGAGGCGGAGCAGCCAGCCGCGGTTCCCACCGGGCCTCATGATCGTTTACCTCCGGAGGAGTCGAGGGCGACGGACGACGGCCTGGCCGGCAGGCCGTCAGATGATGCCGAACAGGATGCCCGCGCCGAGGATGACCAGGCAGGTGAGGGCGGCCCACTTCACGACGAACCGGGTGTGGTCGCCGAACTCGACCTTCGCCATGCCGACCAGCACGTACACGGCCGGGACGAGCGGGCTGGACATGTGCAGCGGCTGGCCGACGAGGGAGGCGCGGGCCATCTCCAGCGGGGAGACGCCGTGCGCGGCGCCGGCCTCGGCGAGGACGGGCAGGACGCCGAAGTAGAAGCCGTCGTTCGACATGAAGTAGGTGAGCGGGAGGCTCAGCACGCCGGTGACGAGCGCCATGTGGGGGCCCATGCCCTCGGGGACGACGTCGACCATCCACTTGGCCATGGCGTCGACCATGCCGGTGCCCTGCAGGACGCCGGTGAAGACGGCGGCGGCGAAGACCATGCCGGAGACGTTGAGGACGTTGTCGGCGTGGGCGGCGATACGGGCCTTCTGGTCGGCGATGCGCGGGAAGTTCACGGTGAGCGCGAGGGCGGCGCCGAGCAGGAACAGCACCGGGATCGGCAGCCACTCCATGATCATGGCGGTGAGCAGGGTGACCGTGAGCAGCGCGTTGAACCAGTACAGCCCGGGGCGCAGGGTGGCGCGGTGCGGGTCGAGGCCCTGGAAGTCGTCGTCGCCCTCGTCGGAGGCGCCGTAGCCGGTACCCGTGCCGGAGTCGGTACCCGTGCCGGAGCCGCCGGCCGGCGCGGCCTTGCCCTCGGCGCCCTCGGCGCCCGCCGCGCCGCCCGCGCCCACCAGCACCGTCTCCTTCTCCTCGGTCTCCCCGGCCTCCCCGGCCTCCTCGACCAGCGCCTCGTCCAGCGTCAGCACGCCGAGCCGCTTGCGCTCGCGCAGACCGAGGACGTAGGAGAGGGCGATCACGAAGAGCAGGCCGACGGCGAGCGCCGGGATCATCGGCACGAAGATGTCGCTGGCGTCCAGCTTGAGCGCGGTGGCCGCGCGGGCGGTGGGGCCGCCCCACGGCAGCGTGTTCATCACGCCGTTGGCCATGGCCGCGACGCCGGTCAGGATGACCAGGCTCATCTTCAGGCGCTTGTAGAGCGGATACAGCGCGGAGACCGTGATCATGAAGGTGGTCGAGCCGTCGCCGTCCAGCGACACGATCGCGGCGAGCAGGGCCGTACCGACGACGATGCGCATCGGGTCGGCCTTGCAGAACTTCAGGATGCCTTTGACGATCGGGTCGAAGAGGCCGACGTCGATCATCACCCCGAAGTAGACGATCGCGAACATCAGCATCGCCGCGGTGGGGGCGAGGCCGGTGACGCCGTCGATGACGTAGTCGCCCAGGTGGGCGCCCTTGCCGACGAACACACAGAAGAGTGCGGGGATCAGCACGAGCGCCGCGATCGGCGACATCTTCTTCATCATGATCAGGACCAGGAAGGTCGCGATCATGGCGAAGCCGAGAATGGTCAGCATGAGTGGATACCTAACGTTCGCCCTTGAACTCCCACCTGGGCCGGCGGTGCGTTGACGTTAGGTCCCGCTCAGCGGCGTTAACAAGACGTTGACATGCGAGCAATAAGCGCAAAACTGCTGGTCACAGCTTTGCTCAGGTCAGCGCCCGGACGGGTTCAGGCCATCGGCGCGGCTGTCGGCGCGGTCGTCGGCGCGGTCACCGGCTCCAGCTCGACGGGCACGCCGTTGAGGACCGCGTTGCCCGACAGCGGGTCGAGCAGGGAGCCGTCGAGGAGCTGGTTGACGTTGACGCCGGGGTCGGCGGCGGCGTGGCGCAGCCGGGTGCCGGGGCGGTCGTGGCCCCAGCCGTGCGGCAGGCTGACCACGCCCCGGCGCACCTCGTCGGTGACCTCCGCCCGCGCGGTCACCGCTCCCCCGGCGCCCTTGATCCGCACGGCTGCCCCGTCGCGCACGCCGAGCCGTTCGGCGTCGTCGGGGTGGATGTGCAGGGTGCAGCGGTTGGTGCCGCCGGTCAGGGCGGGGATGTTGTGCATCCAGGAGTTGTTGGACCGCAGATGGCGGCGGCCGACCAGGACCAGCCCGGCGGGGCGTTCGGCCATGGCCTGCTCGAGCCGGGGCAGGTCGGCGGCGATCGGGCCGGGCAGCAGCTCCACCTTGCCGGTACGGGTCTTCAGCGGCTGCGGCAGGCGGGGGCGCAGCGGGCCGAGGTCGATGCCGTGCGGGTGGGCGAGCAGCTTCCGCAGGCTCAGCCCGTCCTCGCGGGCGCCGAAGCCGTCGCCGTAGGGACCGAGGCGCAGCATCAGGTCGAGCCGCCGCTCGGGGCCGTTCTCGCCGGTGAGCTGTGCGGCCAGCTCGCGCGGGTCGCGGCCGTGGACGGGAGAGTGCGGGTCCTCGACCGCCTTGCCGAGGGTCTGGTCGACGACCATGGCGTCGACGGCCGACGGGTCGGCGCCCTGCATGCCGCTCACCGCCAGGACCAGCCGGGCCAGGATCTCCGTCTCCGCCATCCGGCCGGGCTCCAGCGGCACGGCGGGGCGGGTGTAGCGGACCTGGTTGCGGATGGCGAGGGTGTTGAAGGCGAAGTCGTGGTGCGGGCTCTGCGCGGGCGGGGGCGGCGGCAGGACGACGTCGGCGTGGCGGGAGGTCTCGTTGAGGTAGGGGTCGACGCTGACCATGAAGTCGAGCGAGGCGAGGGCCTTGTCGAGGCGGTCGCCGTCGGGTGCGGAGAGCACGGGGTTGGCGGCGACGGCGACGAGGGCGCGGATCGGGGAGCCGTCCTCGGTGGCGGTGTCGATCTCCTCGGCGAGGGCGGAGATCGGCAACTCACCCTTGGCCTCGGGGTGTTTGCTCACGCGGGAGTGCCAGCGGCCGAGCGCGAAGCCCTTGCCGGGGCCGGCCGGGCGGGGCGTCTTGTCGGTGGCGGCCTGCGGGAAGAGGGCGCCGCCGGGGCGGTCCAGGTTGCCGGTGAGGATGGTGAGGACGTCGACGAGCCAGCTGGCGAGCGTGCCGTGCGGGACGGTGCAGCTGCCGATGCGGCCGTAGACGGCGGCGGTGGGGGCGGCGGCCAGCTCGCGGGCGAGGACGCGCGGCACGCCGGCCTCGACGTCGCAGGCTTCGGCGACGGCTTCGGGGGTGAAGTGGCGCAGCGCGTCGCGGAGTTCGTCGAGGCCGTGCAGGTGGGGGGCGAGGTCGCCGACGTCGACGAGGTCTTCCTCGAACAGGACGTGGGCGGTGGCCGCGAGGAGCAGCGCGTCGGTGCCGGGCCGGACGGCGATGTGCCGGTCGGCGAGCCGGGCGGTGCGGGTGCGGCGCGGGTCGATGACGGTGAGGGTGCCGCCGCGCGCCTTGAGGGCCTTGAGGCGGCCGGGGAAGTCGGGGGCGGTGCACAGGCTGCCGTTGGACTCGAGCGGGTTGGCGCCGATCAGCAGCAGGTGGTCCGTGTGGTCGAGGTCGGGTACGGGGATGGCGTTCGCGTCGCCGTAGAGCAGTCCGCTGGAGACGTGCTTGGGCATCTGGTCGACCGTGGAGGCGGTGAACAGGCTGCGGGTGCCGAGCGCGCCGATCAGGACGGGCGGGTAGAGGGCGCCGGCCATGGTGTGCACGTTGGGGTTGCCGAGGACGACGCCCACGGCGTGCGGGCCGTACCGTTCGGCGACGGGCCGGATGCCCGCGGCGACCGCGTCGAAGGCCTCCTCCCAGGTCGCCTCGCGCAGTTCGCCGCCGCGGCGCACGAGCGGGGCGCGCAGCCGGTCGGGGTCGGCGTCGACGGCGCCGAAGGAGGCGCCCTTGGGGCAGATGAAGCCCCGGCTGAAGACGTCGTCGCGGTCACCGCGGGCGCCGGTGACCGTGGTGCCCTCGATGGTGAGGGTCAGCCCGCAGGTGGCCTCGCACAGGGGGCAGATACGCAGAGCGGTGCGGGACACGGGTCCTCCCGGGGTCTGGCGGCTACGGCGGCGCGCACGTGCGGTGAGCATACCGACCGGTAGGCATGGAGGGGAGGGTTCTGGCGCGGTCGCCCGGCGAGGGCGTCAGTCGAGGACCCGCCGCAGATAGCAGCGCAGCATCTCCCGCATCTCGGCGATGATGCGCTCGTCGCCCTGCGGGTTGACCCGGAAGGCCAGCTGGACGAGGGTGTCCGCGGTCTCCACGGCAATGAGGAAGGTCCGGCGCAGGTCCTCGTCGGTGCCGCCGCGTCCGAGGAAGCCGGCGAGCAGGCCGGTGAGCCGGTCGGCGACCCGGTGGTTGGGCTCGCCCTGCCGGGCGCCGACGGGGATCTGGTTGCCGAAGTCGACGAGGGAGAAGCCGGGCGCGGTGCGCTTCATGGCCAGGTACTCGTCGAGCACGGCGTCCATCGCGGCGCGCCAGTCCCCGGGCCGGGCGTCCCTCAGCCGCCCGGTGACCCGCTCGGCGTACCGGTCCAGGTTGCGCTGCGCGAGGGCGTCCGCCATCTGCCGTTTGTTGCCGAAGAAGCGGTAGACCGAGCCGATCGGGACACCGGCGCGCTGGGCGACGGCCCGGGTGCTGAGCGCGTCGTAGCCGACCTCGTCGAGGAGGTCGGCGCAGGCGTCGAGGATCCTGGTGAGCCGTTCGGCACTGCGGCGCTGAACAGGCGCGCGGCGGAGCGTGGTCGCATGGGGCACGGGCTTCATGATGCCTCTCCGTGGCGGTCCGGTGAACCTCACCCCCAGTACGTCCCCGGCCCCCTCCCGCACTCACCGGCCCCGCACCGCCACCCGCCGCGGCCGGCCTCAATCCCCGGCACCGTCACTGGTGGCGGCGTCACGGCCACCGCCACCGCTTCCGGTGGCACCCCCACCGGGAGCCGCCCCGCGCGACACCTCCGCCTCCGACACGGTGATGTCCGCCGTGGCCTCGACCGGTTCGCCGTCCACCGACCAGACGGTGCCGTCGTCGGCGTGCAGCCGGGCGGTGACGTGGTGGGTGCCGCGCGGCACGAGCCGGCCGGGCAGCCGGTACTCGGGGGTGCGCAGCTCGGTGACGAAGCGGCCGTCGACGTGGAGCCGTACGGTGCCGCGCCCGGCCACCGCCTTCTGCGGCGCCCCGGCGGGCGAGAGGCGGAAGCCGCGCAAGGACAGCCGGACCCGCCAGCCGTCCCCCTCCCGGTCGGGCTGCACCTCGATGCCCACCTCGGGGGCGTACTCCTCGTCCACCTGCCGGTAGGGGCGACCGTCCTCGTCCCGGTCCTCCAGCACCCGGCCCACGGGGGCGGGCGTCCCGCCGTCCGTGCGTTCCTCCGCCCGACCGGTGCCGCAGCCCACGGATCCGGCCACCACGAGGACACAGACCGCGAGCGCGGCGGGTAATCCACGCGTCCACGACATGCGGGCGAGCGTAGAACACGGGTGCGAGTCCACGGATCCGCCTGGAGTCGGGTTCGGGTCGTCCTCAGGTAGTCCGCCGAGAGGAGGTCACGCGGACCTCTTGCGCACCTCTTGCGCCGGAGCAAACGCAATCCTACGGTGAGGCATAGGAATCAGCGGGCAGTACATCACCGGGCACAGGGAGCATGGATCATGAGCGTTGGGGGCACCGCTCGCGCGAGCGAGTCCGAGCGTGAGGGACGGCGCAAGACCGCCGAAGGGCTGGCCTATCTCTCCGGGTTCGGCAACGAGCACAGCTCCGAGGCGATCCCGGGCGCCCTGCCCGAGGGCCGCAACTCGCCGCAGCGCGCCCCGCTGGGGCTGTACGCGGAACAGCTGAGCGGTACGGCGTTCACCGAGCCCCGGGCGCACAACCGCCGCTCGTGGCTGTACCGGATCCGCCCGTCGGCCGCACACCCGGCGTTCACCCGCACCGGCAACGGCGCGCTCCGCACGGCCCCGTTCAACCAGACGGTCCCGGACCCCAACCGCCTGCGCTGGAACCCGCTGCCGGACCCGGACCCCGGGACGGACTTCCTGGCCGGTCTGTGGACCCTCGGCGGCAACGGCGACGCGACCCAGCGCACCGGCATGGCCGTGCACCTGTACCACGCCGACGCCTCCATGGACCGGGTCTTCAGCGACGCCGACGGCGAGCTGCTGATCGTCCCCGAGCGCGGCGGTCTCCTGCTGCGCACCGAGTTCGGGCTGCTCCACGCGGAACCCGGCCATGTGGCGCTGATCCCGCGCGGGGTCCGCTTCCGCGTCGAGCTGCTGGACGAGACCGCACGCGGCTACGTCTGCGAGAACTACGGCGCCCCGTTCCGTCTGCCCGACCTCGGCCCGATCGGCGCCAACGGGCTCGCGAACCCCCGTGACTTCCGGGCGCCGGTCGCCGCGTACGAGGACGTCGAGGGCCCGGTGGAGGTGGTCAACAAGTTCTGCGGCAACCTCTGGACGGCCACCTACGACCACTCCCCGCTGGACGTGGTCGCCTGGCACGGCAACTACGTGCCGTACGTCTACGACCTGCGCCGCTTCAACGTGATCGGCACCATCTCCTACGACCACCCGGACCCGTCGATCTTCACGGTGCTGACCTCGCCCACGGACACCCCGGGCCTGGCCGGCGTCGACTTCGTCGTGTTCGCGCCGCGCTGGCTGGTCGGCGAGGACACCTTCCGCCCGCCGTACTTCCACCGCAACGTGATGAGCGAGTACATGGGCCTGATCGAGGGCGCCTACGACGCCAAGGCCGAGGGCTTCGTGCCGGGCGGCGGCTCGCTGCACAACATGATGTCGGCGCACGGCCCGGACCGGGAGACCTTCGACAGGGCGAGCGCGGCCGAGCTGCGGCCGCAGAAGCTCGACGACGGGCTGGCGTTCATGTTCGAGACCCGCTGGCCGGTGACGCTCACCCCGCACGCCGCCCGCGCCGAGCACCTCCAGCAGGCGTACGACGACGTCTGGCAGGGCCTGGAGCGGCACTTTCGCGCACCGTGACCCGGGCGCACCGGTTGCACTGACGAATCCGCACCAGGTACGGATGGCCCCGTGACCTCCTTCGCCCCCGACTCCATCGTCCTGAACCGCAAGCTGCCGCTCTGGTACCAGGTGTCGCAGTCGCTGCGCGCCTCGATACTCGGCCGCTCGCCCCGGGACCCGCTGCGGCTGCCCACGGAGGAACAGCTCGCCGGGCACTACGGCGTGAGCGTGCTGACCATGCGGCAGGCGCTGAAGGAGCTGGAGGACGAGGGGCTCATCACCCGCCATCGCCGGCGCGGCACGTTCATCGAGCCCAGCGCCCGCCGGGGTTCACCGGTGCGGCTGCTGGGGTCGGTGGACGCGATCGTGGCCCAGCAGTCCGGTATGACGACGCGGCTGCTGGAGCACGGGCGCGCCCCCGTGCCCGCCGAGGTCGCCGACCACTTCCCGGACCTCTCGGAGGCGGCCACGTACCACCGGCTGCGCAGCGACGCGGAGACCGGCGAGCCGACCAACCACGCCCGCAACTGGGTCCGCCCCGAGCTGGCCGACCGGATCGACCTGGACGACCTGGTGCGCTGGCCGATGACCAAGGTGCTGCGGGACGTGGTGGGCGCCGGCATCAGCCGTATCACGGACACCGTGGAGGCCCGCCTCGCCGACCCGGAGACGGCCCGGCTCCTGGAGGTGCCGCTGCTCAGCCCGATCCTCCACTACACGGGCGTCACCTACGACGACGACGGCCGGGTCCTCGACGTCGCCGTCATCCACTACCGCGGCGACCGCTTCTCCTTCACGGTCACACTCGACGCCACCTGACCCCGTGGCACCCGTCGTACGATGCCGGGCGTGACGTACGAGGACGCTCCGCTGCTGGCCGACCTCATGCCGTGGTCCGTCGCACCCCCGCGGATCGGCCGGGCGTGGCCGGCGGCTCCCGACCCCGGCTCGCTCAGGGCCCGCTGGGACGCCTTCGTGAAGGCCGACGGCGCCGGCCGGGAAGCGCTGCTGGAGCCGACCCGCGCCCGCACCCTGCGCACCGCGGTCGGCCGGCTGCCCGGCCAGTCCGCCGGCACCGAACGCCTGCTGCGCGCCTCGGGCCCCTGCCCGGAGCCGGTCCGTGTCCTGCGCGCCCCCTTCGACGAGCAGTGGCTGATCCCGGACCACCGGCTCATCGACGCCGCCCGCCCGGAGCTGTGGCGGGTGGCCGACGCGCACCAGGTGTTCGCCGTGGAGAACCCCGACGACCCGGCCCTCCCGCTGCTGGCGACGTCGTTCCTCCCGCTGCCGCGCTCCGGCCGCGTCCGCCCTCTCCACCGCCGCCCCGGCGGCACCGAACCCAACCTGGCCCCCGGCCTCCTGGAGCACCTGGCCGCCCTCCTGGGAGCGCCGGTCGAGCCGCGGGACGTCCTCGCCTGGGCGCTGGCGACGGCTGGAGCCGGTCTCGCCGTCCCGCTCACCCGGGATCCCGAGGAGTGGGCGGAGGGCCTGGCGCTGGGCCACCGGCTGCTGTGGCTGCTGCGCCGCGACGGCGAGCGCCCCCGGCTCCCGGGCGGGCGCCGCCCGTACGTCCGCGCCCCGCTGCCCGCCCGCCCCCGCACCCTCGTCTACGACCGCGAGGAGGAAGCCCTCTTTCTCGACGAGGGCCGCATCTCACCGGTGCCGCCCGAGGCCTGGGACTTCGAGACGGGCGGGGTCCGGGTGCTGGAGCAGTGGTTCACCGCCCGCACCGCCGAGGCGGCGCCCGGCACCCTGGCGGCGATCCGCCCGGCGGCCTGGCCGCAGACCTGGACGTCCGAACTCCTGGAGCTGATCACCGTCCTCGCCCTGCTGGCGGAACTGCGCCCGCTGCGCGCACGCCTGACGGTGCGTCACCCCGTCACGGCGACGGACCTGCGCACGGCGGGCGTGCTCCCGGCCCCGGACACGGCCCGCCGGCCGGCCTCGGTCCTGACCGAACCCGAGGAGGGACCCGAGGGGCAACTGGCCCTGATTTAGGGGGCGTCCGCCGCGTTCCCGCCCGCCCGGCGCAGGTCGGGGTCGAAGGCGTCCAGCACACGTTCGAGTGCCCGCTGGAACACCGCCTCCAGATCGACCGGCCCGCTCGCCTCCCGGAAGGCCGCGGCCAGGCGCGGGTAGGCACCGCCGGCCACCTGGCTGCCGAGGTAGGCCATGCGGACCGCGTTCTCCTCCTCCGCCGACCACGGCATGGACCGGGCGCGCTCGACGGTGGCGATCTCGTTCGCGGCGTACGTCGTGACGACGCCGTTGACGAGGGCGACCAGCTCCATCTTGGTGCCGTAGGGGACGTCCAGCGGCTCCAGGCAGGCCAGGCAGTGCTCCAGGTAGCGCAGGGTGTGGGGGCTGAAGCCGTACACACCCGGCATCAGGCGCGGCACCCAGGTGTGCCGGCGCATGATGGCGCGCGTCTCCCGCGCGTTGCGGAGCATGTCGGCCCGCCAGTCGCCCGAGGGCTCGCGGATCTCGTGCTCGGCGCCGACGGCGTCCACCATCAGCTCGTACAGGTCCTCCTTGCGGGGGACGTAGTTGTACAGCGACATCGTGCCGCAGCCCAGCTCGGCGGCGACCCGCCGCATCGACACCGCGTCCAGCCCTTCCGCGTCGGCGATGCGGACGGCCGCGGCCGCGATGTCGGAACGGGTGTACGCGGGCCTCGGCCCACGCCCCGTCCGTTCGGGGCGCGCCCAGATCACATGGGGTTCGGCCGCTCGGCCCGCCATCGGTCATCACCTCGCCCACCATCGTAGTTACGTACACCGTACGTAGTGCGCTATGGTCGGGTCATGACTACTACGTACGCTGTACTTAGTGAAGGACTGGAAAAGCGTTTCGGCGAGGTGCGCGCCCTGCGCGGGCTGGATCTCGCGGTCGCCCGGGGCACGGTCTGCGGGCTGCTCGGCCCGAACGGCGCGGGCAAGACCACCGCCGTCCGGCTGCTGACCACGCTGCTGCGCCCGGACGCGGGCTCGGCGCGGATCGCGGGGCACGACCTGGTCCGCGAGGCGGCGGAGGTCCGCCGCCGAATCGGCGTCACCGGGCAGTACGCGTCGGTCGACGGCGACCTCACGGGGCGTCAGAACCTGCGGCTGTTCGCCCGGCTGCACCGGGTGCGCGGACCGGCGCGGGCCGCCGACGAGCTGCTGGAGCGCTTCGGGCTCACCGAGGCCGCGGACCGGCCCGCCTCGGCCTACTCGGGCGGGATGCGCCGCCGGCTGGACCTGGCGGCGAGCCTGGTCCGCCGCCCGGAGGTGCTGTTCCTCGACGAGCCGACCACCGGCCTCGACCCGGTGTCCCGCAGCGGCGTGTGGGAGGCGGTGCGCGCGCTGCGGGCGGACGGCACGACGGTGGTGCTGACCACCCAGTACCTGGAGGAGGCCGACCGGCTCGCCGACGACATCGCCCTGGTGGACCACGGCCGGGTCGCGCACACCGGCTCCCCGGCCGAACTGAAGGCACTCGTCGGGACACACGTGGAGGTGGTCGTCGCGGACGCCGGCGCGATGGTGCGGGCGGCGGGTGTCCTCGACCGGCTCACCGGCGGACGCCCCGTCTTCGACCACGACCGGGCCGCCGTCGGCGCGGTCACCCGCGACACCACGCTCACCCTGCCCCGCCTGGTGCGCGAACTCGACGCGGCGGGCGTGCCGCTGCTCGACGCGAGCCTCAGGCCACCGACCCTCGACGACGTCTTCCTGCGCCTCACCGAGAAGGAGCCCGCCGCATGAGCACGCTCGCCCACGACGGCACCGCCCTGCTCGCCCGCCAGCTCCAGCGGGCCCGCAACAACCCGGGGCTGCTGATCCTCACCCAGACCATGCCGGTCACCATGCTGCTGTTCTTCGGCTACGTCTTCGGCAGCGCGCTCGCCATGCCCGGCGCCGCGTACCGCTCCTTCCTGGTGCCGGGGCTGCTGGTGGCGACGGCCGCGGGCGGGGTGATGACCGGGATGTTCCAGGCCGCCCAGGACACCCACCGGGGCGTGACCGACCGGCTGCGCACCCTGCCGGTCAGCCGGGCCGCGGTGCCGCTGGGCCAGGCCGTCGCGGACCTGGTCGTCACGGCGGCGGGCACGGTGCCGTTCCTGCTGGTGGGGCTGGCGATGGGCTGGCGCGTCGAGGGATCGGCGGCCGGGGCGGCGGGGGCCGTCGCCCTGCTGCTGCTGTTCCGGTTCGCCTGCGTCTGGGCGGGCATCTTCCTCGGTCTGCTCACCCGCGACGAGGAGGCGGCCGGCCAGCTCGGTGCGGTCACCTTCGTGCTGCCGCTGCTGTCCAACGCCTACATCCCCACCGAGGGCCTGCCCGCCTGGCTGCGCGCCCTCGCCGAGTGGAACCCGATCAGCGCGGTCACCACGGCCGTACGGCACCTCTTCGGCAACGCCCCGGTGCCGCAGGGGGCGGCCTGGCCGGTGGCGCATCCGGTCGCGGGCTCGCTGGCCTGGTGCGCGGTGCTGATCGCCGTGTTCGCCCCGGCCGCCGTGCGCCGGTTCTCGGCCGGGAACCGGTAACCGCTGCTGACAGAGTCCCTGGGCAGGGGCATGATCCACCCCATGGAGCGTCTTCCCCTGCCCCTGGAGGGCATCACCGTCGTCGCCGTCGAGCAGGCCGTCTCCGCCCCGTTCGCCACCCGTCAGCTCGCCGATCTCGGCGCGCGGGTGATCAAGGTGGAGCGGGTCGACGGCGGCGACTTCGCGCGCGGCTACGACACCGCCGCCCGCGGTCTGGCCTCGCACTTCGTGTGGTGCAACCGGGGCAAGGAGTCGATCGCGCTGGACCTGAAGGACCCGCGCGGGCTGGACGTCGTACGGCGGCTGATCGTTGACGCGGACGTGTTCGTGCAGAACCTCGCGCACGGCGCGGCGGCCCGGCTCGGCCTGGACGCGGCGACGCTGTGCGCGGCGCACCCGCGGCTGATCGCCGTGGACATATCCGGCTACGGCGGGTCGGGACCGTACGCGGACAAGCGGGCCTACGACATGCTCGTGCAGTGCGAGGCGGGCCTGGTGTCGGTGACCGGGACGCCGGAGCAGCCGGTGAAGGCGGGCATTCCGGCGGCGGACATCGCGGCCGCCATGTACGCCTTCTCCGGGGTGCTGGCCGCGCTGGTGCGGCGGGGGACGACCGGGCGGGGCGGGCCGGTGGAGGTCTCGATGCTGGAGGCGCTGGCGGAGTGGATGGGGCATCCGCTGCACCACGCGATGCACGACGGCGCACCCCCGGCGCGCACCGGTCTCGCGCACGCGGTGATCGCGCCGTACGACGCGTACCCGACGGCGGACGGGGGGCGGGTGCTGCTGTCGGTGCAGAACGACCGGGAGTGGCGGCGGCTGGCCGAACGGGTGCTGGGCGAACCGGGGCTGGGCACGGACCCGGCGTTCGCGACGAACGCGGCGCGGGTGGCGAACCGGGACCGCACGGACGAGCTGGTGGCGAAGGCGCTGAGCGTGCTGGACGCCGACGAGGCGCTGGCACGGCTGGAAGGGGCGGGGATCGCGTGCGCGCGGCTGCGGGACGTCCGCGAGGTGGCGGAGCACCCGCAGCTCGCGGCGCGGGAGCGGTGGCGGGAGGTGGGCTCGCCGGTGGGGCCGCTGCGGGCGCTGCTGCCGCCGATCACCCTGCCGGGTGGGGAACCCGCACGGATGGGTGACGTCCCCGCGCTCGGCCGGCACACCGAGGCGCTGCTGCGTGCCGTGGGGATGACGGACGACGAGATCGCAGCCTTGCGCCGGGACGGTGTGGCGGCCTGAGCGCGGTTCGGGGAAGCGGCCCCCGGGGTCCGGGACGCGGTCCTCGGGGAGCGCCCGTGCCGGTCAGTGCCCGCCGAACAGGGTGCGGCGGAGCCTGCGCAGCGGGGCGAAGAGCGAGACGCGGCTCACTCGGGCGCCCGTGGCGCTGGGACGGTGCGCGGGCTCACGCGCGGTCAGCTCCAGCATCAGCGAGGTGGCCTCGGCCGTCTTCTGCCGCGGCACGGCGGGACCCGCCAGCACCGCGAGATGGCGGTCGAGGCGCGTACTGCTCGCGCTGCTTCCGTAGGTGATCGCAGGGACCCTGGCCCTGCTGCGCACAGTTATCTGTTCCATGTCACTCCCCACCCGTACGAGTCCACCCGGCCCGGGCAGGGTAACCCTATCGCCCCCTCGGGGCACGCGTGTATCGCGGTCACAGGAAACACCTTCCCCATAAGGGTGTTGACGACGCGTCTTCGATTACTCTCCGAATCCGACCGAATTCAGGGCGAGTTGGACAACGGGCGTGGTCGTGGGCCGGTCTGAGCCCCCGTCGGGTTCGACGGTGACGGCGAGTGACGTCGCCGCGCTGTCCAGGCCGGACGCGGCCAAGGGCGTATCGCCGTCGAAGAGGCCCAGAGAGCGCGGTGGCGCGCCGGGACGCATGAGCCACAGCTGGTGCACGTGTTCGCCGGGCGGCTCGCCGTACCCCCGCAGGGTCACCACCGCGCGCCCCGTCGAAACGGAAGCGATTACTCCGATCGTGCGGCCCCGCGCGTCCCGGCCGGACGCCGCGCGGGCGTCCCCCGCGCTCAGGACGTGGGCGATCTCACGTGCCCGGTCGCGCTCCGCGGCGAGTTCGTCCCGCGTCCGCTCCGCCTGGACGGCGAACAGCGCGGCGACCACGAGGGCCGCGGCGGCGGTCACCGTCGCGAACGGCATGAGCAGCGGGCGCGCCCGGGGGGTGCGGGCCCGCGCCCGCGGCGGCTGGACGCCCCAGACGTGCGGCGGCAGCCGCGGCGCGTGCCCTGGTGCGGCGGCGGCCTCCTGCGGGGTGGCCCGTACGGCGGCCATGACGCGCTCGCGCAGGGCGGGCGGGGCGGGTTCGGCCGCCGAGAAGGCCAGCCGCACCGCGTCCTCGGTGAGCGCCCGCGCCTCGGCGTCGCACCGCCCGCACCGGGCCAGATGCCGCTCGAACCGGCGCCGCTCGTCGGGTTCGAGCGCGTCGAGGGCGTAGGGCGCGGCGAGCGAGTGGGGGTCGTCGCGGCGCAGCAGCCGCCCGAACAGGCTCATGCCGCACCTCCGAGGCAGTCCCGCAGCCGGGTCAGCCCGTCCCGCATCCGGGTCTTGACCGTGCCCAGCGGCAGCGACAGCCGTTCGGCGACCTCGCGGTAGGTGTAGCCGTCGTAGTAGGCGAGGGTGACGGACTGGCGCTGGAGGGCGGTGAGCCGGTGCAGGCAGCGGCGCACCCACTCCCGTTCCAGGCCCGCCTCCACCTCCTCGGCGACCTGGTCGAAGGCGGGCGCCCGGGCGCGCAGCGCCTCCCGCTGCTCGCGGTCGGCCGCCGCGCGGGCGCTGCGCACCCGGTCCACGGCGCGCCGGTGGGCGAGGGTCAGCACCCAGGCGAGCGCGCTGCCGCGCCCCGGGTCGAACCGCCGTGCGGATCGCCACAGTTCGAGCAGCACTTCCTGGGCCACCTCCTCCGACTGGGCCGGATCCCGCACCACCCGCTTGACCAGACCGAACACCGGGCCGGACACCAGCGTGTACAGATCCTCGAAGGCCCGCTGGTCGCCGCCCGCCACGCGCAGCAGAAGCTCGTCCGCCTCCACCCGCTTCCCCCTCCCTGTCACCTGTCGGACGGGAGTACGGATCAGCGGGCCGAAAACGCGGGTCGCGCGGCGGGGAAACCGGCCGGCTCCCGGATTTCCTCCCGGGACTCCGGATGGTGTTCCGGGGCTCCCCGACGTTGTTCCGGGACTGCCGGACGTTGTTCCGGGACTCCGGACGTTGTTCCGGGGCTCCCGGATTTTTTCCCGACCGGACCAATCCGCCCCGCGGCCCGTGCCGAATCCCCCGCGTCAGGCAAGCAGGCACGGAGGACGGACGGCATGACAGCTATCTCCAGGAGCGGGGCCGGACGCGGCGTGACCGCGCTCGTGTGTGGCGCGCTGGCCGCCGGGGGGCTCGCGGCCGCCGGTGTGACCGCGCTGGAGCCGGGGGCGGCCGCCGCCTCCAGCCACCGGGAGGCCCCGCTGATCTCCGGGACCCCGCAGTTCGACAACACCGACCTCTACGCGTTCGTCAGCCCCGACAAGCCGGACACGACGACGCTCATCGCCAACTGGATCCCCTTCGAGGAGCCGGCCGGCGGGCCGAACTTCTTCCCCTTCGCCGAGGACGCGCAGTACGACCTGCGCGTCGACCGCGACGGGGACGCGCGGGAGGACCTGGTCTTCCGCTACACCTTCCGCACGCACGTGAAGAACGGCAACACGTTCCTGTACAACACCGGGCCGGTCGAGAGCCTGGACGACCCGGACCTGAACGTGACACAGACGTACGACATCGAGCTGATCCGGCTGAAGAACCTGCGCCCGGTGTCCCGCACGAGGATCGCCGCCGAGGTGCCGGTGGCGCCGTCGAACGTCGGCAAGGCGTCCATGCCGGACTACGGCGAACTGCGCGCCCAGGCGGTACGGGAACTGCCCGGCGGCGCGACGACGTTCGCCGGGCAGGCGGACGACCCGTTCTTCCTGGACCTGCGCGTCTTCGACCTGCTGTACGGCGGGAACCTCACCGAGGTCGGCAACGACACCCTCAAGGGCTACAACGTCAACTCCATCGCGCTCCAGGTCCCCACGGACCTGATCACCGAGTCGGCGCACCAGCCGGTCGTCGGCATCTGGTCCACCACCCAGCGCAAGAACGCCCAGGGGCACTTCCGGCAGGTGTCGCGGCTGGGCAATCCGCTGGTAAACGAGGTCGTCAACCCGCAGAAGGACAAGGACGTCTTCAACGCCTCCACGCCCCGCGACGACGCGAGGTTCCTGAAGAACGTCACCCACCCCGAGCTGCCGAAGCTCATCGAGGCCATCTACAAGATCAAGGCCCCGGCCGAGCCGCGCACCGACCTCGTCGACGTCTTCCTCAAGGGCGTGAAGGACCTCAACCAGCCGCCGCACGTCACCCCGGCGGAGCAGCTGCGCCTGAACACCGCGGTCAAGCCCGCGAAGGACCCGAAGCGGCTCGGTGTCCTCGACGGCGACACCGCGGGCTTCCCCAACGGCCGCCGGCTCACCGACGACGTGATCGACGCCGCGCTGCAGGTGGTCGAGGGCGAGCTGGTCGGCGCGGAGAACGACCTGGGGGACGCGGTCGACGCCAACGACAAGAAGTTCGGCAAGGCGTTCCCGTATCTCGCCCTGCCGGCGGAGGGCTCGCGCGGCCCGCTCGCCCAGGGCACCTCCGGAAACGCCGACGTCCGCAGCGGGCTCGGTGACGCGCTGCGCCCCGCGGGCGCGTCCTCCGGCGGCGCCGACACCTCCCTCATCGCCCTGTCCGCGGGCGCCGGCGCGCTGGGCGTCCTGCTGATCGGCGCGGCGCTGGCGTGGTGGCGCCGCGGCAGGGGCCGGGCCTACTGACCCGGCGGCCCTCCCGAGACCGGCGCGGCCCGTACCTCCCCAACCCCCACGGCGCGGGCCGCGCCCTCTTCCGTACGGCGGGGACGCCCGCCCGTGGGCGGGACCGCCCGGCGGCGCAGGCGCCGTCCCCGTACGGCGCGGATGCCGGGACGCACCGCCCCGGCACCGGTGCCTCACGCCGGGCCGCCGCCTCACGACACCCCACCGCCTGGGGGCCGGCCCCGGCACCACCACATCACCTTCCCGGCCCCCGCCCCGGCACCACCGCGCCCCCTCCCCCACCGCCGCACGACGACCCCACCGCCGCGCGGCCTCCGCTCCACCTTCCGTACCGCCGCACGAGGAGAGGCATGGTCCCCCGTACGACGCACGACAACGACACCGGGTCACGGCGCGGGCGCGCCCTGCGGCTCGCGGGCTGTGCCGCGCTGCTGGCGGTGGCCCTGACGGGCACGTCGATCGCGGTCGGCGAGCCCGGCCGGCCCGGCCCGCGGCCGGTGTCCCCGGCGCCCGTGTCCCCGGCCCTGCTCCCGCAGGGCGACCTCGACGCGGGCGTCACCGCGCTCCAGGCCCATCTGCGCGCTCAGCCGAGGGACTTCACCGGCTGGGCGACCCTCGCTCTCGCCTACGTCGAGCAGGCCCGGACCACCGGCGACCCCTCCCGCTATCCGCGGGCCGAACGCGCCCTGGACCGCTCGCTGGCCCTGCGGCCCGGCAACGACCAGGCGCTCGCCGGTCGCGCCGCCCTCGCCGCCGCCCGGCACGACTTCACCGGCGCGCTCCGCCACGCCGACCGCGCGCTGCGGAGCAACCCGTACAACGAGCGCGCCCTGTGCAGCCGTATCGACGCCCTGGTCGAGCTGGGCCGCTACCCCGAGGCCTCGCGCGCAGCCCGCCTCGCCGACACCCGGCGGCCGGGCGTACCGGTGTTCACGCGGTACGCGTACGTCAGTGAGCTGCGCGGCGACGTCCGCACCGCGCGCCGGGTCCTGGAGCGGGCGCTCGGCTCGGCCCGCGCGCCCGGCGACGTGGCGTACGTGGCCACCGCGCTCGGGCGGCTCGCCTTCGCCCGGGGGGACCACGCGGCGGCCCTGCGGCACTACGCCCGCGCCCTCGCCGCCGACCCCGGCCAGCTGCCCGCGCTGGAGGGCCGGGCGCGCGCCCAGGCCGCCCGCGGCGACCTGGCGGGGGCGGTCCGCACGGCGGAGCGGGTCGTCACCCGCGCCCCGCTGCCCGGCCCGCTGGTGCTGCTCGGCGAGCTGTACGAGGCGCGGGGCGACAAGGCGAAGGCGCGTGCGCAGTACGCCCTCGTCGGCGCCTGGACCGACCTCGCCCGCGCGGGCGGCGTCAATCCCGATCTGGACACCGCCCTCGCGGCTGCCGACCTCGGCGACGCGGAAACGGCGCTGCGCGCGGCCCGCGCCGAGTGGGAGCGCCGCCGTACGGTGCACACCGCCGACGCGCTCGCCTGGGCCCTGCACGCGAACGGACGGGACGCCGAGGCGCTGGCGTACGCCCGCCGGGCCACCGCGACCGGTTACCGCGACGCCGCGTTCCACTACCACCGCGGCATGATCGAACGGGCGCTGGGCCGCGACGCGGACGCCCGCGCCTCCCTCACCGCGGCGCTGGGGCTGAACCCGGGCTTCTCCCCGCGGGGCGCCCGCGAGGCGAGGGCTGCGCTCAAGGGCCTGGGGGGCGCTCAGTGAGGCCCCGCCACCTCGCCGCGTCCGCCGTGGCCGCCTGCGCGCTCGTCCTGCTGCCCGCCGGGACCGCCGCAGCCCATCCGCTGGGCGACTTCACCGTCAGCCAGTACGACGGGCTGGTCGCCGGCCCCGGCGAACTGCGCGTCGAGCACGTCGAGGACTTCGCCGAGATCCCGGCGGCGCAGGCCCGGCCCGCGATCGAGCGGCGCGGCCTGGACGCCTGGGCCCGGCAGCGGTGCGCGCGGGCCGCGCGCGACAGCCGGGTCACCGTCGGCGGACGCGGCGTCCCGCTCACCGTCGTCACCGCCGCCGGACACGTCCGGCCGGGGAGGGCGGGGCTCGACACCCTCCGCGTGGAATGCCGGCTGACGGCCCCGCTCCCCAAGGACGGCCCGGTGACCGTCGGCTTCCGCGGCGCGGGCGCGGCCGTCGGCCCCGGCTGGCGGGAGATCACGGCACGCGGCGACGGTACGACGCTCACCGCGTCGGACGTGCCCGAGGAGTCGGTGTCCCGGGAACTGACCCGCTATCCCGAGGAGTTGCTGTCCTCGCCGGCCGACACCACCTCGGCGTCGCTGCGCCTGCGCCCCGGCGGCCCCGGGCTCGCCGGGGAGGGGGACCGGGACGCGCCCGCCGCGTCCGTGCTGCCGCGCGGCGCCGACCGCTTCACCAGCGCCCTCGGCTCCCTGGTCGCCCGTCACGACCTCACCCCCGGCTTCGCCGCGCTCGCCCTGGCCGTCGCGCTCGGCCTGGGCGCGCTGCACGCGCTGGCGCCGGGCCACGGCAAGACGCTGATGGCCGCGACGGCGGCGGCCCGCGGCGGCCGGGCCCGGCTGCGGGACGTGCTGCCGCTGGCCGCGTCGGTCACGGCCACCCACACCCTCGGCGTGGTCGCCCTCGGCCTGCTCGTCACGGCCGGTTCGGCGGCCGCGCCGTCCGTGGTCGCCTGGCTGGGCATCGCGAGCGGCGCCCTGGTCACGGCGGCGGGAGTGACCCTCGTACGCCGGGCCTGGCGCAACCGAGGACACGGGCACGGGCATGAGCACGGGCACTCACACGGTCATGCCCACGCCCACTCCCACGACGACGAACACGAGCGCGACCACGACCACGCTGACGAGCACGCCCACCCCCACCCCCACCCCCACGACCACCCACACCCCCACCCCCGCCCCTCCCTCCGCGGCACCCTCTTCCTCGGTTTCGCCGGAGGGCTCGTCCCCAGCCCCTCCGCGGTCGTCGTGCTGGTCGGCGCGGCGGCGCTGGGGCGGGCCTGGTTCGGGCTGCTGCTGGTCGTCGCGTACGGCGCGGGGCTCGCGGTGACGCTCACCGCGGCCGGGTTCGCCGTGTTCCGGCTGGGTGCGGGCCTCGCGGCGCGGGTCCGGCGGCCCGCGGGCCCGCTGGCGCGGGCGCTGCGGCGCGGCGCCCCGCTGGGGTCGGCGTCCGTGGTCGTGGCCCTCGGTGCCGGATTGGTGCTCAAAGGGGCGGCAACGGCACTCGGGTGAGCTACTTTCGTGAAGAAACAGGGATTTCGCCCGGATGCGAATGGGGGACGCCCGTCTCCGACGTACCGGGTCGTGAACGGCTGATCGCGGGGCGCTACCGGCTGATGTCCCCGCTCGGCGAGGGCGGTATGGGCACGGTGTGGCGGGCCCGTGACGAGGTGCTGCACCGCGAGGTCGCCGTGAAGGAGGTGCGCGCCCCGGCGGGGCTGGCCGCGTCCGACGTGGAGCGGATGTACGCGCGGCTGGAGCGCGAGGCGTGGGCCGCCGCGCGGGTCGCGAACCGCAATGTGGTGACCGTGTACGACGTGGCGACCGAGGAGGGCCGCCCCTGGATCGTGATGGAGCTGGTGCGGGGCATCTCGCTGGCAGAGCTGCTGGAAGCGGAGGGTCCGATCGCCCCGCGGCGGGCGGCGCGCATCGGCGCGGAGGTGCTGTCCGCGCTGCGGGCCGCGCACGCGGCGGGGGTGCTGCACCGGGACGTGAAACCGGCGAACGTGCTGCTGTCGAACGACGGCCGGGTGGTGCTCACCGACTTCGGGATCGCCATGGTCGAGGGCAGCTCCGCGCTGACCATGACCGGTGAGGTCGTCGGCTCGCCGGAGTTCCTGGCGCCGGAGCGGGCGCTGGGCCGCACGCCGGGTCCGGAGTCCGACCTGTGGTCGCTGGGCGTGCTGCTGTACGCGGCGGTGGAGGGCAGTTCGCCGTTCCGGCAGGACACCCCGCTGAGCACGCTGCGGGCCATCGTCGACGAGGAGCTGCCGCCGCCGCGCCGGGCGGGCCCGCTCGGTCCGGTCATCGAGGGGCTGCTGCGCAAGGACCCGGCCCAGCGGCTGTCCGCCGAGCGGGCCGAGCGGGAGCTGCGGCTCGTCGACGCGGGCGGTACTCCGCGCGCCGGTCACGCGGACACGGCCCCGACGACGCCGTACGCGCCGTACGCGCCGACCGTCGCCGCGGGTGCCGCGGGGGCCGCCGCCCCGCCGCCGGGACAGGGGGGCCACTCGACCGGCGCCGCCACCCCCACCGCCCCCGGCCGGGAGCCGCCGTCCCGTGACCGCCGGGCCGTGACCGCCCTGGTCGCGGGCGTGGCCGCGCTGGCGCTGGCCGTCGCGGGGCTGACGTACGCGCTGCTGAACCGCGAGGACCCGGACGGCGGGAACACGGGCGCCGGCACGGACACCCCCACGGTGCAGCAGGGTTCGCCGACGCCCTCGGACGAGGAGATTGGCGGGAAGTCCCCCTCCCCTGCGCCGAGTTCGAGCCCGAGTCCCCGCCCGAGCCGCAGCGCTTCCAGCACTCCGCCGCCCCAGTCGGTGACCGTGGCGGTCACCGGGGCGCGCACCGAGTACGAGGGGCCGTGTCCGCCGCCGGCCGAGGACGCGCCGCGGTTCACGGCGACGTTCACGGTGGGCCGGGTACCGGCACGGGTCGTGTACCAGTGGGTGGACGAGGACGGCGAGCCGTTCGACGGCGGGTGGAAGACGCTGTCGTTCCCGGCGGGCGGCGGCAGCAGCGCGCAGGACCGGGTGACCGTGACGACGTACGACGACAGCGGGACGTTCGAGAACGCGATCGGGGTGGAGGTGCGTGAGCCGGTGCACACCACGTCCGGGAAGGTGGCGTTCTCGGTGACGTGTGTGACGGAGACCCCGTCGGACGGGGCCTCCGCCTCACCGAGCGCGTGAGGGTCAGGCCGCGCTGCGGAACACCGGCAGGTAGCCGCCGGACTGACCGTTCGCGGTCGGGTGGTACGACTCACCGATGTTGAGCCAGTTGACGCTGTGCAGCCACGAGCTGCCGGAGCAGATCTCGTGGCCGGTGAACGTGGTGCGCACGTCACCGAAGGTGAAGCCGTGGTTCAGGGCGCGCTTCTCGATCGCGGCGTTCAGATGGTCGGAGGCCTGGTTGATGGCGGCGCGCTTGGTCTCGGACAGGCCGAGGCAGGCGGTGCCGAGCTGGTAGAAGCGGGGGTAGCCGAGGACGACGACGTGGGCCGACGGCGCCTTGGAGCGGATGGCGTCGTACACGGCGTCGAGCTTGCCGGGCAGGGTGCTGTCGACGTACGCCTTGGCGGTGTTGATGCGGCTGACGCAGGCGCTGTCGGACTGCGTCACACAGGTGATCATGACGTCCGCGAAGCCGGCGTCGTTGCCGCCGACGCTGATGGACACGAGGCCGGTGCCCGTGCCGAGCGGGGCGAGCTGACCGGCGAGGACGTCGTCGGTGCGGGCGCCCGAGCAGGCGGTGAAGTGGAAGGAGGCGGGGGCGTTGGCGGCGGCCCACAGGTACGGGTACGCCCTCGTGCTGCGCTTGCAGTCGCCGCTGGAGCTGATGTAGCTGCCCGCGCCGACGCCGGAGGAGTAGGAGTCGCCGAGCGCCACGTATCCGGTGGCGGCGGCTTCTGACGCGTGGACCGCGGTGGCTCCGGTGAGCGTCGCTACGACGCCGAGGAGTACCGAGGCCACGTATGCGACAAGTCGGGAACGTCTCATGCAACCTCCCTTTAGCAGGATCTCTGCCTCAACCGTGGTACCAACTACGCGTGTTGACGGGAAGTGTCCATGCCAAGTCTTTTTGTGTGCGCTACCGATTGGTTCCTGATCGGTCATCACGTGGTTCCGGCGATTTTCGGACCGTCACCGATCACTTTCCGGACCGATACGCGTACGCCCCCGTGCGCTTGATTTCGCGTACATGACAGATTTGTTGATGGGTGTTCAACTCCCTTGTTCCCCACCCGTAGATCACCCACGCTTTACCTCAGTCCGGAGCGGTACGCGCCGCTCCGGGCCGTGTGCGCGACAACGCGCGCATCCCCCACACGCGCGGCGCCCCACCCGGGGCGCGCGCGCCGCCTAGAGGAGGACTCCCTCGTAATGGCACACCTGCGGAGCAAGAAGGTGCGGCTCGCCGCGATAACCAGCCTGGCCACCGCCGCCCTCGTGGGCGGGCTCACCACCCTCCCCGCCCAGGCCGCCCCGGCCGTGGGCACCGTGCTCGCGGCCGACTCCCCCACCGCGATCAAGGACAGCTACATCGTCACGCTCAAGAAGGGCGCGGGCTTCAAGGCCACGTCCAGCCAGGGCAAGAACCTCATCAAGGAGTACGGAGGCTCCGTCAAGCGGACGTTCGGCAGCGCGCTGAACGGCTACGCCGCCACCCTCTCGGCGGCCGAGGCGAAGAGACTCGCCGCCGACCCGGCGGTGGCCGCGGTCGAGCAGAACCAGCGCGTCTCCATCGACGCCACCCAGACCAACGCGCCCTGGGGCCTGGACCGCATCGACCAGGCCTCGCTCCCGCTGTCCGGCACCTACACCTACCCGGACACCGCGGGCAGCGGCGTGACCGCGTACGTCATCGACACCGGCGTGCGCATCACCCACTCCCAGATCAGCGGCCGGGCCGTCAACGGCTACGACGCCGTCGACGGCGACACCACCGCCCAGGACGGCAACGGCCACGGCACCCACGTGGCCACCACGATCGCGGGCTCCACCTACGGCGTCGCCAAGAAGGCGAGGATCGTCGCGGTGCGGGTGCTGAACAACAGCGGCTCGGGCACCACGGCGGGCGTCATCGCGGGCATCGACTGGGTGACCAGGAACCACTCCGGCCCCTCGGTCGCCAACCTGTCCCTCGGCGGCGGCGTCTCCAGCACCCTGGACACCGCGGTGCGCAACTCCATCGCCAGCGGCGTCACCTACGCGGTCGCGGCGGGCAACAGCAACACCAACGCCTCCTCGTCCTCCCCGGCCCGGGTCACCGAGGCCATCACGGTCGGCGCCACCACCAGCACCGACGCCCGCGCCAGCTACTCCAACTACGGCTCGGTGCTCGACATCTTCGCGCCCGGCTCCTCCATCACGGCGGGCTGGCACACCAGCGACACCGCGACCAACACCATCTCCGGCACCTCGATGGCGACCCCGCACGTCGCGGGCGCGGCCGCCGTCTACCTGGCCAACCACACCTCGGCGACCCCGGCGCAGGTCGCGTCCGCGCTGACCGCCGGCGCCACCACCGGCAAGGTCACCAGCCCGGGCACCGGCTCGCCCAACCGGCTGCTGAGGCTCGTCCCCTGATGCTCCGCGAGCGGATGTGATCACGGTTCCCCGGGGGCGCGCGACGCCTCCGGGGAACACGTGCGCGCTCTTGACGGCCCCCTCGGCACTGGGCCACATTGAAGCCCGGCATCCGGCGCTTCGGGGGGCAAAGTCGCCCATGCAGAACATCCGCAGCACAACCGATCCAGACCGAACTCCAGACGGAAGAGACGGAACAGACGGAACAGGAGGGGCGGACGGAACAGAGACGGCGGACGCGGCGGACAAGGCGGACGAGGCGGACGACGCCGAGCGGACGCGGCCAGGACCGGGGAGGGACCTGACGCCACTGCTCGCGGGCGCCGCGACCGCCATCGGGGGGCTGGGCGCGCTGCTCGCGCTCACCGGCTCGGGCTCGCCGCTGCGCGCCCCGTTCACCTTGTTCTTCCTGCTCGCGGCACCGGCCGCGGCGATCGCCGCCGCGCTCACCGGGCTGGAACCCTTCGGCCGCACCGTCGCCTCGCTGGCGGGCGCGGTCGCCGTCGACATGCTCGTGGCCCAGCTCCTGCTCGCCACCCACCACTGGTCGGCGGGCGCCGGACTGGCGGCCGTGACCGCGTTCAGCGCCCTCGTTCTCCTGTCGGCCCTCCTGCGCCGGCCGGCCCGCCGTACACCGAAGAGACAGGGCTAGTGACGTGGACATCAGCGTGTACCGCCCGGGCGAGCTGACCGCAGCCGACCGGGGGGCGTGGACCGCCCTGCAGGCCAAGGCGCATCTGCACGGGGCGCCGCAGCTCGCGAACCCCTTCCTGTCCCCCGAGTTCGCGCTCGCGGTGGGCAGGTACCGGCGCGGGGTGCGGATCGCGGTGGTCCGGGAGGGCGGCGAACCGGCCGCGTTCCTCCCGTTCCAGCGGTCCGCCGCCGGGGTCGGCCGGGCCGTCGGGCTCGGCGTCTCGGACGCGCAGGGCGTGGTGCACCGGCCCGGGTTCACCTGGGACGCCGGCCGGCTGCTGCGCGCCTGCGGGCTCGCCGTGTGGGAGTTCGACCACCTGGTGGACGGCCAGCGGCCGTTCGAGGCCGGGATCTCGGGCACCTTCCCGTCCCCGGTCATGGACGTCGACCAGGGCTACGACACCTATCTCGCCGGGCTGCGCGAGCGCTCGCCCAAGTTCACCCGGACCACGCTCGCCAAGGAGCGCAAGCTGGACCGGGACACCGGCGGGCTCCGCTATGTGCACGACGAGCGGGACCCGGCCGCGCTGCGCACCCTGATGGAGTGGAAGTCGGCGCAGTACCGCCGCACCGGCCGCAGCGACCGCTTCGCCCAGGACTGGATCACCGACCTGGTCCGCCATCTGTTCCACACCCGCACCGACCGGTTCGCCGGGAACCTCTCGGTGCTCTACGCGGACGGCCGTCCGGTCGCCGCCCACTTCGGGCTGCGCAGCGAGCGCGTTCTCGCCTGCTGGTTCCCGGCGTACGACCCGGCGTTCGCCAAGTACTCCCCGGGCCTGATCCTGCATCTGCGGATGGCCGAGGCCGCCGCGGCCGACGGCATCGCCTATCTGGATCTGGGCCGGGGCCGCAAGGAATACAAGGAATCCCTGAAGACGCGCGACATCCGCGTGTCGGAGGGGTGGGTGACCCGCCGTCACCCGGTGGCGCTGGGCCACCGGGCGCGCCGGGCCCCGGTGCGGGCGCTGCGCAACGCCGTGGTGTCCCGGCCCGAACTGTTCGAACCCGCCGACCGGCTGCTCAAACGGGTGGGAAAGATCCGCTCAGGCCGGGCGGCCGTGGATAAACCGACAAAAACGTGAGACCTGGTTGCAGGTCTTGCCATAGTGGTTCAACCATCAATACCGTCGTGCATCTCACCCGCATCGGACCATCACACAGCGGAACCGGGGAGGGGCTCAGGGCCGCGGTGGTGCCGGGGCGGGGCGCGGTAGGGGGGTGCCGTGGCCGGCCGGACGTGCGTGCCTGTGCGCGCGTGCGTGGGCCGGGACGTGCCGCGCAACCGGCTGCCGTTTTTCGGGTCGCCGGTGAGGTGTGCCAGTGACAACCCCCCTTTCGAACCGGACACACAGCCGGGCCGCCCGGGGGTGGGCGGCCCACCGGACGAGAGGGATTCGGACTCATGAGCTCAGTACTGCGCCCGGCCGACCCGGGCGAGGAGCAGGCCAGGACCACCGCGTACCGGCCCGTCTCCTCTCATCTGGCCATCGCGCCACCGGTGAGCGTGGTGATCCCCGCCATGAACGAGGCGGAGAACCTGCCGTACGTCTTCAAGACCCTGCCGGCGTGGATACACGAAGTGGTCCTGGTCGACGGCAACTCGACCGACGACACCGTCGAGGTGGCCCGCGCGCTGTGGCCCGGCGTGAAGGTCGTCCGGCAGCGCGGCAAGGGCAAGGGGGACGCCCTGACCACCGGGTTCGCGGCCTGCACCGGCGACATCATCGTGATGGTCGACGCCGACGGCTCGGCCGACGGCGGCGAGATCGTTTCGTACGTCTCCGCGCTGGTCTCCGGCGCGGACTTCGCCAAGGGGTCCCGCTTCGCCAACGGCGGCGGCACCGACGACATGACCTTCATCCGCAAGCTGGGCAACCGCGCGCTGTGCGCGGTCGTCAACCGCAAGTTCGGCGCCCGCTACACCGACCTGTGCTACGGCTACAACGCCTTTTGGCGGCACTGCCTGGACAAGATCGAGCTGGACTGCACCGGCTTCGAGGTCGAGACCCTGATGAACATCCGGGTGGTCAAGGCGGGCCTGAGGGTGCAGGAGATACCCAGCCACGAGTACCTGCGCATACACGGCACCAGCAACCTCAGCGCCGTGCGCGACGGGCTGCGGGTGCTGCGGGTGATCCTGCGGGAGCGCTCCAACCGGCGGGCCCTGCGCCGCCGTCGGCACACCTCCCCGATGCTGGACGCGGTGCGGGGAGAGGCGTCGTGAGCGCCACGCACAGCGCGCCGGACAGCACGAGGGACAGCGCGCCGGTCAGCGCGCCGGACAGCACGAGGGCCGGGGCGGCGGCCGGCGTCACGGACCACGGCGCCCCGGACGGACCCGCGATCTCCGTCGTCATCTGCGTGTACACCGAGGACCGCTGGGCGGACATCCTCGCGGCGGTCTCCTCGGTGCGGGAGCAGTCCCGGCCGGCGCTGGAGACCTTGCTGGTGGTCGACCACAACCAGGCGCTGCTGGACCGGCTGGCCGGGGAGTACAAGGAGGCCGGGGACGTGCGGGTGCTCGCCAACGCGGGCCCCCGCGGGCTGTCCGCGGGCCGCAACACCGGCATCGCCGCCTCGCGCGGCGAGGTGATCGCCTTCCTCGACGACGACGCCGTCGCCGAGCGGGACTGGCTGCGCCACTTCGCGGCCGGGTACGCCGACCCGCGGGTGATGGCGGTCGGCGGCCGCACCGTGCCCGTCTGGGCGTCCGGCCGCCGGCCCGCCTGGTTCCCGCAGGAGTTCGACTGGGTGGTCGGCTGCACCTACCGCGGCCTGCCGCCCGGCCGGGTGCGGGTGCGCAACGTGCTCGGCGGCAACGCCTCCTTCCGCCGGACCGCGTTCGACGCGGCGGGCGGCTTCGCCACCGGCATCGGCCGCGACGGCGACAAGCGCCCGCTGGGCTGCGAGGAGACGGAGCTGTGCATCCGGCTCACCCGGGCGGTGCCGGACGCGGTGCTGCTGATCGACGACCGCGCGGTCATCCACCACCGGGTGCCCGCCGGGCGGGAGCGGTTCGGCTACTTCCGCACCCGGACGTACGCCGAGGGCCTGTCCAAGGCGCTCGTCGCCCGCAGTGTCGGCGCCGGCAAGGGGCTGGAGTCGGAGCGGCGGTACGCCACCCGGGTGCTGCCCGCCGGGGTGGCGCGCGGGCTGCGGGACGCCGTGCTGGCCCGGCCGGGCGGCGCGGGACGGGCCGGGGCGATCGTCGCCGGCGTGCTCATGGCGGCCGGCGGGTACGTCGTGGGGAGCGTGCGGGCACGCCGGGGCGGGGCCACGTTCTCCGTGGCGCCGGTCGGGAGGGAGAGCAGATGACCGCGGACACCGGTGTGCCGATCCTGATGTACCACGCGATCGACACCGACCCCAGCGACGCCACCCGCGGCCTGTCGGTCACCCCGCGGGCGTTCACCGCCCAGATGGAGCTGATCGGCGAGCTGGGGCTCACCCCGCTCACCACCGCCGACCTCGCCGGCCGCTGGCGCGACGGCCGCCCGCTGCCGCCCCGCCCCGTCCTCGTCACCTTCGACGACGGCTACGCGGGCGTGTACCGGCACGCGCTGCCCGTGCTCGTCAAGCACGGCTTCCCCGCCACGCTGTTCGTCTCCACCGGCTGGATCCGGGGTCCCTACGACACCGGGGGCGCCCTGGACACCATGCTCGACTGGGACCAGGTGCGCGAACTGGCCGGCACGGGCGTGGAGATAGGGGGTCACAGCCACAGCCATCCGCAGCTCGACCAGCTCGGCGACGACGCCCTGCGGCGGGAGCTGACCCGCTGCCGTGACCTGGTCGCCGACGAGCTGGGCGCGCTGCCGGTGTCGTTCGCCTACCCGTACGGCTACTCCGACCGCCGGGTGCGCCGGCAGGTGCGGGCCACCGGGTTCGCGCAGGCGCTCGCCGTCGGCAACGAGCTGGCCCGGCGCCGCCAGGGGCCGTACGCGCTGCGCCGGGTCACCGTGCGCCGCGGCACCGGCATCGAGGAGTTCGGGCGGCTGGTCGAAGGCCGCGCGATCGGCCGTACGTTCGCCACCGACCGTGCCCTGACCAAGGGGTACGCCCTGGTCCGCAGAGCCCGACAGGTCCGCCGGAAGGCCATTCGTACCCGTGTCTGACACGACCACCGCAGCGCAGGCCGGCCCCGACGCCCGACCGGAGCGGCCGGCGCCCGGACGGGCCGGCCGCAGCCAGCTGCTGCGCAACGCCTACGCGCTGATGCTCAACACCGGGATCTCCGCGGTGCTGGGCCTCGGCTTCTGGCTGGCGGCGGCCCGCTACTACACCGAGTCGGCGGTCGGCCAGGGCTCCGCCGCGATCGCCGCGATGAAACTGCTCGCGGGGCTGACCGCGGTGACCCTGACCGGCGCGCTGGCCCGGTTCATCCCGGTCGCCGGGCGCTCCACGGGGCGGCTCATCGCCGGGACGTACGCGGGCAGTTCGCTGGTGGTGGCGCTGGCGGCCGGGGCGTTCTGGCTGACGCTGGACCGGTGGGGGCCGTCGTACGCCTTCCTGGCCGAGCCGGTGGGCGGGCTGGGTTTCGTGGTCGCGGTGGTCGCCTGGAACCTGCTCACCCTGCAGGACGGGGTGCTGACCGGGCTGCGCAGCGCGCTGTGGGTGCCGGTCGGCAACACCGCGTTCTCGGCGGTGAAGCTGGGGCTGCTGGTCGCCTGCGCGGCGACCGTGCCGGCCGCCGGGGTGTTCGTGTCGTGGGTGGCGGCGATCGCCGTCTCCGTGCTGCCGCTGGGCTGGCTGGTGTTCCGGCGGCTGGTGCCGCGGCACGCGCGGGCGACCGGGAACCGGTCGGCGCCGCCGTCCCCGCGGGAGGTCGGCCGGTTCCTGGCCGGCGACTGCACCGGCTCGCTGTTCTCGCTCGCGGTGGTCTATCTCGTCCCGGTCATCGTGGCCGCGCAGGTCGGCTCCGAGGACAACGCGTACTTCTACGTCACCGCCACCATCGGCGGCACGGTCAACCTGCTCGCCATCAACATGGGGGCCTCGCTGACCGTCGAGGGCTCGCACGCGCCGGGCCGGCTGGCCGCCGACACGCGCGCGGCGCTGCGCCGGATGGCGAAGATCATGCTGCCGGTGTGCGCGGTGCTGTTCCTCGGCGCGCCGTGGATCCTCGGGGTGTTCGGCGCGGGTTACGCGGACGCCGCCACGCCGCTGCTGCGCTGGTTCGCGGTGGGCGCGCTGCTGCGGGTGGTGATGGAGACGTACTTCGCGGTGCTGCGCGCGCAGAGCCGTACCGCCGGGCTCGTCTGGCTCCAGGGCCTGCTCTGCGCCCTGGTGCTCGGTCTGACGCTGCTGCTGCTCCCGCGGATGGGGCTGACCGGCGCGGGCGTCGCCGAGATCGCCAGCCTCGCGGTGATCGTGGCGATCGCCGCGCCGAAGCTGTACCGGACCGTGCGGGCGGTGCCGCCGCCCGGTGCCGTACCCCCGCATGAGGAGGCCGCGGACGGGACGGCGGCCGGTGCGGGCGCGCGTGAGGTGCCCGCCGGGTCCGCGGGCCGCCGGCGCGGTCCGGGCTGGGCGCTCGACACGGACACGCTCATGCTCGGCGTGCGGGTCGACGTCGACCATCCGGAGCGCCGCCCGGACGTGCGTCCAGGACCGGGCACACCGCCCGCGGGCATCCCGGTCGCGGATATGCCGGTCGCGGGCATCCCGGTTGCCGGCATCCCGGATGCGGACGTACCGGTCGCGGACATGCCGGTCAGGGACGCGGGGGCCGCGGACCCGGGGGTGGGCGCGGCGTCCGAACGGGACGCCGAGCGCCCGGTGGAGGAAGGGGAAGCGTCCGAGCCCGTGCAGGCCGACCGAGAGCCGGCTGCGACGCCGGAGGTGCCGCCGCCGTCCTGGCGGGAGCGGCTGACGCCCACCCGTCTCGGGGTCGTCCTCGGCTGTCTGCTGGTCGTCGCGCTGCTGCTGTACTGGGTGCCCGCCGCCCGCCTCGACGAGGCCGACCTGGACCGGATGGGCGGGCTGGGGCTGGTCTCGGTGCTGCCCGCCGCGACACTGGCCGGTGCCGGGCTGCTGGTGGTGGTGTTCGCGTCGCTGCTCCGGCCGGCCCGCGAGCACCGGACGCTGCTGCTGGTGACGCTGCTGGCCACGGTGGTGTCCCTGCACGCGCTGCCCGCCGTGATCGAGACCGAGCCGCGGTTCGCGACCGCCTGGCAGCACCTGGGGTTCCTCGACCACATCGAGCGGACCGGGACGGCCGTACCGGACCTGGACGCGCGCTGGAGCTGGCCGGGGTTCTTCGCGGCGGCCGCCTTCGTCGCCCAGGCGTGCGGCGTCGACGACTTCACCGAGGTCATCCGCTGGTGGCCGACGCTGATCCAGCTGGCGTATCTGGCGCCGGTGTTCCTGCTGACCCGCTCGCTGCGGGCGGGCTGGCGGGCCCGGTGGACCGGTGTGTGGATCTTCGCGCTGAGCGGCTGGGTGGGCCAGGACTACTTCTCGCCGCAGGGCTTCACGTATCTGCTCTACCTGGTGTTCGTGGCGGTGCTGCTGGTCTGGTTCCGCGCCCCGCGCGTGATCTGGACGAGGCTGCGGCCCGGCGAGGCGGAGGCCGAGCCGGTGAACCGGCGGCAGCGGGCGGTGCTGCTGCTGGTGGTGACCGGTCTGTTCCTGGCGAGCGTGCCCGCCCATCAGCTCACGCCGTTCGTGATGCTGGGCGTGGTGACCGTGCTGGTCCTCGTCGGGCGCTGCGAACTGCGCGGGCTGCCGCTGCTGTGCGGGGTGGCGGTGGTGTCGTGGATCGGCTTCATGGCGGAGCCCTACTGGTCGGGGCACTTCGACGAGATGTTCGGCGGGATCGGCGGGGTCGGCGGCAATGTCTCCTCGTCGGTGTCCGGCCGGATCGAGGGCGGCAGCTCCACCCACAAGCTGGTGCTGTACACGCGGGTGGCGCTGGCCGGCGGGGTGCTCGCGTTCGCCTGCTGGGGCTGGTGGCGGCGGCGCCGGGCCGGGTACCGCGAACGGTCCCTGCTCGTCCTCGCCTTCGTGCCGTTCCTCGGCTTCGGCATGCAGTCCTACGGCGGCGAGATGGCGCTGCGCGTCTTCCTGTTCGCCCTGCCCGGCGCGGCCCTGCTCGCCGCCCTCGCGCTGTTCCCGCGCACCGGGGCCACCGCGAAGGAGCGCGGCCGGGACCGGGCGAGCCTGGCCGTACCGGCCGCCCTGCTGGCCGGCCTGGTCCTCATGGGCGGCTTCCTGGTGGCCCGCTGGGGCAACGAGCCGTTCGAGCGGATCCGGTCCGGCGAGGTCGCCGCCATGGAGTACGTGTACGCGCACGACGATCCGAGCGTGCGGCTGCTGTGGCTGAGCAACGACACCGTCGAGAACGTGACTCCGGCGATGCCGTGGGGCGCGCGGGACATGGAGAAGGTGGAGTATCTGCCCACTCTCGCACCGGCCGACCCGGTGCTGGTGTCGGGGCTGGTGAAGGCGCTCAAGGACGCGGGCCCGAACTCGTACCTGATGGTCAACCGCAGTCAGGTCACCTACCTGGTGATGGACGTCGGCTACGCCCCCACGTGGGAGTCGCGGCTGGTCCGGAACCTGGACCGGCGGCCCGAGCTGCGCACGGTCCTCGCCAACGAGGACGTCACGATGTACGCGCTGCGCGAGCGGCCCGCGGGCGAGGTCCCGGAGCCGGATCCCGGCCCGGCCGGTCCGCGGGTGACCTGGACGCCGTGGTCGGTGGTCGGCGCGCTCGCGGCGGCGGCGCTGCTGGTGCTGCTGGCGGCCCGGGAGGTGGTCCGGGTCGCGGCCCGGCCGGGGGTGCGGCAGCTGCGCGCGCTGCAGAGCGGTTTCTGGTTCTCGCTGCCGCTGCTGGCGGTGCTGCTGGCCTCGCTGGTGCAGCGGTTCCTGACGCTCGAGTGAGGGGGCGGGGCGTCAGCGCGTCAGCCAGGTGACCTCGTACGCCTGGAGGTGGACGGTGCGGCCGTCGACCTTCGCGGTCAGGGCCCGGTCACGGGTGTTGACGACGAGGGCGGTGCGGTCGGTGGCGAGGACGCGGACGTCGTCGCGGGAGACGGGGACGCTGTCGTAGCGCGTGCCCGGCGGGAACGCGGCGGCGAACCGGGAGACGAGGCCGTACATCGGCAGCTCGCCGCCGCCGTCCGGGCGGCCGGTCGGGGTCCACAGGCAGCCGCGGCACTCGGGTCCCTCCTCGGCCTGCGGGTTCCAGTAGAAGCCGGAGGTGGCGCCGCCCTCCGCCATGGCGATCATCCCGGCGGCCTGGACGGCGACCCGGTGCGTCTCGGACCAGCCGTGGCGTTGGTCGTCGCCGTCGGCGGGCTCGACGTAGTACTCGGCCCACCACAGCGGCAGCTCGCCGCCGGTCTGCCGGCGCACCCACTCCCCCACCGCGGTGAACTTGCCGGTGGCGGCGAACTCGTCGGGCAGCAGCTCGTCGTCGCGGGTGTAGCTGGAGCCGTCGACCACGACGAAGTCGGCGCCCGCCTTGTGCCGGTTCCAGTAGGCGAAGGCGTCCAGCACCCGTTGGTCCAGGGCGCCCCAGGGGCCCCTCAGGGCGGCCGAGGCGTGCTCGTCGCGCGGGTCGAGACTGTCCATGACCAGGTAGGGGCCGCCGACCATGATGTCCTCGTCGACGTCCTTGAGCGCGCGGTACACGAGGTTGTACATCCGGGTGTAGCCCTCGTGGTCCCAGCGGTGCCCGGCGTCGTTCCAGAAGCCCTTGAACTCGTTCCAGACGATGAAGTGCCGTACGTCCGGGTAGCGCCTGGCGACGGTCGCGGCGAGGGCGGCGAAGTCGTCGTAGTGCCCGGGGTCGGGCGCGGTCTCCAGGGCGGCCTGGCTCCAGTCCGTCTCGCCGGCGCCGGCCTCGCCGCCCTTCATCCAGTCCGGGGCGCAGCACAGGGTGATGACCGGGGTGGCGCCGGAGGCGCGCATGAAGTCGACCCGCGCGTCGAGCGCCGCGAAGTCGTAACGCCCCGGCACCGGCTCGGGGTTGTCGGCACCCCAGCCCATGATGTGCTGGTTCTGCGGCAGCCCGTCGTCCTTCAGCCGGTCCTCGACGCGGGCGACGGCGCGCGGGCTGCCCTCGTCGGCGCTGAACTGAGTGTGCGTGAAGCCCCAGCCGACGTCGGGGCGCGGGCGCCCTGGCGGGGTGGCGGGCGTGCCGTGCACCTTGTCGCCGTCGGGTGAGGTGCCCTCCGTGGCGGGGCCGCCGCCGGGCAGCGTGCCGACCAGGGTCACCAGCAGGGCCACGACGGCCGCCGACACGCCGAACAGCGCGGCCAGCCGCCACCGCCGGACCCCCGCATCCCACCCGTGTCGTCCCATCGAGGGCAACAGTAACGGCGGAGACGGGCGCCGGGGCAGAGGACGCCGGAAAGCACCGAAGGGGCGGGTAAGGGGCAGCACGGGACGCAAGGCGCGCGCCCGGCACCGGGGCGCGTACGCCGACACTCCGGGCGCGCGGCGACACTCCGCGCGCACCTCGGAAACCGGGTGCACGAGGCGGCCGGGTGCCCGATCATGGCGGCATGTCCGCGAACCCACACGACGCACTGCCGATCCGGCTCACCGTCGACGACAGCGACTCGCCGTCCGATGTCGTCGACGCGCTGTTCCTCGGCCGTTTCGCGACGGGCGAGCAGCCCTACTCGCACGCCGCGAACATCGACCGCGTCCGCTCCGGGGCGACCCTGCTGCCGCCGGACGCGCGCGTGCTGCGGGTGGCCCGCGACGACGACCGCAGCGCCACCCTCGCCGAGGGCGACGGCTGGACGGTGCTGGTCTCCCGCTGGAACCGGGGCGCCGACGTCACCGTGACGGCGACCACGGCCGACCTGGCGAAGAAGGTCCTCGCCCAGGCCACGGACGGCGCGGCGGACGAGCCCGAGCCGCAGCCGGAGAACGTCACGATGGGCTTCTGGTACGTCTCGCCGAGGCGTGGCCCGCACCGGACGACCCGGCAGATCTCGGCGGGCACGTGGGACGAGGTGCGGGGCAACTACACGGCGCCGGTCGCGGAGGCGATGGACCGCCTGATGAAGACGACGCCGGAGGACATCGCGGGCCGTCTGCTGCTGCTGCACGGCCCGCCCGGCACCGGCAAGACCTCGGCGCTGCGCACCCTGGCCCGCTCCTGGCGGGACTGGTGCCAGGTGGACTGCGTGCTGGACCCGGAGCGGCTCTTCAGCGACGTGGGCTATCTGATGGACATCGCGATCGGCGAGGAGGACGCGGCGGGCAAGGGCCGCTGGCGGCTGCTGCTGCTGGAGGACTGCGACGAGCTGATCCGCGGCGAGGCGAAGCACACGGCGGGCCAGGCCCTGTCGCGGCTGCTGAACCTGACGGACGGCCTGCTGGGCCAGGGCCGCAACGTCCTGGTCGGCGTCACCACCAACGAGGACCTGGAGCGGCTGCACCCGGCCGTCGTGCGCCCGGGGCGCTGTCTGGCGCGCATCGAGGTGGGGCGGCTGACCCGGGCGGAGGCGGTGAACTGGCTGGGCACCGAGGAGGGGGTCGGCCGGGACGGGGCGACGCTGGCCGAGCTGTACGCACTGCGCCGGGGCACGTCCCCGGCGTCGCTGCCGGAGCCGCGGGGCGGGACGGAGGCGGGGCTGTACCTGTGATGCTTTGATGGGGTTATGCCTGTGCACGTCGGCACGTCGGGATGGCAGTACAAGGACTGGAAGGGCGTCCTGTACCCGCCGGAGGTGCCCACGCGGCGCTGGCTGGAGGAGTACACGCGGTGGTTCGCCACCGTCGAGATCAACAACGCGTTCTACCGGCTGCCGTCCCGTGAGACGTTCGAGGCGTGGCGGGAGCGGGTGCCGGACGACTTCGTCGTCGCGGTCAAGGCCAGCCGGTATCTGACCCACATCAAGCGGCTGAAGGACCCCGGGGAGCCGGTGGAGCGGCTGATGACCCACGCGGCCGGTCTCGCCGGCCGGCTGGGCCCGGTGCTGCTCCAGCTGCCGCCGACGCTGCGCGCGGACGCCGCGCTGCTGGACGCGTGCCTGGGCTGCTTCCCGCCGTCGGTCCGGGTGGCCGTCGAGCCGCGGCACGAGTCGTGGTGGACGCCGGAGATCCGCGACGTGCTGACGTCCCGGGGCGCCGCCCTGTGCTGGGCGGACGTGCTGTCCCGCCCGGTCACCCCGCTGTGGCGCACGGCCGGCTGGGGGTACGTCCGCTTCCACCAGGGCCGCGCCCGGCCCTGGCCGCGCTACGGCCGCCAGTCCCTGGAGACCTGGCTGCGCCGTGTCGCGGAGGCGTTCGACGACGGTGACGACGTGTACGCGTACTTCAACAACGACCCCGGCGCGGCGGCGGTGGCGGACGCGGCGGCGTTCGGCCGGCTGGCCGTGGCGCGGGGCCGCACGGTGACACGGACCCCGGCGGGGCTGGCGGGTGCGCCCGGCCGGTGACCCGCGGCGCTCACCGCTCCCCGGTGCTCACTCCCCGTACGCCGCCCGCAGCGCCTCCCGTACGGCCGTCAGGGCCGCCTCCCGGCCGGTGCCCAGGCGGTGGGCGCGCTCGGCGTACGACCGGGCCGCCGCGGCCAGCTCGCGCTCCGCCGCCTCGCCGGCCGCGGCGACGAACGTGCCGTTGCGGCCGCGGGTCTCGATCACGCCGTCCGCCTCCAGGGCCCGGTACGCCTTGGCGACGGTGTTCGCGGCCAGGCCCAGCGACTCGGCCAGGCCGCGCACGGTGGGCAGCCGGTAGCCCACCGGCAGCTCGCCCGACCGGGCCTGCGCGGAGATCTGCGCGCGCACCTGCTCGTAGGGCGGTACGGCGCCCTCATCGATGTGGATCTTCAAGGTCACGGGCCGATTGTCCCGCAGCCCCCGGAAAATGGGAGGCACCCGGCCCCGCCCCTTGCGTAACGTGCGCCGACATGACCGTGATCGTGCGCGAGCTGCGCCCCGGGGTCCGGGCCGACGCCGAGGGTTTCGCCGGTGTGCGGCGCCGGGCGCTGCCGTTCATGCTGACCACTCCGGAGTCCGTGCTGCACGACCTCGCCCACAGCCATCCCGGCGCCCGTCACCGGCAGCTGGTGGCCGAGGAGGACGGCGAGATCGTCGGCACCGCCCAGGTGGGACTCGCCCACGACAGCCCGGAGCCCGGCCAGGGGTATCTGAACGTGTACGTCGATCCGGAGCGGACCCGGCGCGGCGCGGGTTCCCTGCTGGTGCGCACCGCCGAGGCATACCTGGCGGGCCAGGGCGCGGCCCGGCTGTTCGCGTGGGTGCTGGACGGGCCCGCGCACCGCGCCTTCGCCGAGCGCCACGGCTACCGCCCGAGCCGCTCCGCGCACTTCCTGCGCCTGGACCTGGCGAACGCCGCCCTGCCGCCGCCGCAGAGCCCCCCGCCGGGGGTCGAGGTGCGCTCGGCGGCCGTCTTCGCGGACGACCCGCGCCCCCTGTTCGAGCTGGACGCGGAGGTCACGGCGGACGAACCCGGTGACGTCGGCGCCGAGTTCACCGACTACGAGGCCTGGCTCGCACAGACCTGGCGGCACCCCCTGCTCGACCGGGAGCTGACCGCGGTGGTGGTCGCCGACGGCCGCCCGGTGGCGTTCAGCGCGGCCCACACGGACCGCGCGCACCGCCGCTACGGCTCCGCGATGACCGGCACCGCCCGCGCCTTCCGCGGCCGGGGCCTGGCGAAACTCGCCAAGAACGCCGCCCTGCACCGGGCCCGCGCCGCGGGGTACACGGAGGCGTTCACCGGCAACGACACCGGCAACGGCCCGATGCTCGCGATCAACGCGTGGTTCGGGTACGAGATCTGCGCGAGGGAGGTGCGTCATGTCCGGGACCTCGGCTGACCGGGGACGCGGGTCCGAGCGGGTGGAGGTGGTGCTGGTCAAGGCGGGCCGGACGAAGATCCGTTACGCCGCCGAGCTGCTCGCCGACGACGGTGCGCGGATCGCCGTGCGGGCCGCCTGGGCGGGCGACGGGGTCCGCGACTTCGGCTTCGTGCGCTTCGAGCCGGGCGACGTCTTCACCGAGTACTACTGGCGGGACCGCTGGTACTCCGTGAAGGAGGTCCGCGGGGCCGGCGGCGCCCTGAAGGGCTGGTACTGCGACATCACCCGCCCCGCGGTCCGCAGGGGTGCCGAACTCGTCGTGGAGGACCTGGACCTCGACCTGTGGCGCTCGGCCGACGGCTCGGACGTACGCCGTCTCGACGAGGACGAGTTCACCGAGAGCGGCCTCGCACAGCGCGATCCCGGGGCGGCGCGCGCCGCCGTGGCCGCCCTCGACGAGCTGGAGGCCCTGGCCCGGGCGGCGGGCGGCCTGGAGTCCCTGCTGGCCTGAAACCGCCTGCCGGAACCGGTCACCCGGTGTGCGCACGCGATCACACGGGTTTGCCGGGGCCCCAATGGTGACACCCGCCACTGACAACCGAATCGTGACAGCCGCCACTGACACCCCTGGCGGCGATGAGGAAGTCTCGGTGAACGGGTCCACCTCCGTGACAGCGCGGAACCCGGTGGCCCACGAGGAGGCAGTCATGCGCCGTGTGATGCACAAGCCCCTGAAGAAGTCCGACGCGCGCCGCATCCGCGAGGAGGCCGCCGAGGAGCGTCCCGCCGGCCGCCCGGAGGTGCGCAAGGACATCGCCCGCACCTGGTGGCCGGAAGGGTGAGCCCGGCGGTCAAGCCGTTCGGTCAAGCCGGGCGGTGCAGGAGCTTGCGGTAGTGGATCCGGTGGTACGGCCCGTCGACGCGCCGCTCCACGACCTCGTAACCGTACTTCGGGTAGATCGTCTGGTTCTCCCACATCATCGCGTTCGTGTAGAGCCTGATCTCGGGCAGGCCGAGCACGCGCGCGTGCGCGTCGGCGAACCGCAGCAGCCGCCGCCCCACGCCCCGGCCGTGGGCGTCCGGGTGGACGGCGATGCTGTCGAGGAACAGATGGTCCTCGTACGCGTCCAGGACGACGAGTCCGGTCACCGGGTGCCCGGTGACGAACACCCGCCCCGCGGCCACGTCCGCCGCGTGGTCCGCCTCCATGGGCTGCGGCACGACGCCGATGCGGGCGATGTAGGGGTGGTACGCCGCGTCGGTCACCGCCTTCACGGCGGGTACGTCGGCGGTCACCGCCGCCCTGACCTCTTCATGGCACCTGTCGTTCACGCTCCGGACGGTAGCTCCCTGAGCGCAGTCTCAGCACGTCCTTAACGGCAGCATAAGGATCTCCGCCGACCGCCTCCGGCAGGCGTTCTCGCGGTTTTCCGGGGCTAGCTTCTGATCACCCCACGGGATCCCACGGACCCGACGGAAGCACTCGCCCCGACCGCCCCAGGAGTTCCGCCATGCCCCAGCGCCGCCGCCGCACGGCCGCCGTCACCGCCGCCCTCGGCCTCGGCCCGCTCGCCCTGACCACCCTGTCCGCCGCGCCCGCGGCCGCGCACGGCACGATGGGCGACCCCGTCAGCCGGGTCTCGCAGTGTTACGCCGAGGGACCGGAGAGCCCGTCGTCGGACGCGTGCAAGGCGGCGGTCGCGGCGGGCGGCACCCAGGCGCTGTACGACTGGAACGGCGTCCGCATCGGCGACGCCGCCGGGCGGCACCGCGAGCTGATCCCGGACGGCAAGCTGTGCAGCGCGAACAACGAGCAGTTCAACGGCCTCGACCTGGCCCGCGCCGACTGGCCGGCGACCGGGGTGCGCAGCGGCTCGTACACCTTCAAGTACCGGGTGACGGCCCCGCACAAGGGCACCTTCACGGTGTATCTGACCAAGCCGGGGTACGACCCGGCCCAGCCGCTGGCCTGGGACGACCTGGACCTGGCCAACCCGGTGGCGACGGCCGTCGACCCGGCCGCGGCGGGCGGCTTCTACACCTTCACCGGCACGCTCCCCGAGCGCTCCGGCGCGCACGTGCTGTACGCGGTCTGGCAGCGCTCGGACAGCCCGGAGGCGTTCTACTCCTGCTCCGACGTCACCTTCGGCGGCGGCGCGGCGGCTGACGGCGGTACGGCGGAGAGTGCCGCCCCGGCCCCGTCCGCGTCCGTGCCCTCCCAGAAGCAGATCGAGGCGGGCGCCGACCGGTCGACCGTCGAGAACCACGGGCACGGCGACGACGACCACCGGACGACGGCGCAGCCCGCCGCCGCGGAGCCGGCCGCTGGGGAGCCGGCTGCCGCCGAGCCCGCCGATGGGGAGCCGGCCGGTGAGGCGCCGGCCAACCAGCCGAAGGCGGCGGGCGCCTCCGGGAACCTCGCCGAGACCGGCGGCGACAGCGGTACGGCCTACGTCGCCGTCGGCGGCGCCGCCGCGCTGGCGCTGGGCGCGGCGGCCCTGTTCGCCTCGGTGCGCCGCAAGGCGGCCACCGGCGGCCGGCACGGCCGCTGAGGCGACGCGCGACTCCGGGGTCCGACCGGCGGCTCAGGCCGGTCGGACCCCGGCGGCGTCAGCCGAACGCGGCGGCGCAGGTGGTGGGCCGGGCGTTCGCCGGGTCGAGAGCGCCCGCCACCGCGTGGAAGGCGATCCGGTCGAACAGCCCGATGGCCAGATGCTCGGAGAAGTCGACCGGACAGAGGTCCTGGAGCAGCACGTTGCGCACGTTCGGCCCGTCGAGGAACCCGCTGCGGTACGGCGTGACGACCTGCTCGTACTTGGTCGCGAGCACGGTGTAGCGGACGCCGGGCACGGTGTCGCCGCCCGCGTTGAGCCTGGTGAGGAAGGCGGATCCGGCGATCTGGTCGGCGAGCGCCGGGGTGGCGGTGGAGAGCAGGTCCTCGGCGCCGGGGAAGTAGGGCAGCAGCCGGGTGAGTCCGGCGAGGGTGGTGCCGTGGTTGTCGGGCGCGATGCCGACGAGCGCGTTCACCTCGGCGGCGCCGCCGAGGAACTTGAGGTAGTGACGGGGCATCATGCCGCCCTGCGAGTGGCCGACCAGGTCGACCTCGGCGGCGCCGGTCGCGCCGAGCACCTTGTCGACGAACGCGTCCAGCTCCTGCGCGGACTTCTCGATGGGCCCGAGCCCGTGGAAGAAGGGGACGCCGGGCAGCCGGCCGTAGTCGAGGGAGAAGACGCAGTAGCCGCGCTCGACCAGGTAGGGGGCGAGGCCCAGCCAGTTGTCGACGGAGTTGCCGAAGGTGCCGTGGACCAGCACGACGGGGCGGGGGTGGGCGGCGGAGGGCTTGCAGCCGTAGTCGTTCCAGCCCCGGCTCGGGGCATCGGCGGCGTGGGCGGTGGTGGCGGGGACGAGGACGGCCGCGGCGGCCAGCAGCAGGGCGGCCGCGGATCTGCGTATTCGGCTCCAGGGCAGCATCGGGTGATCTCCTGACGGCTCGTGGGGAAGGAGAGTGCGTCTGCCTTGCGCCCGGTGATCCGGATCACGGGATGCTGTTCTTCCGTCAAGTTACGGACGGGTAGCCCCAAGGGGAAGTCGCGCGACGGCAAAACCCGGACCGGACGTCCAGCTCCGCGCGCAGCGCCGCCTGTCCGGCCGGTCCGGTGGTGCGGTTGCCCACGGAGGCCCCCGGGATGGCCGTGCTACGGAAGCCGGTGGCGCGCAGGAAGGAGGTGTATGGGGCCCAGCCGGGTGGGAGGGCCGCCGTGATACGGCGTACGTCCGGCGCGGTGGACAGCAGGGACGCGGCGACGGCGCCACCGGGGGGCGAGCAGAGAGCAGCCGGCCGCGCAGGTCTCCGGGTCCCAGTGGCCGAGGACGGCGTCCACGAGCCCGGTCACCTCGCCCCCCGCCTCGATGAGCAGCAGCCGCTTCGGTGGCGGTGGCGAACCAGTTCTCGCAGGCGGCGACGAGGTCCGGCACGGCCTGCTCGTCCTCGGGGGTGAAGGGGCGCAGATCGATCGTCGGGGCCGGCCGGTCAATCTACGCCGCCAGTCTTCCCGGCATCACCGCGCGCGGCCCGAACTTGGCCCGTGCGCGGTCGGCGACCTCCTCGATACGGCGGATCCGTTCGTCCGCGGGGTCGAAGGTGAGCTGGTGGGAGGCCTGTTCGGCGGGGATCAGGCCCTCGGCGCGCAGGGCGACGGCGCGGACCCGGGCGCGCTGGAGGCCGAGGGCGTCGTACATGCCGTAGACCGTCCTCGCCAGCGCCGCGGAGTGGGCGGTCGGCTCGGCGAGGGTGCGGGAGCGGGTGGTGGCGGACCGGTCGGCGTAGCGCACGGTGAGGGTGAGGGTGCGGCAGACCTTGTCCACGGCCCGCAGCCGGGCACCGATCTCCTCGACGGCCGACAGCAGGGCGCGGCGGTGGCGTTCGGGGTCCAGTTCGTCGCGGTCGAAGGGGCGTTCCGTGGCGAGGATGGGGGTCCCCCCTGCTCGAGCGCAGCCGAGAGCTTGGGGGAGGGAGACGGCGTTGGGCACGACCCGGCCGCGGTCGATGCCGTTCGCCTTCTCGTGCAGTTCGCGGCCCGCCTTCGCGCCGACCAGGCGCTGGAGCGTGGACAGTGGCGCGGCGGCGACCCGGCCGAGGGTGTCGAGGCCGTAGTCGCACAGGGTGCGGGCGGTCGCGGCGCCCACGCCGGGGAGCACGGCGACGGGCCGGTCGGCGAGGAACTCGGCCACCGCGTCCTCGGGGACCGCGCAGGTCACCCCGGGCCGGGCGGAGCGCAGCGCGATCCGGGCCAGCATCGGGCCCGGCCCGGCGCCGATCGCGCAGTCGACGCCGAAGTGGGCGAGGGCGCGGACCCGGATCACGGAGGCCAGTGCGAGGGCGTCGCGCCCGAAGTAGCGTTCGGCGCCGCCGAGATCGGCGAGCGCCCCGTCGGGTGGCAGGGCCTCGACGACCGGCGTGAACTCCTCCAGCAGCCCGAGCAGCCCCGGCAGGGCCGTCTCGTACATCGGCGGCAGCTGGAAACGGACGCAGAGAATCGTCATCCCGCACTCCCCGGACTCTGGTGCCACAACTTCCGTGCCTGTGAACGTGTCTGTGCGGGCTCCTCGCCCGCGGGCCGCAGATCCGCCCAGGGGTGCATCTCGTACCCGGTGGGCATGCGGATGGTCCGCGACCGGTGGTCGTCCATGCGGTCCGGCGCGGCGGAGCCGGCCGGGGCGGGCAGCCCGTCGGAACCGGCGAGCCGCCTCCGCGCGGGCCCCCCGCCGTCACCGGGCGCGGAACCGTCGCCGGACGCCGGGCCGTCGCCGGACGCGGAACCGTCGCCGGGCGCCGGGCCGGGGCCGGGTGCGCCGGCGAGCCGGGCGGCGACCCCCTCCAGTCCTTCCTCCCGGCGCGCCTCGACCAGTTCGGCGAGGTTCCAGACGGCGGCGCCGACCACGCTGAGGCTGCGCGGGCCGCGCCGCTGGACCACGCCGCGCACCAGCAGCAGCCAGGAGTGGAAGACGGTGTGGGCGCAGGCGTCGTGGGAGTCGTCGAAGAAGGCCAGGTCGACCAGGCCGGTGCCGTCGTCCAGGGTGGTGAAGACGACCCGCCTGCCGGACCGGACCGGCGGGGTCTGGGTGGCCGCCTTGGCGCCCGCGACCAGCACGGTCTCCCCGTGCCGGGCAGCGCGCAGCCGGCGCGCGGGGACGACGCCCAGCTCGTCGAGGAACTCGCGGTAGTCGTCCATCAGGTTGCGTGAGGCGTCCATGGAGAGCACGCCCAGCTCGGCGCTCAGCCGCTCCTCCGCGGAGAGGTCGGGCAACCCGGCGGGGGCGGTCTTCCGGCCGCCGGGCAGGGGCAGTTGCCCTCCGCCGCCGCCCATGCCCCGGGTGCCCCGGTGCAGTTCGGTCAGGTGCAGTTGCAGGTCGCGGCGGTTGGCGCCGAACGCGTCGAGCGCGCCGACCTGGGCGAGCCGCTGGGCGAGCGGTCGGCTGGGCCGGGCCCGTTCCCAGAAGTCGAGCAGGGAGGAGTAGGGCTGCCCGTCCTCGATCCGCCGCGCCTCGGCCTCGCTGATGTTGTGGACGTCGGAGAGGGCGAGCCGGAGCCCCCACACCTCCGGTGATTCAGACACCAGTTCGATCCTGTGTGCGACCCCCGACTTGTTCACGTCCAGCGGCAGGATCGGCACCCCGCGCCGCCGCGCGTCCGCCAGCAGCAGCCGCTTCGGGTACATGCCGGGGTCGTGGGTGAGCAGCCCGGCGTAGAAGGCGGCCGGGTGATGGGCCTTCAGCCAGGCCGACTGGTAGGTCGGCACGGCGAACGCGACCGCGTGCGCCTTGCAGAAGCCGTACGACCCGAAGGCCTCGACGATCTCCCAGGTGCGCCGAATCGTTTCCGCGTCGTAGCCGCGCGCCGCCGCGTGCTGGGCGAACCACACCTTGATCCGCCCCTGCGACTCCGGGTCGGACAGCCCGCGGCGCACCCGGTCGGCCTCGCCGCGCCCGCAGCCGGTCATGATGTCGACGATGTCGATGACCTGCTCGTGGAAGACGACGACCCCGTACGTCTCCCTCAGCGGCTCCTCCAGATCCGGGTGCGGGTAGCGCACCGGCGCCCGTCCGTGCCGCGCCTCGATGAACGGCCGCACCATGTCGGCGGCGACCGGGCCCGGCCGGAACAGGGAGATGTCGACGACCAGGTCGTGGAACGTGGCCGGCTGGAGCCGCCCCACCAGGTCCCGCTGGCCCGGCGACTCGATCTGGAAGCAGCCCAGGGTCTCGGTGGAGCGGATCAGGGCGTACGTCGCCGGGTCGCCCGGCGGCAGCGCGTCCAGGTCGACCTCGGTGCCCGTCACGCGCCTCACCTCGGCGACCGCGTGCGCCATCGCCGACTGCATCCGCACGCCCAGCACGTCCAGTTTGAGCAGTCCCAGGTCCTCCACGTCGTCCTTGTCGAACTGCGCCATCGGGAAGCCCTCGCCGCTGGTCGGCATCACGGGCGTCCGGGAGAGCAGGGAGGCGTCGGAGAGCAGTACGCCGCAGGGGTGCATGGCGACCCCGCGCGGCAGCGCGTCCAGCGCCTCGACCAGTTCCCACAGCTCGCCGTACCGCTCCTGCTCGGCGGCGAGCGCCTTCAGTTCGGGCAGCTCCGCCAGCGCCGCGCGGGCGTCGCGGGCGCGGATGTGCGGGAAGGACTTGGCGAGGCGGTCGATCTCGGCCGGGTCCAGGGACAGGGCCGCGCCGACGTCGCGGATCGCGTGCCGCACCCGGTAGGTCTCGGGCATCGCGACCGTGGCGACCCGCTCGGCGCCGAACCGGCCGATGATCGCCCGGTAGACCTCCAGGCGGCGCGCGGACTCCACGTCGATGTCGATGTCAGGCAGGACGACCCGCTCCCTGGACAGGAAGCGCTCCATCAGCAGCCGGTGCTCGACCGGGTCGGCGTGCGCGATGCCGAGCAGGTGGTTGACGAGGGAGCCCGCGCCGGAGCCGCGCGCGGCCACCCGGATGCCCATCTCCCGGACGTCTTCCACGACCTGGGCGACCGTCAGGAAGTAGGAGGCGAAGCCGTGGTGGGCGATGATGTCCAGCTCCTGGTGCACCCGCTCCCAGTAGGCGCGGCGGCCGGTGTAGCCGAGCCGCACCATGCCGGCCGCCGCCCGGGAGGCGAGCACCCGCTGGGCGGTGCGGCGGTCCGCGCCGACCAGGTGCGGTTCGGGGAAGTGGACGGTGCCGATGCCGAGGTCGTCCTCGGGGTCGACCAGGCACTCGGCGGCCGTCGCCCGGGTCTGCTCCAGCAGCCGCAGGGCGGCCTCGCGCCGGTACCCGGCGGCCTCCACGATCCGCTCGGCCGCCTCGCGCATGGCGTCCGCGCCCTTGAGCCAGGCCTCGCCGGAGTCCAGCTCCTTGGCCGGGTCGATCGGGACCAGGCGGCGGGCGGCGTCCAGCACGTCGGCGACCCGGCCCTGCCCGGGGTCGGCGTAGCGCACGGCATTGCTCAGCACCGGGCGGACGCCCTGCTCGGCGGCGAAGCCCGCGGTCCGCGCGGCCAGCCGCAGGGAGCCGGGTCCGGTGCCGGTACGGCCGTGCCACACCGTCTCCAGGCGCAGGGCGTCGCCGTAGACCTCGCGCCAGGGGGCGAGGAGCCGGGCGGCCCGGTCGGGGCGGCCCGCGGCGAGGGCGCGGCCGACGTCGGAGTCGGGGCCGAGCAGCACGATCAGGCCGTCGGCGTGGTTGCCGTCCCAGGGCAGGACGGGGGTGCCTTCCCGCCGGTGCGCGGCGGTGACCAGGCGGCACAGGTCGGCCCAGCCGCGGGCGCCGTCGCGGGCGAGGAAGGTGACGCGCGGGGTCGACTCGTCGACGAAGAGACCGCCGCGCACGGGGGTGCGGCGGCGCCGCTCCCGGTGGGCGCCGGGCTCGGGGGCGGTCGCCGCCGGCTCCACCGCCAGGTTCACACCGAACAGCGGGCGCACACCCGCGCGGGCGCAGGCCTTGGCGAAGCGGACGGCGCCGGCGAGGGTGTCGCGGTCGGTGAGGGCGAGGGCGTCCATGCCGCGCTCCACGGCACGCTCGGCCAGCCGCTCCGGGTGCGAGGCGCCGTAGCGCAGGGAGAACCCGGAGACGGTGCGCAGATGCGTGAAGCCCGGCATCCGCACCTCCTGCTCGAACATCCGTTCCCAACCTGCTCACCACCACCATAGACCAAATCCCGAACACGTGTACGACAACCGTTCGGGCGCCTCCCACCTGCGGAAACACCCTCCGACCGGGACTGTGGGGACATGACACGGACCACGTTCCTCCGCGAGGTGAAGGACGCCGTCACACCGCGGGCGACCCTGCTCGTCCTCGGCGTGATCGCCCTCCAGCTGCTGTTCATCGCCTCGTACGTGGGAGCGCTGCACGACCCGAAGCCGCGGGACGTGCCCTTCGCGGTGGCCGCGCCCGAGGCCGCCGCCCGGCAAGCGGTCACCCGGCTGGAACGGCTGCCGGGCTCGCCCCTGGACCCGCGGGCGGTGGCCGACGAGGCGACGGCCCGCGAGCAGATCTGGGACCGCGACATCGGCGGCGCCCTGGTGCTGAACCCGGCCGGCCCCGCCGACACGCTCCTGGTCGCCTCCGGCGGCGGCACCGTGCTCGCCACCGCCCTGGAGCAGCTGACCACCACCCTGGCGAAGGCGGAGCGGCGCACGGTGCGGGTCGTGGACGTGGCCCCGGCCTCGCCGCGGGACTTCAACGGGCTGTCGTCGTTCTACCTGGTCGTCGGCTGGTGCGTCGGCGGCTATCTGTGCGCCTCGATCCTGGCGATCGGCACCGGTGCCCGGCCCGCGAACCCGCGCCGCGCGGCGATCCGGCTGGGGACCATGGCCCTGGTGTCGGTCGCCGGCGGACTCGGCGGCGCGCTCATCGTGGGGCCGGTCCTGGAGGCCCTGCCCGGCGGTGTCGCCGCCCTGTGGGGGCTCGGCGCGCTCATCACCTTCGCCGTCGGCGCCGCCACCCTCGCCCTCCAGGGCCTCTTCGGCATCGTCGGCATCGGCCTCGCCATCCTCCTCGTGGTGATCGCGGGCAACCCGAGCGCGGGCGGCGCCTTCCCCCTGCCCATGCTCCCCCCGTTCTGGGCGGCGATCGGCCCGGCCCTCCCCCCGGGCGCCGGCACCTGGGCGGCCCGCTCGATCGCCTACTTCCGGGGCAACGACACCCTGGGCGCCCTGCTGGTGCTGTCGGCCTGGGCGGCGGCCGGCATCGTGATCACCCTGGCGGCGGCGGCACTGCGCGAGCGCCGCGCTGTGGAGAGACCCGCGTAGCCGCGGGCAGGCGCCCCCTAGGGGGTGCCCCGTGGCCCGCGCACCTCCCCCGTGCCCAGGGTGATCACCGCCCGCGGCCGCATCGGGCCCTCCTCGCGGCGGGAGAGGAGGGTCAGTTCCCCGACCACGGCCGGCCGGGTGCCGAGGCGGGCCGCGCACTCGGCGGCCAGGGGCTTCGGGTCCCGGGTGCGGCCGAGGGAGAGATGCGGCGTGAAGTGCCCACCGCGGCCACCGCGCCCACCCCGCCCCTCGCAGAGCGGGAACCGCTCCAGCAGCTCCCGGTGGAACCGGACCCACGGGGCCCGGTCCGCCGCGGCCAGGTCGGGCCACACCGTCGCGTACCGCCGGTGCCGGAACCAGCGCACCCCGGCCAGCCGCGCCGGGAACGCCGCACAGCGCGCCGCCGCGGCGGAGAGCAGCGGCACGGCCCGCTCGAACTCCTCCTCCGGCACGAAACCGAACAGCAGGTTCACGTGCGGCGGCCACCGGCGCACCTGCGGATCGTGCTCCCAGCGGATGTCCTGGATCGCCGGCCACAGCTCCCGGGGCGGCAGCCACGCCACCGCCGTCCGCGGGGTCGGCGCCACCTCCAGCGCGTCCACCGGCTCGCCGTTGCCGTTCACACGACCATCGAAGCACCCCGGCACCCGGCCCGCAGCCGCCGTCACCGGAACCCAGCCCCCAACCACCGCCGGCACCCGCCCACACGAAGGTCCCGCCCCTCGCGCGCGCGGGGCGGGACCTCACCGGAAGCGGAACAGACAGTGGCGGGACGGATCAGCCGATCTGCGTCCCCGTCGCCGAGAGCGCCTCCGTCACCGGCTGGAAGAACGTCTCGCCGCCGGAGGAGCAGTCGCCGCTGCCGCCGGACGTGAGCCCGATGGCCTTGTCCCCGGAGAACAGCGCGCCACCGCTGTCGCCGGGCTCGGCGCACACATCGGTCTGGATGAGCCCGTTGACGATGTCGCCGTTGCCGTAGTTCACGGTGGCGTCCAGGCCCGTGACCTTGCCGGAGTGCACCTGCGTGGTGGAGCCGCTGCGGGTGACCTGCATCCCGACGGTCGCCTCGGCCGCCCCGCCGATCTGCTGGGCCGAGCCGTTGTAGAGGTTCACCTCGCTCGGGTGCTCGACGTCGGCGGTGTACTTGACGAGCCCGTAGTCGTCGCCCGGGAAGCTGGAGACCTCGTTCTGGCCGATGACGGTGCCGGACGAGTCCGACCAGGTGGAGATGCCCTCGGTGCAGTGGCCGGCGGTCAGGAAGTACGGCTCCCCGCCCTTGACCACGTTGAAGCCGAGCGAGCAGCGCCCGCTACCGCCGGTGATGGCGTCGCCACCGGCGACGAAGGGCTTGAACTCCCCCTTCGTGCGCTGAAGTTCGGCGACCGGGCCGAGCCCGTCGACGACCTCGGCCAGCTTCTTCCACTCCGCCGCGGAGACGGTGCGGTCGGCGGTGACGACGACCTTGTTGGTGGTCGGGTCGGTCACCCAGGCGGTGCCCGGGACGGCCGCGTCCTGCTGCAGCGCCGTGCGGGCGCTCTTCAGCTCGGCCGGCGAGTGCTCGACGATTCTCGCCCGGGCGCCGGCCTCCTCGACCACCTCGGCGGCGGCCTCGTCGAGCACGTTCACCACCAGGCTCCTGGCCTGGGCGTCGTAGTAGGCGCCCGCCGCGTCCGCGCCGAGGTCCCGGTCCAGCGTCGAGGCGAGCTTTCCGGCCGCGATCGCGGAGAGGGTCCTGAGCTCCTGCGTGTCCGAGGGCTCGCTGGCGTTCGCAGTCTGGAAGGTGACGCCCGCGGCGACCAGTGCGGCGATTCCCGCCCCTGTCACGGCTGCCCGCCGCCTGGGTATGCGTCGGTGCTGCAACTCACGTCCTCCTGTGGGGGGTCGGCCCGGTGGCGGTTGTGGGGACCACCACGGGCCCGAAGGCTTGGTTGACGGGCGCCCACTCTTCCGAACCGCACAGGTAGCGCACAAGGTCGACTTCAGGACGCGCACACGGTGACCACCGCGCGCCCTTGGCTTCTTCACCACCCCGCGCCGCCCCGCTGGAAAAGGCGGGGAATGCGCGGGCGATTCGCACTGCAAACGCTACGCGTGAGTAACCGTGCACAGGCTGGTGAGGTCTGGACCTGACGCGTTTTCACCCGTGTGCGCCCCTGCCCCTCGCCGCGTTCCCCGCCCCGGACACCCCAGGAGAACGCCCCGGCATCCAGTGATCCGGGGCGGTGTCGGAGAGGGGTGAGGTGATCGTTGGCAGCTGTGCTCGCAGCTGTGCGGCTGAACCTCCCCGCCCGTCACAGTGCCCATCACGTCGACGCCACCCACCTCGTGGAAGATGGCCGGCAGTCCCAGGGTGCCGCACCGGTTGCCTGGGCTGCCGGCGGGCGAGGCGACAGCGAGACCGGTGAGGACGCCGCTGTGCCGCTCCGCAGCCCACCGGCACGAGGGCCGCCGATGTTGGCGCAGGCGTTGTCGTGGGCAGCGTTGCCGAAACCGATGACGGAAGTGGCGCCGGCGGGTGTCGCGGTGGTGAGGACGCCGCCGGCGGTGAGCAGCGCCGGCACGCCGGTGACGTGGATACGGTTCATGCACCGCCAACGCGTACCCGCACGGGTGGGACACGGGGGCCGTTCCCGTCCGACGCCTCGGCCCGGGCAGGGAGAAGCCCCCGCACGCGGGTGCGTGCGGGGGCTGAGACGTGCCGGCCGTGAACGTGGTGAGGATCAGTACACGTTGACGCCGTAGGCGCTCAGGGCCTCGGTGACCGGCTGGAAGAAGGTCGTACCGCCGGTGGAGCAGTTGCCGCTGCCGCCGGAGGTGAGACCGTACGCGGTGCCGTTGCTGCCGTACAGCGGGCCGCCGGAGTCGCCGGGCTCGGCGCAGACGTTGGTCTGGATCAGACCGGAGACGATGTCGCCGCCGCCGTAGTTGACGGTCGCGTTCAGCGCGGTGACGCGGCCGCTGTGCGTGCCGGTGGTGGAGCCGTCCCGGATGACGGTGGTGCCCACGGACGGGGTCGCCGCGCGCGTGATGTCCACACCGTTCGCGGTGCCGGGCTTGCTCACCGACGTGTTGGTGTAGCGGACGATGCCGTAGTCGTTGCCCGGGAAGCTGGAGCCCGTGGTGGTGCCCAGGACGGTGGTGCGCCCGGAGTTGGAGTACCAGGTGCCCGCGCCGTCGGTGCAGTGACCGGCGGTCAGGAAGTACTGGGTGCCGTTGCTGGCCTGGACGTTGAAGCCGAGGGAGCAGCGCCAGCTGCTCGCGTAGATGGCGTCGCCGCCCTCGATCAGCTTGGTGAACTTGCCGGGGGTGCGCTTGATGGTGAGCGCGTCGGCGTGGGCACCGGCCTGCTTCTTGATCTTCGCGATCTCGGCCTGGGAGACCGTGCTGTCGACGGTCACGAGCACGCGGTTGTTCTTGCTGTCGACGGCCCAGGCGGTGCCCGGGACGTCGGCCTTGAGCACCGAGGCGCCGGCGCTCTTCAGCTCGGTGGCGCTGAACGTGGTGGACTCGGACGCGTTCGCGTTGGGGATCGCGATCGCGGCTGCGGCCACGAGTCCGGCGGAGACGGCGGTCAGCCGGGTCCGTCTCGAGATGCCGCTGCGCGGGGTGGTGCGCTTGATCCTCACTTTTCGTTCCTCCACAAAGGAAGTCGGGGGCCCGCGTGGGGTCGGGGCCCGTGAGGCGCAGCCGGGGGCACGAGCGTCCGGATTCCGGACACGCCGTGCCCCTGACAAGCGCTGGGTGGGAGTATTCGGCCGAACGGCCGGTAGGCGCAAGGGTGCCTTTCGGCCGTCAACCTTTGAACCATCTGTCTGATTGGCCCCCTGAACAGCAGCTGATGGTTCGTCAGGCCAGGTTCCGCTCCCCCGCCGCGACGGGCACGTCCAGGGTGTTCCCGGGCGGCGGGAAGGGGCAGATGAAGTGGTCGGCGAAGGCGCACGGGGGCAGCAGGGCCCGGTTGAAGTCCACCGTCGTCCGGCCGTCCGCGTCGGGCGCGCCGGGGCGCAGGAACCGGAAGCGGTGGCTGCCGTTTCCGCTGGTGGCGTCGGCGAAGACGGCCCAGAGCGAGCCGTCGGCCTCCACCGACACCTGGAGCGTGTGCTCCCGCCCGTCGAGGGTGAACGCCAGCTCCCCGGCCAGCCCCAGCCCGCGTCGGCGTCCGTCCGCGTTCTCCACCCGCACGGTGCGGTGCTCGCCGTACGGCGTGAAGCGTCCCGGCACCGACCAGCGCTGATCGTAGGGCGTGGCATCGATGCCGCGGAACCGGCGGCGGTTCTCGGCCGCCGGGTCGAAGTCGCGTACCGCCCAGGCCCCTTCGCGGACCAGTACGACGAGCCGTCGTGCGCCGTAGCCCACCCGCGCGGCGGCGGCCGGGCCGGAGTCGGCCGCGAGCCGTACCCGGCCCTCGAAGGGCGCGCCGTCGAGGGTCAGCCCGTCGGCACGGGCGGCCGTGAGGACGACGGCGTCCCCCTCGGTGGTCCAGTTCCCGGGGATGTCCGGAAGTCGACCCTCCGGATAGTCCACGAGCCAGTGCGTGGCGTTCAGCGCGAGGACCCCGTAGGGGGCGGACACCTCCTCCAGGCGTCCCTCGTGCCACTGCTTCCACGCGTCGAACGCGTCCGTCGTCATGCCATCCGTCCTTCCGTGCCGGGTCGTCCGACCCACGTGTGAGCACCGCGACGCGCGTTCACGCCGCGGCCCGGTTCGCCGAAGACCCCAGGAGCGCCAGCACCGCCCGGGCCGCCGCGTCGTTCTGCCGGAACGCCGGACCGCCGGTGTGCGGCCGGGTGAACGCGCCCGCGCCGCGCACGTCGGTGTGCGGGCCGAGGGCGAAGCGGCGCGGATGCGGCCGGCCGGACCGGTCGAGGACGCGCCCGTCGGCGGGGTCCACGCGCAACAGCCCGTCGGGGGTGGCGGCGGCCCCCTCGGCGTACAGCTCCCGCAGCAGCGGGTCCCGGGACCGCGCCACCGTCGGCTGCGGCAGCCGCGCCTCGACCAGCGCCCGCGTCTCGACGGTGAACCCGGGCACGGTCGGGCTGGTCGCCCGGAACACCCCGTCCTCGGCGCGCACGCGCAGATCGGCCCCGGCGAACCGCAGCACGCCCGCCCGGGACAGCGCGAGCAGCTGCCGCAGCCGGGGTCCCGGCGGCCCGGAGGCGAGGTAGCTGAAGAAGCCGTGCCACCAGGTGCCGATGTCCCCGAGCCGCATCAGCTGCCCGTAGACGGAGAGCAGGGCGAGGAAGACGGCCTGGTCGGGGCTGTACGCGGGATCGTGACGCCGTCTCAGGTCGGCCTCCACATAGCGGCGCAGGCCCGCCTGGAAGGCCTCGTGCGAGTCGTACCGCACGCCGGCCAGCGGCCGGTCGAGTGCGGCGAGGTCGAGCCGGTCGGCCGGGTCGGGCACCGCGGCGGCGACGAGGGCGGCCCGCTCCGCCGGGTCGTCGGCGGCGGCGTACCGCCGCTCGAAGGCGGCCCAGCCGAGTCCGGTGCGCTCGGGGTGGGCGGTGAACAGCCGGTGGTAGTGGGCGTGGCCCAGCTCCTTCTCCACCAGCGGCCACACGTCGCGCCGGAAGTCGAAGCCGCCGGGCCGGGCGAGCAGCGCGTCGGTCTCGGCGGGGCCGAGGAACCGGGGCAGCGGCGGCGGCGCGCCGTCCAGCCGGTAGCCGATCTTGGAGTGGTACGGCACTCCGCGCCGCGATCCGACGTACAGCACCGGCTCCCGGCCGGAGGGGATGTAGGTGTCCCCGTCGTACCGTCCGCCCCGGCCCTCGGTGAGCAGCACCATCAGGTCGACGAAGGCCAGCCCGAAACCGCGCACCAGGACCGGCTCGCCCGGCCGCAACGGGGTCAGGTCGCTGTCGGCGGTGAAGTCGGGCGGCAGGTGGACGAGGCCGTGGGCGCGGGCGTACGCGCCCAGTTCGGCCTGTTCCGGGTCGGGTTCGGCGGCGAGGTGACCGAGGGTGAGGACGACGGCGTCGGCGAGGAGCGGGCGCGGGCGGCCCGCCAGCCGGACCCGCTGGCGGCCCTCGCGCGGCCCGCAGACGCGCACGGCGCGGCAGGGGTGGTGGTGCACGGTGACGTCCGGCGGCAGGGCGGCCACGGCCCGGTCGTAGGCCCAGCGCAGATACGAGCCCTGGACCCGGCGGCCGACGAAGGCGTCCCCGTCGAGGCCGGCCCACTGGTGCAGGGTGGGGCCCTCCCGGACGGGTCCGGCCATCCGCACGCTGGAGTCGGTGAACACGGTGACGTCCTCGGCGCGGGAGTTCATCCACAGCAGCGGTGACTGCTCGGTGCGCCAGATCCGTCCGGGGCCCGGCGGGTACGGGTCGACGAGGTGGATGTCGAGGCCCGTTCCGGGCGGCAGTTCGGCGGCGTTGGCGGCGATCCGCTCCAGGACGCCGGTCCCGCGCGGCCCCGCCCCGACGATGACCAGGGACGCCCTCATCGGACCCGCTCCGTACCGCGCGCGTAGCGCTTCTCGACGTAGTGCTGGCCGACGCCGAGGACCGAGGTGACGACGGTGTACCAGACGGTGGCCACCATCAGCAGCGGGATGACCTGGTAGGTCTGGTGGTAGACGAGCTGGGTCGAGTAGAGCAGGTCCTGGACGGCGATGACGCTGACGATGGAGGTGCCCTTGAGGGTGCCGATCAGCATGTTGCCGGCGGGCGGCACGATGGAGCGCATCGCCTGCGGCAGCACGATCCGCCACCAGCGCCGCCACCGGCTCAGCCCGAGCGCCTGCGCGGCCTCGATCTGCCCGGCGCCCACCGACAGAATCCCGCCGCGCACCACCTCGGCGGCGTGCGCGGCCTCGTGCAGGGTGAGTCCGATGACGGCGACGGCGACCGGCCCGAGCAGGTCGACCGTCCGCACGCCGAGGATCTGCGGGTACAGCGCCCCGATGTTGAACCAGAGCAGCAGCTGCACCAGGATCGGGATCGAGCGGAACAGCCAGACGTATCCCCAGCTGACGGCTCTGAGCACGGGGTTCGCGGAGAGCCGGGCCGCCGCGAGGAGGGCGCCCAGCGCGAACCCGAGCACCATCACCACCGCGGTCAGCCAGAGGGTGAGCCACAGTCCGCGCAGCACCGCGGCCGAGGTGAAGTAGTCGCCGACGACGTCCCACTGGAAGGCGTCGTTGCGCAGCACGGACTGGACGGCGAACCCGAGCAGGACGAGGACGAGGGCGGCGGCCGACCACTGTCCGTAGCGGCGCTGGGGGACGATGCGCACGGGATCGGGTGGTGCCGAGAGCGCGGGGGCCTGGGCAAGGGTGTCCGAGGACATGGGAAGGCTCCGTGACGTAGGCCAAACACGGTGACGCCTTCACACAGCGGCCAAGCCCCTCAGCACGGCCGTGATCGAGAGTACGGGCCGGATCTGCCGGGCTGTCAAGCGGTGTCTCATTCCGGGGACCGGTTGACGAGCCGTCCGGACACCTGTTCCACTTGGCCCATGCATTCGCAGCAGTGGCTGGTCACGCGCTCCCACATCGACTTCGGTCGCGTGTGGTCCTCTTCCTGTTGAGCCGACCCCGCTGCCTGCCTACTTTCTCCTCCTCTCTCCTCGCCTTCACGCGCGCACCCCTCCCCTCAGCAGCTCAACACCCGTCACAGGGGCAGCAGCAGTCGCAACTGGGACAGTCGCAGTTCTGACAGCAGCCCTCGCGCTTCTTGCGGGACCACGGCCCCTCGTACTCCTCGGCACAGCACAACTTGCAGGTGCAGCACAGCAGCCAGAACATTCCGCAGCCGGCCCAGAACCCGCGCCGTCCCCTGGGCGGCTGGGGCGCGGGCCCGCCCCCGAACCCGCCGAAGCCACCACCGCCCCCACCGCCGTGCCCTCCTGAACCGTGGGCCGCTCCGCCGTGCGCTCCCCCGCCGGCGTACGGGCCGTGCGGGCCGCCCTGCTGCGGCGGCGTGCCGTGGGGCCCGGCCGGGTAGGGCTGCTGTGGCTGCCCGTACGGACCGGGCTGCTGCGGCGGCGTGCCGTACGGCCCCGGCTGGTGCGTCGCGCACGCGGGCGCGGTGCCGAAGGCCCGGTCCACCGAGCGGCGCAGTTCGTGCACGAGGAGCAGATGGGCCAGCCGCCCGTCGGTGAACTCCACCTCGCGCAGCGCCAGCCGGATGCCGTGCACGGCGCCGTCGGCGAGCCGCCGGGCCTCCGCGAGGGACGTCCCGGTCGCGGTGAGCGGGTTCCAGGCACCCGACGCGGCGTCGGACCACTGGTCCTCCACGGCGTCCAGCAGGTGCGCGAGCCGTCCGAAGAGGCGTCCGGCCTCGGCCAGCGGCGCGGCGTTGCCGGGCCGTCCGGCGAGCACCGCGGTGTGCGCGAAGGCGGCGGCGGTGGCGGTCTCGGTGGGTTCGGTGACGGCGAGGAGCGGAGTGCCGGGCCCGGCCAGCGCCTCGATGCCCAGCTGCCGGTCGACGGCGTCGACGAGTACGGCGGTGTCGAAGCCGACGGCCGTCCCGGTGCGGGCGCCGGCGCGGCCCCAGCCGTCGGCGACCCGGCGCGCGGCGAGTGCCACGGGGCGGCGGGCCAGCAGCCCGTCGCCGTCGGCGACATGGTCGCGGACCTTGGCGGAGGCGAGCACCAGGGACACGGCCGCGGCGAGCCGGGCGCCCTCACCCTGCGCGACCGACGCGGTGCGCATCCCGCGCAGCGGGCACGGTCCGGCCGTACGCCGCCACCGCCCGCCCTCGCGTTCGCCCTGAGCCTCCGTCAGAACCGAGATGAGCAGCCCGTCGTAGTTGGTCACCACCCGGGCGAGCTGGCCGTGGTCCGAGCGCAGCGCGAGACACAGGCCGCACAGATGCGCCATCCACTCGGAGGTGAGGCGTTCTCCGAGACGGTGACTGCAAGGCCTGACTATTCCGAACACGACACTTCCCCCGTGGTCCGTACGACGCGGATTCGGCCGCATCGTATCGGCCACTTCGTTCACCCGTACGCACTGCCCGTCACCCGTACGCCGAGAGAAATCATATTTCACTCACAGTCAGCAGCCGCATAGGTCAAGACCCTTGGGGTATCCGGCCTCTCGACGGATTGGCTGTGCACCAGTACCGTCACAAACCCCCCGCGCGGCGTCTATCCACTTGGCGCGACATCCGCATCATGGACGACCATGGGGATGCGGAAAGCACGAAAGACCGCTGTGAGAGGAGGCGTCCATGGGATCGGTGCGCAAGGCGAGTGCGTGGCTCGGCCTCGTCGACGACAACGATGACGAGCGCTACTACGACGACGAGACTTACGAGGGCAACGAGCCCGGGGACGCCTGGGTCACGGACCCACGGGTGAAGGTGGCCTCGGACACGGCCGAGGAGAAAGGCCGCCGGATCGGCACGGTGACCCCGGACAGTTTCCGGGACGCGCGGGCCATCGGCGAGCTGTTCCGGGACGGCGTCCCGGTGATCATGAATCTGACGGCGATGGAGCCGGCCGACGCCAAGCGCGTCGTCGACTTCGCCGCGGGGCTCATCTTCGGGCTGCGCGGTTCGATCGAGCGGGTGTCGACCCGGGTGTTCCTGCTGACCCCCGCCCACACGGAAATCGTGAACGGCGACCCGGCGGCGCACCGCTCGGACGGTTTCTTCAACCAGAGCTGAGGCAGGGCCGATCCCCCCGGCCCCGCCTCCGCTCCCCCGGCGGCTTACCGGAAGGCGTCCAGTCCGGTGAGCGCCTTGCCCAGCACCAGCTGGTGCATTTCGACGGTGCCCTCGTAAGTGAGCACCGATTCCAGGTTGGTCGCGTGCCGCATCACGGGATATTCGAGGGAGATCCCGTTGGCACCGAGGATCGTGCGGGCCGTACGGCAGATGTCGATGGCCTCGCGGACGTTGTTGAGCTTGCCGAAGCTGACCTGCTCGGGACGCAGGCGGCCGGCGTCCATCCGCCGCCCCAGATGGTGGGCGAGCAGAATCCCCTTGTGCAGTTCCACCGCCATGTCGGCGAGCTTGGCCTGGGTGAGCTGGAATCCGCCCAGTGGGCGCCCGAACTGCTCCCTGGACTTCGCGTAGTCGACGGCGGTCTCGAAACAGGTGCGGGCCGCGCCCATCGCGCCCCACACGATGCCGTAGCGGGCGTGCGAAAGACAGCTGAGCGGGCCGCGCAGTCCGGTCACCCCGGGCAGCACGGCGTCGGCGGACAGCCGTACGTCGTCCATGACCAGTTCGCTGGTGACGCTGGCCCGCAGGGACCACTTGTGCTTGATCTCGGGCGCCGAGAAACCGGGGGTGTCGGTGGGGACGGCGAAGCCGCGGATGCCCTCGTCGGTCTGCGCCCAGACCACGGCGACCCCGGCGACCGAGCCGTTGGTGATCCACATCTTGCGGCCGTTCAGCACCCAGTCGGTGCCGTCCTTCTTGGCGTACGTCCGCATCGAGGCGGGGTCGGAGCCGTGGTCGGGCTCGGTGAGGCCGAAGCAGCCGATGACCTCGCCGGCCGCCATCCGCGGCAGCCAGGCCCGCTTCTGCTCCTCGCTGCCGTAGCGGTGGATCGCGTACATCGCGAGGGAGCCCTGGACGGAGACCAGGGAGCGGATGCCGGAGTCGGCGGCCTCCAGCTCCAGGCAGGCGAGCCCGTACTGCACGGCGCTGGCGCCCGCGCAGCCGTATCCGTCGAGGGACATGCCGAGCGCGCCGATGGCTCCCAGCTCCCGGGCCAGCTCGCGGATCTGCGGCAGCTCGCCCTTCTCGTACCACTCGGCGACGTACGGCAGCACCCGGTCCGCCGCCCAGCCGCGCACGGTGTCGCGCACCGCCAGGTCTTCGGGCCCGAGGAGGTCGTCGAGGCCCAGCGGGTCGGCGGGGTCGAACGGGGGCAGCTTGGCGGACGTGGACACGGGCACCCTCCGGCGGCTCGGGAGCGGCGGCGCCAGTCGTTAACTAGCGCCGCTAGTCTCGTACTCAGGGCGACGCTACGACGCGGTCTCCCGTACGTCCAGCGCCGGCCGGCCCGCGCGTCCGGGGCCGGGGCCGCTCAGGCGGACACCCGGGACTCGGCCACCTCGCGCGGCGCCGGTACCTCGACCCTGGCGCCCTCCGGCTCGCAGTGCATCACCCGCGGCAGCCGCAGTGCCATCACCGCGCCGAGCAGCAGCAGTCCCGCGCTGACCAGCAGCGTCACATGCAGTCCGTGCACGAAGCAGTCCCGGGCGGCGCTGCGCAGCGCCTCGCCCGTCGCGCCGCCGAGCCGGTCCGCCACGTCGTAGGCCTCGCCCAGGGAGTGGCTCGCCGACGCCGCGGCCGGTGCGGGCACTCCGGGCACCGCGCTCAGACCTGGCGCGTAGGCCGCGTTCATCACCGTGCCGAGCAGCGCGATGCCGATGCCCGCGCCCAGCTGGTAGGAGGTCTCGCCGATCGCGGCGGCCCCGCCGGCCTGCTCCTGCGGAGCCTCGCTGAGCATCGACTCGTACGCCCCGAAGAGGGTGGTCTCCAGGCCGAACCCGAGGAGGACGAACCCGGAGAGCATGAGTGTGGCGTTGTCCTCCCGGCCCATCGCGGTCAGCAGCACCACCGCGCCCGCCGTCAGGCAGAACCCGAACACCACCATCCGGCGCGGTCCGAACCGGCGCAGCATCCGCGCCCCGGCCAGGCCGGCCGCCATCGCCGCTATGGTCAGCGGCAGCAGCCGCAGCCCGGTCTCCAGCGGGGACAGCTCCAGCACCAGCTGGAGGTACTGCGCCGCGATCAGCTCCAGGCCGACCAGGGCGAGCATGGCGAGCACGATGCAGCCGACGGAGGTGCTGAACGCCGGGCGGGCGAACATCTTCAGGTCGACCAGCGGATACGCCCGCCGCCGCTGCCGCCGCGCGAACAGCGTCAGCAGCACCGCGCCCACCAGCAGCGGCACCAGCGTGGCCGGGCCCAGGCCCTCGCCGCCGCCGAGCCGCTTCACGCCGAGCACGGCGCCGAACAGGCCGGCCGCCGCCATCAGGGCGCCGACGACGTCCCAGGGTCCCTTGCCGTCCCCCTTGGACTCGGGCAGCAGCAGCCGCCCGACGGGCAGGCTGACCAGCATCAGCGGGATGTTGACCAGGAAGACCGAGCCCCACCAGAAGTGCTCCAGCAGGAAGCCGCCGAGCAGCGGGCCGACAGCCGCGCCGACCGCGGCGACCGCGCTCCAGATGCCGATGGCGAGTGCGCGTTCGCGCCGGTCGGGGAAGACCTGGCGCAGGATCGACAGCGTCGCGGGCATGATCATCGCGCCGCCGACGCCGAGCAGCGCGCGGGCGACGATCAGCACCTGGGCGTCGGGGGCGAAGGCGGCCAGCGCGGAGGCCACCCCGAAGAGGGCGTATCCGAGGAGCAGGACGCGTCTGCGGCCCACCCGGTCGCCGAGCGTGCCGAACAGGATCAGCAGCGAGGCGCAGACCAGCGGGTAGGTGTCGACGATCCAGAGCAGTTCTATCGCGCCGGGTTTGATGTCCTCGGTGACGGCGGGGACCGCCACGTGCAGCACGGTGGCGTCGACGGCGACCAGCAGCAGGCTGACGCAGAGGACGACGAGGACGACCCAGCGGTTGGCACCGGCGCCGGCCGCCCGACGGCGCAGCCCGACGGCAGCCGTGGTCGTCCCGGACATGTACGTACCTCCCAGATGTTCCCTCGCATCGGCGGGCTCGCGGGGTGGGGACTCCCCGCGACTCGGCCGGAGGAGCGGTGGTCTCCGGCCCGCGCAACGAACGGCGAGTGACACGTCAGCGTACGCGAGACCACGGCGAGGTCGCGTGGCGGAACTCTCACCCGTCCGGCGGATCCGGTGTGGCGTGCACCACTCCTCTCACCGGGGAGTACGCCCGGCCCGGCCGTCCGGTTCACCCGCCCGCCGATAATCGAGCCCGTGACCGATCTTGACGCGCGCCCCGGGCGCACCGCGCGCCGCACGCTGCCCGGGGCGGCCCCGGCCCTGCTCGGGTACGCGGCCGTCCGCGCCCTGGGCCTGCTCGCGCTGTGCGTGTGGAGCGCGGTGCGCGACAAGGACGCGTACACCCTGCTCACCGCCCGCTGGGACTCCCTCTGGTACGCCAGGATCGCCGAGCACGGCTACGGCTACGAGATCCGCCTGCCGAACGGCGACGTGCACGCCGACCTCGCCTTCTTCCCACTGCTGCCGTGGCTGGAGCGGCTGGGGCAGGCGGTGACCCCGCTGTCGTACGCGGACGCCGGGTTCGCGGCCGGCACGCTCGCCTCGTTCGCCGCGGCCTGGGGGATCTTCGCCGTGGCCGACCTGCTGTACGGGCGGCGGGCCGGGGTGTGCGCGGTGCTGCTGTGGGCGGTGCTGCCGGTCGGGATCGTGCAGTCCATGGCGTACAGCGAGTCCCTGTTCACGGCGCTCGCCGCGTGGTCCCTGTACGCCGTCCTCACCGGCCGCTGGGTGGCCGCGGGCACCCTCGCGCTGCTGGCGGGCCTGACCCGGCCGGTCGGACTGGCGGTGGTCGCGGCGGTGTGGGCGGCGGGGACGGCGTCGTGGCGGCGCGAGCGCGGGGCCCGCCGGATTGGGCCATCCGCGCGGCGGCGGAGCGCGGCGCCCGAGCCAGGCGCACGTCCCACTCCGTACGCCCCCTCCCCCGCCCGCGCCCCGGTCCGGGAGGGCGCACCCGTGGGGCGGCGCGCCCTCGGCATGCTGCTCGCGCCCCTGGGCACGGCCGGTTATGTGCTGTGGGTCGGCCACCGCACCGGCGAGGGCCCGCTCGGCTACCTGGACGTACAGGCGGGCTGGCGCAACGGCTTCGACGGGGGCTACGCCTTCGCCCGGTTCGTCGGCGAGAAGTTCACCTCGTTCCCCTCGGCCGTGGCGGGGGCCGCCCTCGCGGCCGGGGTGGCGCTGGTGATCCGGCTGTACGTCGTCTGCGTACGGCAGCGCCAGCCGCTCCCGCTGCTGGTGTACGCCGGGCTCGTCACCGCCCTGGCGCTGTGCGCGTCGAGCTACTTCGGCTCGAAACCGCGCCTGCTGGTGCCCGCCTTCCCGCTGCTGCTGCCGCTCGCGCTCGCCCTCGCCCGGCTGCCCACCCGCCGGTCGGTCCTGGTCACGGCCGGTGCGGCGGTGGCGTCGGCGCTCTACGGGGCGTTCTGGCTGAACGGTTCCGGCCCGCCCTGACCGGCTCGCGCACCCGGTGAGCGACCGGCGAATTGCGCCCCATGCACCGGTGAACGAATTCATAAGCGGCCCAAAACCGGCCACTGCGGAATGATCAAAGGAATTGAAGGGAACACGTCCCGGGGATTGCGGAATGCCTGGAAATAAAGTAACTCCTGAGAGCAATCCCACATCACATCGTCATTACAAAGCCGGTGATTCGGCAGGGAAGTCAGCTCACTCGCTGTAACGTCGATTGGGTGCGTACCGAACCAAAGCCGACCCGGCTCGACCGGATCTTCGCCCGACTGGACCGCGAACCGCAGCGGCCGGTCCTCGACGTGCCGCGCATGACGCGGCACCGGGTGGTGCTCTTCGGCGCGACGCTCGCCTTCTACCTCACGATCGTCCTCGCCGTGGTGACCACCTCGTGGCTGGTCCGGCTGGACTGGCAGGCCATGCTGTTCCGGCCCTACCAGCAGTGGCCGGAGATCCACGCCTTCCTGGACTACTGGGTCGTCCTCGGCCAGCGCGGCCCGACCGCCGTGATGGTCGCGGCCTGGCTCGGCTGGCGGTGCTGGCGGCAGCACACCCTGCGCCCGCTGCTCGCCTTCGGCGCGGCCGCGCTGCTGCTGAACGTGACCGTGGGGGCCGTGAAGTACGGGCTGGGCCGCTCGGGGCCGCACTACGCGACCGAGGTCGGCTCCAACGAGATGTGGCACTGGTTCCAGGCCGGGAGCGACATATTCCCCTCGGGCCACACCGCCAACGCGGTGGTGACCTGGGGCATCCTCGCCTATCTGGCCTCCACCCCGCGCGCCCGCCGCTGGCTGTCGGCGCTGTCGGCGGTGCTGTCGCTCAGCGTCGGCCTGACCACCGTCTACCTCGGTACGCACTGGCTGAGCGACGTGCTGCTGGGCTGGGCCGCCGGTCTGCTGGTGCTGCTCGCGCTGCCGTGGCTGGAGCCGAACATCGCGAGCGCCGAGGCGTGGCTGTTCACCCAGCGCGACCGGCTGCGCGAGCGCCGCGGCGGCGCCGTCGCGGTCCCCGGGTCCGCGGTGCCGGACGCGGTGGTACCCGGCTCGGTGACGCCCGGCTCGGTGACACCGGGCTCCGTGACGCCCGGCTCCGTGGCGCCCGAGCCGGCGGTGCCCGAGGCCGTGCCGGTCACCCTGCTGCCGGGCGCCGAGGAGGAACCGGCGCCGGTGCGGGAGACCGTCCCGCCGGCCGCCGCGCGTGCCCCCCGGACGTCGGCGCTGCTGGCCCCCGGCCCGCACACGACCCGTTCGGAACGCACCCCGGTCACCCCGGCCGGCAGCCGCCGCCCGCCGCACACGGACCGCCTCACGCGCGGCACGGCGGCCCCGGCGGCGCGTCCGCTCACCGGCGGCTGAGAGCGCGTGGGCAAGGCCCCGGTCGCGGTGACCGGGGCCTTGCCCATGTGCTCTCAGCCCTTCCAGGCGCGGGTCACGCGGCCGTCCCTGACCTCGAAGTTCAGCCGTCCCACGCGGTACTCCATCGTGATGATCGCCCCCGGCGGCAGCGCGCGCACCGTGGACCACCCCCGTTCCCGGGCGCGCCGCTCGGCCGCGTCCGCGTCGAGGCCGACGTAGGTGTCCGGACTGTCCTGGGGCTCTGCGGAGGGTTTCGGAATCGGTGCCATGCCGCCCACGCTAGGCGCTCGGCGGGGAGCGAGGGAAGGGCGGGCCGCGCACCCTGGGTCACTGGTCCCCCTCCGGTCACGCTTCTGTCACAGGATCACGACACGGGTTTCGGGCGCCCTCCCTCACACGGACGAGCGGTTCCCCACCACTTCCGCGGGCATTCGAACGCAATTCCCGCATGTCGGCGCTGCCGGTCGAATTGCCCGGCGGAAAGCACCGCGCGGACCGCCGCCGGCCCGCTTTCCATTCCCCTTCCCGGGCGGGGCGCCGCGACCCGCCCTCACCACGGGAAATACACGGTTTCGGCACACGACACACAGAAGGTCCGGGCGTGAGCCGCGCCGCGGGCGGTGGTGTTCAGCGGCGAGGCGACCGGAACGCGGGGGCACCGAGCGGCGGGCCGAACACCGCGGGGAGCCGCTGCGCGTCCGGAGTGCGGGAGGCGCCCTGGGGCAGGGCGATCATCATGCCGACCTCCAGCCGGTCCGGGCTGGCCCCGACGGTCGCCTTGTTGGCCTCGTACAGGGCCTGCCAGCCGCCGGCCACGCGGTACGTGCGGGCGATCGAGGAGAGCGTGTCCCCGCGCTTCACGGTGTGCGCCCGTCCCGTGAGCCCGTACCGCTTGGCGCACACCGGCCAGGCCTCCCAGCCCTGCGCCGCCACCACCTCCTGGGCCACGGCGATCTGCTGCGCGCGGGTGGCGAGGTCCGCGCGGGCGGCGTACTTCAGACCGCCGTACGCCTCCCAGGTGGGCTGCCAGAACTGGAGCCCGCCGTAGTAGCCGTTGCCGGTGTTGATGTGCCAGTCGCCGCCGCTCTCGCACTCGGCGAGACAGCCCCAGGGCCACTGGTCCTCGGCGCACTCGTGCGCGACGCGGGCGGTCTGCGGTGACGAGACGGGGGGCGGGGGCGTCGTGCGGGCGACGGCGGGGAGGGTGCCGGCCAGCAGGGCGGCCGCGGCCAGGGCGAGCGTGATCGGCGTACGCAACATCGGCCCACGCTAAGCGGCTCCTGCGGCTGCCCCGCCGTGCCGCGCCCCCTCGCGCGCGGGGCCCCACCCGGTCGGCGGACCGGGCGGGATCACGGGGACGCCGCGACAGGGGCGCGGGGCGTCAGATCCTCAGGCGCTGTCCGGGAGTGATCGCGTCGGGGTCCTCGCCGATGACGGCCCGGTTGGCGGCGTACAGCCGCTCCCACGTGGTTCCGTGCCGGGCGGCGATGCCGCTCAGGGTGTCGCCCTCGCGGACGGTGTAGTCGCCGCGGGACGCGCCGCGGTCGGTGTGGCCCGCGGTGCGCGCGGGTGTTCCGGCGGGCCGCGACGGCGCCGGGGCCGCCGCGGGCGCGGGTGCCTCGGGCGCGCTGCCGTACGCGCCGGCCCGCACCGAGCAGGTGGGCCAGGCGCCCCATCCCTGGGCGCGCTGGACCCTGGTGGCGACCGCGATCTGCTGCTCCCTGGTGGCCCGGTCGGCGGTCGGCGCGTGGGCGGTGCCGCCGTACGCCCGCCAGGTGGCGGCGGAGAACTGGAGCCCGCCGTAGTAGCCGTTGCCGGTGTTGATGTGCCAGTTCCCGCCGCTCTCGCACCGGGCGATGCGGTCCCACACTCCGCCGTCCGCCGCCTGGGCGGTGCCGGTCCCGGCCAGCAGGCCGAGCGGGGCGAGCAGGGCCGCCCCGGCGAGAGCCGCCGTCGTACGGGTCTTACGGGTGGTGTCGCGGGTCGTATCGGCACATTCGGACATGTGAATCCCTCTCGACGGACCCGGGCTCCCCCGGACGGGGCCCGCTTCCCGCGCACGATCGCGGTCGGCGTGCTCCGTCCCGTCCGCCGCAGGCCGTGCCGTAGGCCGGCCTGGTGCGGCCGGCCCTGCCGGCGGCGGCGGACGTACCCGAGCGGTGCTCGTTGCACACGGCCGAGGAATGTAGGGACCGGGTCCGGCCCGGATCAACCAACCGCCCGTCGGCGCAGGCCAGTTCGCCATTACCTGCGGTAACGGCGAGTTTCGGACACCTCATTCATTCGCCGATTTCCGGATTTGTCGACCAGACGGCCCGGTGGCCTGTGACCCACTTCACCGGGCCAACCACCGTTGCGTCACGCGGAGTTGACGGTGAGTGTCCGATTCCGGTCCGGGCGTGACCCTGAGCGTCGGATGGGTCGATTCCGTTCGTCGTACTGCGTGACTCCCGCCACAGATCGCCCGTTGTCATCTTCATGAGCCCGGGACCGTCCCGGACCACGGGCCGGGAGCCACCCGGCCTCGCCACGCACCGCATCCCCAGGGAGCCACCCGTGCCGCGCATGCTCGACGTCAGCGACGAGGTTCGCGCCGAGATCGGCGACGAAGAAGCCGACCGGCTGCTCGCCGGAGACAACACCCCGGGCAGTTACGACTGCACGTCCTGCCGCACCCCGGGCGACTCCGAGCGCGAGCGCACCAGCACCCTGCTGTTCATCGGCGACGAGACCGCCGTGCTCGCCTTCGCCCACGCCGCCTGCCTGCCCTCCCAGGTCGTGCAGGTCACCGAGGAACAGCTCCAGGGCGCCGTGAGGTCCATCAGCGGCGACACCGCCGGCCTGGAGGCCCAGAAGATCACCCCCGAGCAGGCCGTACTCGGAGTGACCAGCGGACTCGTGCTGATCGCCGGGGAGTTGCACCCGGCGCTGGTCGTGGAGCCGACCGGCCCGATCGTCCGGCCCGGCTCGACCGCCGTCGGCGACGAGTTTCTGCCGTTGCTCATCGAGCAGGGGTTCATGCCGGTGACCGAGCTGAACGCGGTGCCGCCGGTGCTGCACGGCTGGTCGGTGCTGCTGGCCATGGGGCAGCTGCACGCGGTGCTCCAGCCGTCGGCGAACGGCGGCCCGCCCGTGGCCTGGTGGCAGGCCCACCAGCCGCTGCAGGTCACGGAGGGCTGGCGGTCCGCCGCGAACAAGCACCAGCAGGTGCTGATGTTCGCCGCGCCGGTCGGTTCCATCGGCCGGCAGCCGCGGGAGGACCTGCTGCGGGAGGCGCTGGACAAGGCGGCGGCCCAGGGCAGGCTGGTGACCGGCACGCTGCCGCTGGCCGGGACGTGAGCGCGCAGTCGTAGCGGTGCGGGGTGCGCCGGCGGCCGCGGGGCGTCCGTGGTGAGCCGCTCGGCCCCCGCGCCCCCCACAGGACGGGATGGTCCCCGCATCTTCTAGTGCACCGCGCTCGTTTGGACATACGTGCACGCATACGACGCTCCCCGACGCCCGTCCTACTCCTCGGTCCCTCCCCCGCCGCGGTCGGCGCAGGATCAGACCGGCCCTTCGGCCACCCCGATCTACGACAAGCTCTACTCCGAGTACGTCAAGTCGTTCCGCACACTGCCCGGTGACCGCAGCGGTGAGGAGAAGCTGGGGTTCACCGCCTTCGGGACCATTCCGTACGGCGCGGGTTCGTTCGGCAGCTCGTACACCTCGTACAGCGCCTACAGCGTGGGCGCGCAGAGCGCCCGGCACGGCGGCGGGCAACAGCAGCCGCAGTGGCAGCGCGTCGGGCAGATCCCGGCGGCACTGCCACCGGGGCGGCGCGGCACCCGCTGAGCACATGGAGGAGGGGCGGTCCCGGCCGGGACCGCCCCTCCTCCATGACGTCACTTCTTCTTGCCGCGCTTCTCGCGCACCCGCACCGAGATGTGGATCGGCGTGCCCTCGAAGCCGAACTCCTCGCGCAGCCGGCGCTCGATGAAGCGGCGGTAGCCCGCCTCGATGAAGCCGGACGCGAAGAGCACGAACCGCGGCGGCTTGGTGCCGGCCTGGGTGCCGAACAGGATGCGCGGCTGCTTGCCGCCCCGGATCGGGTGCGGGTGGGCGGAGACCAGCTCGCCGAGGAAGGCGTTCAGCCGGCCCGTCGGCACCCGGGTCTCCCAGCCCGCGAGGGCGGTCTCGATCGCCGGGACCAGCTTCTCCATGTGCCGGCCGGTGCGCGCGGAGACATTGACCCGGGGCGCCCAGGAGACCTGGCCCAGCTCGGTCTCGATCTCCCGCTCCAGGTAGTAGCGGCGCTCCTCGTCCAGGGTGTCCCACTTGTTGAACGCGATGACGAGCGCGCGGCCCGCCTCCACGGCCATGGTGACGATCCGCTGGTCCTGCACGGAGATCGACTCGGAGGCGTCGATCAGGACGACCGCCACCTCGGCCTTCTCCACCGCCGCCGCGGTGCGCAGCGAGGCGTAGTAGTCGGCGCCCTGCTGGAGGTGGACCCGCTTGCGGATGCCCGCCGTGTCGACGAACTTCCAGGTCTTGCCGCCCAGTTCGATCAGCTCGTCGACCGGGTCGCGGGTGGTGCCCGCCAGCTCGTTGACGACGACGCGCTCCTCGCCCGCCACCTTGTTCAGCAGCGAGGACTTGCCCACGTTCGGACGGCCGATCAGGGCGACGCGGCGCGGGCCGCCGACGGCGGTGCCGAAGCTCTGCTCGGGGGCCTCCGGCAGCGCCTCCAGGACGGCGTCCAGCATGTCGCCGGTGCCGCGGCCGTGCAGCGCGGAGACCGGGTGCGGCTCGCCGAGGCCGAGGGACCACAGGTAGGCCGCGTCGGCCTCGCCGCTCGGGCCGTCGACCTTGTTGGCGCACAGCACCACGGGCTTGCCCGCCTTGCGCAGCAGCCGGACGACGGCCTCGTCGGTGTCGGTGGCGCCGACCTTGGCGTCGACGACGAAGACGACCGCGTCGGCGGCCTCGATGGCGAACTCGGCCTGCGCGGCGACGGAGGCGTCGATGCCGAAGACGTCCTGCTCCCAGCCGCCGGTGTCGACGACCTTGAAGCGGCGGCCCGCCCACTCGGCCTCGTAGGTGACGCGGTCGCGGGTGACGCCCGGCCGGTCCTCGACGACCGCCTCACGGCGGCCGATGATCCGGTTCACCAGGGTCGACTTGCCGACATTGGGGCGGCCGACGACGGCGACGACCGGCAGCGGTCCGTGCCCGGCCGCCTCGATGGCGCCCTCGACCTCCTCCAGGTCGAAGCCCTCTTCCGCGGCGAGCTCCATGAACTCCGCGTACTCGGCGTCGCCGAGCGCCCCGTGGTCGTGCTCGAAGTGGTCCGAGCCGCCGGGCTGGATCTGGTCGTTCATGAAGTCCGTACCTCGTCGTTCATCGTGGTGATCGGTGGAGTGCCCGGTTTCGGGTGATCCACTACTCAGTGTCGCTCAGCGCCCGGTCAGGCGCCTGGCGTTTTCCAGGTGCAGGGTGAGCTGCTTGCGGATGCGCTCGGTCGCCTGGTCCAGCGCCGTGCGCGTACGCCGTCCGGATCCGTCGCCCGCCTGGAACGGGTCGCCGAAGACGACGTCGACGCGGCTGCGCAGCGGCGGCAGCCCCTTTATCAACCGTCCGGGGCGGTCGGAACTTCCCAGGACGGCGACCGGGACGACCGGGGCACCGCTGCGGACGGCGAAGTAGGCGAGCCCGGCGCGCAGCGAGGCGAAGTCGCCCTCGCCCCGGGTGCCCTCCGGGAATATGCCCAGCACTCCGCCGTTGTCCAGCACGCCGAGCGCGCGGGTGATCGCGGTGCGGTCGGTGGAGTCGCGGTCCACCTTCAGCTGGCCGATGCCGGTCAGGAACGGGTCGAGCGGCCCGACGAACGCCTCCTTCTTGATCAGGAAGTGCGTCGGCCGGGGCGCCACGCCCATGACCATCGGGCCGTCGATGTTGTGCGAGTGGTTGATCGCGAGGATCACCGGGCCGGTCGGCGGGACCCGCCAGGCGCCGAGCACCCGGGGCCGCCACAGCCCGTACATCAGACCGACGCCGACGCGCCGCCCGACCTCGGCGCCCCGCGCCGACGGAGCTTCGCTCACTTCGCGGCCCGCTTCTCCTCGACGAGGGTGACCACACACTCGATGACCTGCGCCAGCGTGAGGTCGGTGGTGTCCACCTCGACCGCGTCGTCCGCCTTGGCCAGCGGGGAGGTCTTGCGGCTGGAGTCGGCCGCGTCCCGCTTGAGCAGGGCCTCACGGGTGGCGTTGACGTCGGCGCCGTTCAGCTCGCCGCTGCGGCGGGCGGCGCGGGCCTCCGGGGAGGCGGTGAGGAAGATCTTGAGGTCGGCGTCCGGCAGCACCGTGGTGCCGATGTCGCGGCCCTCGACCACGATGCCGTTCTCGGCCGAGGCCGCGATGGAGCGCTGCAGCTCGGTGATCCGGGACCGCACCTCGGGGACCGCGCTGACCGCGCTGACCTTGGAGGTGACCTCCTGGGTGCGGATCGGGCCGGAGACGTCCACGCCGTCGACCGTGATGGCCGGGGCGGCCGGGTCGGTGCCGGAGACGATCTCCGGCTTGCCCGCCACGGCGGCGATCGCCGTCGGGTCGTCGAGGTCGATGCCGTTGGTCACCATCCACCAGGTGATCGCCCGGTACTGGGCGCCGGTGTCCAGGTAGCTCAGGCCGAGCTGGGCGGCCACGGCCTTCGACGTGCTCGACTTGCCCGTGCCGGAGGGGCCGTCGATGGCGACGATCACTGACGGGACGGTCCGGGCGGCGCCGTTTTCCACGGGGGGACACCTTCCTGGTGCTGGGTGGCGGGGTTCGGGGCGGGTAGGCGCCCCCGACAAGGTTACTGGGTGCACGTCCCCCATCTGGACGAGCGCCCGCCGCCCGCCACCGGCCAGGCGGGTGCGGGCCCTCGCCGGCGCCGGGCGGCCTCGCTACTGCCGGATGGCCCAGCCCCGCTCCCGCAGCGCCGCCGTCAGGACGGGCGCCGCCTTCGGCTCCACCATGAGCTGGACCAGGCCGGCCTGCTGCCCGGTCGCGTGCTCGATCCGTACGTCCTCGATGTTGACCCCGGCCTGCCCGGCGTCCGCGAAGATGCGGGCGAGCTGCCCCGGCTGGTCGTCGATGAGGACGGCCACGATCTCGTAGGCGCGCGGCGCGGAGCCGTGCTTGCCGGGCACGCGGACCTGCCCGGCGTTGCCGCGCCGCAGCACGTCCTCGATGCCGGCGGCGCCCTCGCGGCGCTTGGCGTCGTCGAAGGACTGGAGGGCGCGCAGCGCGCGGACCGTCTCGTCGAGGTCGGCGGAGAGGTCCGCGAGGAGGTCGGCGACCGGCCCGGGGTTCGCGGAGAGGATGTCGATCCACATCCGGGGGTCGGAGGCGGCGATCCGGGTCACGTCCCGGATGCCCTGCCCGCACAGCCGTACGGCGGACTCCTCGGCGTGCTCCAGGCGCGCGGCGACCATGCTGGACACCAGGTGCGGCATGTGCGAGACGAGGGCGACGGCGCGGTCGTGGGCGTCGGCGTCCATCACCACCGGGACGGCCCGGCAGTGCGAGACCAGTTCCAGGGCGAGGTTCAGCACCTCGGTGTCGGTGTCCGGGGTGGGGGTGAGCACCCAGGGGCGGCCCTCGAAGAGGTCGCCGGTCGCGGCGAGCGGCCCGGACTTCTCGCGGCCGGACATGGGGTGGGTGCCGATGTACGCCGACAGGTCGAGGCCGAGCGCCTCCAGCTCGCGCCGCGGGCCGCCCTTGACGCTGGCCACGTCGAGGTAGCCGCGGGCGGCGCCGCGCCGCATGGCGTCGGCGAGCACGGCGGCGACATGGGCGGGCGGGGCGGCGACGACGGCGAGGTCGACGGGCCCGTCGGGCGCCTCGTCGGTGCCGGCGCCGAGCGCGGCGGCGGTGCGGGCCTGCTCGGGGTCGCGGTCCTCGAGGTGCACGGTGACGCCGCGCTGGGCCAGGGCCAGGGCGGCGGAGGTGCCGATGAGGCCGGTGCCGATGACGAGTGCGGTCCTCACTGGGCGATGTCCTTGCGCAGAGCGGCGGCGGCGCCGAGGTAGACGTGGTCGATGTCCGCGCGGGCCCGGTCGGTCTCGACGTGGGCGAGGACGCGGACCACGCGGGGCATGGCGCCGGTGATGTCGAGTTCCTGGGCACAGATCAGCGGGACGTCGACGATGCCGAGCTTGCGGGCGGCGGCGGCCGGGAAGTCGCTGTGCAGGTCGGGCGTGGCCGTGAACCAGATGCTGATCAGGTCGTCGGCGGTGAGGCCGTTCCGCTCCAGGACGGCGGTGAGCAGGGCTCCGACCCGTGCGTCCATGTGCTCGGCGTCGTCCCGCTCCAGCTGGACGGCCCCCCGGACCGCTCGTACCGCCACGGCGCTGCTCCTCGTCGATGTGCGTACTGGCTGTGCGTCCGTCCAGCCTAGTCAGCCCGCCGCCGCCCGGCGCTCGCCGCCCGCGTCCTGAGACGCCGCGACCGCGTCCGGCCGGTGGACGGCGTCAGGGGTACGACGTCAGGGATCGCCCTCCCCTTTGTCGTCTTTATCGACTTACTGACCACAAAGGGGAGGGTGATCCACCGGCAAGCCGGTCTACAGGTCGACTTCCTTCATCAGCATCCCGACCTCCGTGTTCGACAGCCGCCGCAGCCAGCCCGACTTCTGGTCGCCGAGGGTGATCGGGCCGAAGGCGGTGCGCACCAGCTTCTCGACCGGGAAGCCGGCTTCGGCGAGCATGCGGCGCACGATGTGCTTGCGGCCCTCGTGCAGGGTCACCTCGACGAGGTAGTTCTTGCCGGTCTGCTCGACGACCCGGAAGTGGTCCGCGCGGGCGTAGCCGTCCTCCAGCTGGATGCCGTCCTTCAGCCGCTTGCCGAGGTCCCGCGGGATGGGCCCGGTGATCGCGGCCAGGTAGGTCTTCTTCACGCCGTACCGGGGGTGCGTCAGCCGGTGGGCCAGCTCGCCGTGGTTGGTGAGCAGGATGACGCCCTCGGTCTCGGTGTCCAGGCGCCCCACGTGGAACAGCCGGGTCTCCCGGTTGGTGACGTAGTCGCCGAGGCACTGGCGCCCCTCCGGGTCCTCCATGGTGGAGACGACGCCGGCCGGCTTGTTCAGCGAGAAGAACTGGTACGACTGCGTGGCCACGGTCAGGCCGTCCACCCGGATCTCGTCCTTCTCCGGGTCGACCCGCTTGCCCTGCTCCAGGACGATCTCGCCGTTCACCTCGACGCGGGCCTGCTCGATCAGCTCCTCGCAGGCGCGGCGCGAGCCGTAGCCCGCGCGGGCGAGAACCTTCTGCAGCCGCTCGCCCTCCTGCTCGGCGCCGGGGAAGGTCTTGGGCAGCTTGACGTCCTTCCTGCCCGCGTACCGCTCCCGGTTGCGCTCCTCGATCCGGGCCTCGTACTCCCGCGAGCGCGCCGGGGCCGTACGGCCGCGCTGGGGCTTCTTGGCGCCCTGCGGGCCGCCCTTGGCCGCGCCGCCGCGCCCGGCCTTCGGGCCGTCCTTCGTCGCGCCCGGGCCCACGTCGTAGCGGCGCTCCTCGGGGCGGGGCTTGCGGGGGCGGCCCTGCCCCTGCTTCTGGTCCCTGTCGTTGCCGGCTCCGCGGTAGTTACCGCGCCCGCCGCTCTTGCCGCTGCTTCGCATCAAAATTCCGTCTGGTCGTCTTCGTCGTCGGTGCCCGGGGTGCCCCGGGTGGCACCCGGCGCGTCATGGTCCGGCGCGTCCGGGTCGAACGACGGTACGCCTTCCTGGGTCTCGGCCTCGATCGCCTCCGCCTCCGGGAGGAAGGGCGCGAGCTCCGGGAGCTCGTCCAGGCCGCGCAGGCCCATTCGTTCCAGGAAGTAGTTCGTCGTCCTGTACAGGATCGCACCTGTTTCGGGTTCCGTGCCCGCCTCCTCGACCAGACCGCGCTGGAGGAGGGTGCGCATGACGCCGTCGCAGTTGACCCCGCGCACGGCGGAGACCCGGCTGCGGCTGACCGGCTGGCGGTACGCCACCACGGCCAGCGTCTCCAGGGCGGCCTGGGTGAGCCGGGCCGTCTGCCCGTCCAGGACGAGGCGTTCCACCGCGGCCGCGTACGTGGCGCGGGTGTAGAACCGCCAGCCGCCCGCGACGAACCGCAGGTCGAACCCGCGGCCCTGCGCGGTGTACTCGTCGGCCAGCTCCCGCAGGGCGTCGGCGACCTCGCGCCGGGGCCGCTCCAGGATCTTCGCCAGGTGCTCCTCGGTCGCGGGCTCGTCCACGACCATCAGGACGGCCTCCAGGGCCGGTTTGAGCGGCAGCTGTTCGACGGTGTCCTCGCTCATCGGGCCTTCCTCTCCTTCCCGGGCTTCCCGGGCTCCCGGGGCTCCTCGGGCGGCCGGTCGAACTCGTCGGTGACGTGCGGGGTCTCGTCCCCGTCGCCGCCGGTCCAGCGCACCAGCAGCTCCCCGAGGGCCGTCTCCTGCTCCAGCGCGACCGCCTTCTCCCGGTACAGCTCCAGCAGCGCCAGGAAGCGCGCGACGACGGTGAGGGTGTCGTCGGTGTCCGCGACGAGCGCCCGGAAGCTGGCCTCGCCGGCCTCCCGCAGGCGGGCGACGACGATCCCGGCCTGCTCCTGCACGCTGACGAGCGGCGCGTGGATGTGGTCGACGTACACCTGCGGTCTCGGCTTCGGCTGCATCGCCTTGACGGCGAGCTTCGCGAACCCTTCCGCGCCGATGCTGATGACCACCTCGGGCAGCAGCTCCGCGTGCTGGGGTTCGAGGCCGACGGTGCGCGGGTAGCGCCGGGCCTCCTCGTCCAGCCGCTCGCTGAAGATGTCCGCGATCCGCTTGTACGCGCGGTACTGGAGCAGCCGCGCGAACAGCAGGTCCCGGGCCTCCAGCAGCGCCAGGTCCGCCTCGTCCTCCACCTCGGCGACGGGCAGCAGCCGCGCCGCCTTCAAATCCAGCAGGGTGGCAGCGACGACCAGGAACTCGGTCGTCCGGTCCAGGTCCCAGTCCGGGCCCATCGCCCGGATGTGCGCCATGAACTCGTCGGTCACCTTGGACAGCGCGACCTCGGTGACGTCCAGCTTGTGCCGGGAGATCAGCTGGAGCAGCAGATCGAAGGGGCCCTCGAAGTTGGCGAGCCGCACCGTGAAGACACCGTCGGCCGGCTCCGCCTCCCCGGCGGGGGCCTCGGTGACGGGGGCCTCGGTGACATGGGCCTCGGTGACGTGGGCCGCGGACTCGGCCGGCGGCTCGGCGACCGGCTCAGGCTCAAGCTGCTCCGGCTGCTCAGGCTCAGGCTCCGGCAGGGCGACCCCCGGCCCCCTCCCCAGCGCACGCCGACGACCGGCACCGCCGGAGGAAGGGGGCCCAGGAGCGTCGTACGAGGTCATAGCCCCCGCAGGCTACCGCTACCGTCCGCGCAGCCGGCGTACGAGGATGCTGGCGTCCCCACGGGTCTCCAGATCGGCGAGCACGACGGCCACGGCCTCGCGCACGATCCGGCCCCGGTCGACGGCGAGCCCGTGCTCGCCGCGGAGCACGAGACGCGCGTGCTCCAGGTCCATCAGCTCCTCGGCGGAGACATAGACGGTGATCTTCTCGTCGTGCCGCTCGCGTCCGCTCGGCCGCCGCGTGGCCGTCCGCCCCCGCTTGCGGGGCGTGGCCGCGGCAGAACCTTCCTGCGCCGCCTGGCGCCGGGGGGCACGGTCCGCGCCGGCGGCCCGGCTGCGGGACTCCCCCGCCTCGGCCGGGTCCGGCTCCGCGGGCATGTGCTCGGCGCCGTCCCCGTCGCCGCCCTGAGCGGGCACGGCCTGCGGGGCGTCGTCCGCGACGGCCGCGTCGCCCTCCCCGGCCGGCGCCGGCACCCGGGGCTCGCCGCCCGCCGGGCGCCGGGGAGTGGACGGCTGGAGTGCCATTCCCCCTGTCGTACGGAACAGTTCGTCGGCCCCCGGCAGACTCACTCGGCGTGACACCGGGCGAGCACCTCCCTGGCGAGCTGGCGGTAGGCGGCGGCACCGACGGAGTTGGAGGCGTACGTGGTGATCGGCTCACCGGCGACCGTGGTCTCCGGGAAGCGGACCGTGCGCCCGATGACCGTGTGGTAGACGTGGTCGTCGAACGCCTCGACGACCCGCGCGAGCACCTCCCGGCTGTGCACGGTGCGCGAGTCGTACATCGTGGCGAGGATCCCGTCGAGCTCCAGCTCCGGGTTGAGCCGCTCCTGGACCTTCTCGATGGTCTCGGTCAGCAGCGCCACACCGCGCAGGGCGAAGAACTCGCACTCCAGCGGCACGATCACCTTGTGGGCGGCGGTCAGCGCGTTGACCGTGAGCAGGCCGAGCGAGGGCTGACAGTCGATGACGATGTAGTCGTAGTCGGGCAGCAGGGGCTTCAGCGCCCGCTGCAGCGACGACTCGCGGGCGACCTCGGAGACCAGCTGGACCTCGGCCGCGGACAGGTCGATGTTGCTGGGCAGCAGGTCCATGTTGGGGACCGCCGTCTTCAGCAGCACCTCGTCGGCCGACATGCCCCGCTCCATGAGCAGGTTGTAGACCGTGAGGTCGAGCTCCATCGGGTTGACACCGAGTCCGACCGACAGCGCGCCCTGCGGGTCGAAGTCCACGAGCAGCACGCGACGGCCGTACTCCGCGAGCGCGGCGCCCAGGTTGATGGCGGACGTGGTCTTGCCGACGCCGCCCTTCTGGTTGCACATCGCGATGATCTTCGCGGGGCCGTGGTCGGTGAGCGGGCCCGGGATCGGGAAGTACGGCAGCGGACGCCCGGTCGGGCCGATGCGCTCGCGGCGCTGGCGGGCCGCGTCGGGCGCGAGCGTGGCCGCGTACTCGGGGTCGGGCTCGTACTCGGCGTCGGGGTCGTAGAAGTGCCCCTCGGGCAGTTCCTCGTAGTCGGCGAAGTGGTTGTGGGGCGCGCCACTTCCGTCGCCGGCAATGGCGTTCACGTGATGGCCATCCATGCTCTGGGGTGCTGTCTGAGCCATGTGGGGGCTGGCTTGGCTCTGGTGGGCTGCGAAGGTTCGGACAGCGACGGAGCCGACAGCCTCGAGCCCCGTGGGGCCCTGACCCCGCGTAGGCATTCCTGGTTGACCACCCCCGGGAGAAAATGTCGACTCATTCACAAGTCGTCTTACCTCCTTGGTGACCAGGAAACTTCTAGACAAGGTCAGCGTGGCACCATGCCGACGGTTGGCGACTCTATGGCGTGTCGGGCGTCCGCAGCAACACAATCCGCCGGACCCGGCCCGATGTGTCGGCAATGAAACATCCCGCTGTCAAGGGCGTACGGGCGTCGCACAGCAGGTTTTGCGGGTGTGCGAATCGGTTAAAGGGATACGTTCGAGGCGAGTTGACCGAGCCTCGCAAAGTGACCATACACACATGCGGCCGGACCTTGTCGGGCAAGGTCCGGCCGTGTGCTCGCGGTTGACGACACCTGTTGACGTATCGCCTTTTACCTGGGGATGACTTGAACCCGACGGTCAGCCGAGCAGCGACTCGAGCTCGACGTGCTCCAGGCCGTGCGCCTCGGCGACCTCCTTGTAAACGACCTTGCCGTCATGGGTGTTGAGACCCTTGGCGAGCGCGGGGTCACGGCGCAGCGCCTCGACCCAGCCGTTGTTGGCCAGCGACACGATGTACGGCAGCGTGGCGTTGGTGAGGGCGTTGGTGGAGGTGTTCGGGACGGCGCCGGGCATGTTGGCGACGCAGTAGAAGATCGAGTTGTGAACCTGGAAGGTCGGCTCGGCGTGCGTGGTCGGCCGGGAGTCCTCGAAGCAGCCGCCCTGGTCGATCGCGATGTCGACAAGGACACTTCCGGGCTTCATCCGGGAGACCAGCTCGTTGGTGACGAGCTTCGGGGCCTTGGCGCCCGGGATGAGGACGGCGCCGATGACGAGGTCGGCGTCGAGGACGGCCTTCTCCAGCTCGAAGGAGTTGGACATGACGGCCTTGACCTTCGTGCCGAAGATCTTGTCGGCCTCGCGCAGCTTGTTGATGTCGCGGTCCAGCAGGGTCACGTCGAAGCCCATGCCGACGGCGATCTGGGTGGCGTTCCAGCCGGAGACGCCGCCGCCGATGACCACGGCCTTGGCCGGGGTGACGCCGGGGACGCCGCCGGGCAGGACACCGCGGCCGCCGTTGGCGCGCATCAGGTGGTAGGCGCCGACCTGCGGGGCAAGGCGGCCCGCGACCTCGGACATCGGGGCGAGCAGCGGCAGGGCGCGGCTCGGCAGCTCGACCGTCTCGTAGGCGATGGCGGTGGTGCCGGACGCGATCAGGGCGTCCGTGCACTCCTTGGACGCGGCCAGGTGCAGGTAGGTGAAGAGGGTCTGGTCCTTGCGGAGGCGGTGGTACTCCTCCGCGATCGGCTCCTTGACCTTCAGCAGCAGGTCGGCGGCGGCCCAGACCTCGTCGGCGGTGCCGAGGATCTCGGCACCGGCCGCGACGTACTCCTCGTCCGTGATCGAGGAGCCGACGCCGGCGTTGCGCTCGATGACGACCTGGTGGCCGTTGCGCACCAGCTCGTGCACGCCGGCGGGGGTGATGGCCACCCGGAACTCGTTGTTCTTGACCTCGCGGGGGATGCCGACCTTCACGTCGATCACGGTCCTTGGCTCAGAGGGGGGTGTGGTACGCGACATACCCGGATGTACAGGGGCACACCGGGAGACACCGCAGGAGAACGTGCGGCAGAGCCAGTCTAATGAAGGTGTTCCCGCTGTCTAGCCTTTCATTGCATCAATCTTCACCGGATGTACTGCGGATTTCGCAGGCGTTAGCCGCAGGTTCCGGCTGTGGATCTTCCGGATCACCCTCCTGCTCGCTCTCCTGGAGCTCCTCCCCCAGCATGCGCTCGGCCGCGCTGCGGTGCAGTCCGGCCGCCGGCGAGTCGCCGAGACGGTCCAGCGTGTCGGCGATCCGCAGGTGCAGCGCCGCCTGCAGCCGGACGTCCTCCGCGCGGCGCGCCCACTCCACCGCCTCCTGGCAGGTGCGCAGCGACTCCTCGGGCCGCCCCGCGTACTCCTGCACCCGGGCGAGTTCGCTCAACGCCCGCGCGTGCGCGGCGAGATCGCCGAGCTTGCGGTAGCCGGCGACGGCCGCCCGCCAGTTGCGCGCCGCCTCGCCGTAGCGGCCCGCGTAGGTGTGGGCGGCGGCGATCCGGCCGTAGAGGCGGGCGGCGTCGGCGCGCTCGTCGCGGGCGAGGCGCTGGACCAGCGCCCGGCCGTACCAGTCGGTGGCGCGGTCGAAGTCGCCCAGCTCCTCGTGGGCACCGCCTACGGATTCCATCGCGCGGCCGGTCGCATACGGGTCGTTCGCCTCGCGCCCGGCGTCCAGCGCGGCCCGGTAGCGCACCAGGGCCTCGGCTGTACGGCCGGTCTGGGCGTCCAGATCGGCCAGGTTCAGCAGGGCCGCCGCGCGCTCCCGCGGCAGGTTCTGCCGCTCGGCCACATCCAGGACCAGCTGGTGGATGCCGTACAGGTCGGCCGCGGCGGCCTGGGTGCCGAAGTGCGCGACCAGGGCCCGCACCAGCTGGGACAGCAGCCGCCGGGCCAGGGTGTCCAGCTCCCCGTCGGCGACCGCGAGGCGGGCCGCGGCCAGCAGCGCGGGCCGGCGGATGCGCAGCCAGTCGGCCGCCGCCCGCGGGCTGGGGAAGCGCAGCGAGCGCGGCATGCCGAGCAGCTTGGCGCGGGCGTGCGGGCTGTCCGTCTCGGTGATGGCCCGGCAGGACTGGAGCAGTCGCACCGTCCGCTCCAGCATCCGGGCCCGGGCCAGCTGGAGCTCGGCCGGTTTGTCGTGGGCCTCGGTGAGGGCGCGCAGCAGCGGGTGCAGGGCGCCCGGCACGTCGTACTGCGGCAGCGGTGAGCGCACCGGGTGCAGCAGGCCGCGGACGACGAAGTCGTCCAGGATGGCGCGGGCCGTGCTGACCGAGCAGCCGGCGAGCGCGGAGGCGGTGTGCGGGTCGACGTACCCGGCGGGGGCGAGGGCGAGCAGGCGCAGTATCCGGGCGGCGGGCACGGGCAGGGAGACGTAGACGAGCCGGAAGACCCGGCTGAGCGGGGTGCCCGCGATCTCCTCGCCGTCCTCGGCGCGCAGATGCTTGGCGAGGTCGGCGACGGCCGCCATGGGGCGGGCCGCCAGCCAGCCGCCGGCGAGGACCAGCGCGGCGGGCTGGGCCTGGCACTCCTCGACCAGGTGCTCGGCGGAGCGCGGGTCGACGGTGATCCGCACCGAGCCGGTGTGCCGGGACAGCAGCTCCACGGCCGACTTGGTGTCCAGGCCGCCCAGGGTGCACGGGCGGACGTCGGGGATCCCGGTGAGCGGCCCCTGCGAGACGGCGACGACCAGGCACTCCGGGGTGTCCGGAATCAGGGCGTCCACCTGCTCGGCGTCGGCCGCGTCGTCCAGCAGCAGGACGGTCCGGCGGTCGGCCAGGGCCTCGCGCAGCGCCGCCGCGAGATCGTCCTCGGCGGCACCGGCCGGGGCCGGCAGGTCCAGCTCGGCGAGCAGGTCGCGGGCGGCGCGGGCGACCGGGACGGGGGTGCCGTCCGGGTCGCTGAGCCGGGCGCGCAGCACCCCGTCCGGGTAGCGGTGGGCGACCTGCCGGACCAGTTCCTCGGCGAGCGCGGTCCGGCCGGAGCCGGGCCGGCCGGCGATCAGCAGCACCCGGGCGCGGGGCGCCTTGCGGCCGGCCAGGGTGTCCAGTCCGGCGCGCTCGATGTCCGCCAGCAGTTCCTTCAGCTCCCGCGTACGGCCCAGGAACTCGATCCCCTGCGACGTGTGTCCCGACAGCTCCACGCCGCCTGTGTCCACCGCCTGATCCGTCACGGGCCACACTCCCGTCCCACCACACGCGCACGGCCCGCCGGGACCCCGGTACGGGCCTTCCAACCTGCTCTTTTCCGACTCACCGGCCGTCGGGGCAGGCCCCTTCGGCTCACTCGCGAAGAGCCTAGTTCACGCTCTGCGACGATCCGGGGAGAGCGCGACGGGGAGGTCCCCCGATCGGATCAGGCGATCGTCACACCGGGGAGGCGGACCGGAGCGGCCCGCGGGACCGGGCGACGGGCCGGGGGGCGGTAGCCAGCGGGACGTGGGGTCGGAACGTGCGGCCAGGACGTGAGGTCAGGACGACGTGCGACGTGCGGTGAGGACGACGTGCGACGTGCGGTCAGGACGCGAACGGCCGCGCCGGCCACGGTGCCTCGGCCGGGCGCAGGGCGTCCAGGCCCTGTCCGGCGCGGGCGGCGACCAGCGAGAGGACGCCCACGACGAGGCAGTTGTTGTGCAGCTCGCCGGCCAGCACCCCGCGCACCAGGTCGTCGACCGGCACGCGCTCCAGCTCCATGTCGGCCTCTTCGTGCTCGACCTCGAAGCGCTCGCCCTCGGCCTCGGACAGTTCGCGGGCGAGGAAGATGCGCACGGCCTCGTCGCAGCCGCCGGGCGTGGTGTAGACGTCGGTCAGCACCCGCCAGTCCTCGGCCTTGACGTGTGCCTCCTCGTACAGCTCGCGCTGGGCGGCGTGCAGCGGGTTCTCGCCCTCCACGTCCAGCAGTCCGGCCGGGATCTCCCAGAGCTTGTGGCGCACCGGGTGCCGGTACTGGCGCAGCACCAGGACGCGGTCGGCGTCGTCGAGGGCGAGGACGGCGACCGAGCCGGGGTGGACCTGGTAGTCGCGGCGGACCACCGTGCCGTCGGGCATGACCACGTCGTCGGTGCGGACGGAGGTCTTGTTGCCCACGAAGGGGGTCTCCGTGGCCCGGATCTCCCACTCCTCGGCGGTGTCCTTGATCGTCATGCCCTGTCCTTCCAGACGTACGGGAGCAGTCGTACCGAAAAAGCCGGGGCGCGTCCCCGTGAGAAGGACGCACCCCGGCCACCGTACAACCGTTGGGTCAGTCGCCCGTCTTCGCCGTCTTGCGCTCGACCGCCGCCTTGACCAGGCCGGCGAACAGCGGGTGCGGGCGGGTCGGGCGGGACCGCAGTTCCGGGTGTGCCTGGGTGGCCACGAGGTACGGGTGGACCTCACGGGGGTACTCCACGTACTCGACCAGCTTGCCGTCCGGGGAGGTGCCCGAGAACTGGATGCCCGCCTTCTTCTCCAGCTCCGCGCGGTACGCGTTGTTCACCTCGTACCGGTGACGGTGCCGCTCCTCGACGTACTCCTTGCCGTCGTAGACCTCGCGCACGATGGAGCCCTCGGCCAGCTTCGCCGGGTACATGCCCAGGCGCATGGTGCCGCCCATGTCGCCCTCGCCGGCCACGATGTCCAGCTGCTCGGCCATGGTGGAGATCACCGGGTGGGCGGTGGCCGGGTCGAACTCGGTGGAGTTGGCGTCGGGGATGCCGGCCAGGTTGCGCGCGGCCTCGATCACGATGCACTGCAGGCCCAGGCAGAGGCCGAGCAGCGGGATCTTGTTCTCGCGGGCGTACTGGATCGCGCCGACCTTGCCGGAGACACCGCGGTCGCCGAAGCCGCCGGGGATGCAGATCGCGTCCACGTCGCCGAGCTGCTCGGCGGCGCCGGCGGGGGTGCGGCAGTCGTCGGAGGCGACCCACTTGATCTTGACGCGGGTGCGGTTGGCGAAGCCGCCGGCGCGCAGCGCCTCGGTCACCGACAGGTACGCGTCGGGCAGGTCGATGTACTTGCCGACCAGCGCGAGGGTGATCTCGTGCCGCGGGTTGTGGACGCGGTCGAGCAGGTCGTCCCAGGTCGTCCAGTCCACGTCACGGAAGGGCAGGTCCAGCTTGCGGACGGCGTAGGCGTCCAGGCCCTCGGCGTGCACGACCTTCGGGATGTCGTAGATCGAGGGGGCGTCGGGGCAGGCCACGACGGCGGCCTCGTCGACGTCGCACATCAGCGAGATCTTGCGCTTGATGGCGGTCGGCACCTCGCGGTCGCAGCGCAGCACGATGGCGTCCGGCTGGATGCCGATGTTGCGCAGGGCGGCGACGGAGTGCTGGGTCGGCTTGGTCTTCAGCTCGCCGGACGGGCCGATGTAGGGCAGAAGGGAGATGTGCACCACGAAGACGTTGTCGCGGCCGACCTCGTGCCGGACCTGGCGGACGGTCTCCAGGAACGGCAGCGACTCGATGTCGCCGACGGTGCCGCCGACCTCGGTGATGACGACGTCGACGTCCTCCGCCGCCATCCTGCGGATGCGATGCTTGATCTCGTTGGTGATGTGCGGGATGACCTGGACCGTGTCGCCCAGGTACTCGCCGCGGCGCTCCTTGGCGATCACCGTGGAGTAGACCTGGCCCGTCGTGACGTTGGCGGAGCCGTCCAGGTCGCGGTCGAGGAACCGCTCGTAGTGGCCGATGTCCAGGTCGGTCTCGGCTCCGTCGTTGGTGACGAACACCTCACCGTGCTGGAAGGGGTTCATCGTGCCCGGGTCGACGTTGATGTACGGGTCGAGCTTCTGCATGACGACGCGCAGGCCCCGCGCCTTCAGCAGCATCCCGAGGCTGGAGGCGGTCAGGCCCTTGCCGAGCGAGGAGGCGACACCCCCGGTGACGAAGATGTGCTTGGTCGTCGTGGATTTGGGCGGCATGGCCAAAGGGGGGCTCCCGTGGTCTCGGTCTGGGGGTGCGGTGCGGCTTCCCGGCCCGGTGGTACCGGGGTTTACTGGAGGAGCCGTCGCTGCGGTTCGGGGGTTCTACGCCCACCGGTCCACGGGCTACCAGGGTATCAGCGCCGCGGCGGGATGGCGCCCGGCGACGCTCTGCGCACGCCCCGCCACGGACGTGAACCGCTCACCCGTTCCTCACCCACTGCTCACTCGTTCGGCGCAAGCGGGTTGCCGGGAGCGGCACGCAGATCATCTACGTGCGTCGTATCCTGCTCGGACACTCGCTGCCGAGCCCGCCGGCCGAACGGCACCACCCCCGCCCGTAAGAAACCGGAACAACGAGAGCTCGTCAGATCGTTGAGTGACGACTGTCGTCCGGCGTCAACGGCTCGGCGACGGTTTTGCTTCACTGATCAACGACGCACTACAACGACCCCTTGACCGCACTAGCGAAAGCCCCCTCTGTTCGGGGCTACGTGGCCGTTCGACTGGAGTTAGCACGTGGCCGGGCGCATCGAAGACTACGCACTCATCGGAGACATGCAGACCGCTGCCCTGGTCTGCCGGGACGGCACAGTCGACTGGCTGTGCCTGCCCCGCTTCGACTCGCACGCCATCTTCGCCGGTCTGCTGGGCACCGAGGAACACGGCTTCTGGCGGATCGGCCCCTCGCACCCCGCGGACACCGAGCCGCCCACCGCGGCCCGGCGCAGCTACCGCGGCGACTCGCTGATCCTCGAGTCCGAGTGGGACACCCTGCGCGGCACGGTCCGGGTGATCGACTTCATGCCGCCGCGTGACGGCGCGCCCCAGCTGATCCGGATCGTGGAGGGCGTCTCCGGCCGGGTCCCGATGCGGTCGGCGCTGCGCATGCGGTTCTCGTACGGCCGGGTGGTGCCCTGGGTGCACAAGCACGAGGGCCGCACGGTGGCCGTGGCCGGTCCCGACTCGGTCTGGTACGACACCCCTGCCGAGACCGAGGGCAAGCAGCTGACCACCTACTCCGACTTCACGGTCTCCCCCGGCGAGCGCATCGCGTTCACCATCTCCTGGCAGCCCTCCCACAAGGAGGCGCCGCCGCTGCCGGAGCCGGAGCAGTCGCTGGAGGCGACGGAGGAGTTCTGGCGCGAGTGGGTGGAGCACTGCACGTACCACGGCCCCTACCGGGAGCCGGTGATCCGCTCCCTGATCACGCTGAAGGCGCTGACGTACGCCCCGACCGGCGGCATCGTCGCCGCCCCGACGACCTCCCTGCCGGAGGACATCGGCGGCGTGCGCAACTGGGACTACCGCTACACCTGGCTGCGGGACGCGGCGATCACCCTGTCCTCGCTGCTGCGCACCGGCTACCGCGAGGAGGCCCGCGCCTGGCGCGAGTGGCTGCTGCGGGCGGTCGCGGGCGACCCGGAGAACCTGCAGATCATGTACGGCATCGCGGGCGAGCGCGAGCTGGGCGAGGCCGAGCTGGACTGGCTGCCCGGCTACGAGAACTCGGCGCCCGTCCGGGTCGGCAACGGCGCCGCGCACCAGCTCCAGCTGGACGTGTACGGCGAGGTCACCGAGGCCCTGCACCTGGCCCACATGACCGGCCTGTCCCGCAGCGACTACGCCTCGCTGCTCCAGTTGAAGCTGATCAGCTACCTGGAGAAGCACTGGCAGGAGCCGGACGAGGGCATCTGGGAGGTGCGCGGCCCGCGCCGCCACTTCGTGCACTCCAAGGTGATGGCGTGGGTCGCCGTCGACCGCACCATCAAGCTGATCGAGTCCGGTGACGCGGACGGCCCGCTGGAGCGCTGGAAGGAACTGCGCGACGACATCCACCGCGAGGTGTGCGAGAAGGGCTACGACAAGGAGCGCAACACCTTCACGCAGTCGTACGGCTCGAAGGAGCTGGACGCGTCGCTGCTGCTGATCCCGCAGGTGGGCTTCCTGCCGCCGGACGACAAGCGGGTGATCGGCACCGTCGAGGCGATCCAGCGCGAGCTGTCCACCCCGGACGGCTTCATCCTGCGCTACCCGACCCAGGGTGACGACGAGGGCGTCGACGGCCTGCCCGGCGACGAGGGCGCCTTCCTGGCGTGCTCGTTCTGGATGGCCGACGACCTCGCGATGATCGGCCGGGTCGACGAGGCCCGCAAGCTGTTCGAGAAGCTGCTGTCGCTCCGCAACGACCTGGGCCTGCTCGCCGAGGAGTGGGACCCGCGCCTGCAGCGCCAGGTCGGCAACTTCCCGCAGGCCTTCAGCCACGTCCCGCTGATCGACACGGCGCTGCGGCTGACGGCCTCGGGCGCCTACGGCGGCTGAGCGGGCCGCCCCGGCCGGGCCCGCCTAGGCTGGAAGCACCCCTTGCCCCTGTTGCCGGAAGGGGGCGGCGATGGCTTCCCGATCGAAGGCCGGCACGGCGCTGGCCGCGCTGCGCGAGGATCTGGCCGGTGACGTGTTCGCACCGGGGGACGCCGGCTACGACGAGGCCCGGACCGTCTTCAACGCCATGATCGACCGCCGCCCGGCGGTGATCGCGCAGTGCGCCCACGCGGACGACGTGGTGCGCGCGGTGCGGTTCGGCCGGGAGCTGGACCTCAACATCGCGGTGCGCGGCGGCGGGCACAGCGTGGCCGGGATGGGCCTCAACGACAACGGGCTGGTCGTGGATCTGCGCCGGATGCACGGGGTCACGGTCCATCCGGGCGCCGGCGCGGTCCGGGTGGAGGGCGGGGCCACCATGAGCCACCTCGACCGGGCGACCCAGCCGTTCGGCCTGGCCACCACGGGCGGGCGGGCCTCGACGACCGGTGTCGGCGGTTTCGTGCTGGGCGGCGGCAGCGGCTGGCTGGACCGCTGCTTCGGGCTCGCGGTGGACAACCTGCTGGGCGTGGAGCTGGTCACCGCCGACGGCGAGCGGGTCCGGGCCGGCGCCGACGAGAATCCCGACCTGTTCTGGGCGCTGCACGGCGGCGGCGGCAACTTCGGGGTCGCCACCGCGCTCACCCTCAGGCTGCACGAGCTGCCCGAGTTCGCCATCGCCCTGCTGCTGTACCGCCCGGAGCTGGGCCGCGAGGCGGTGCGGGCCTACCGGGAGGTCATCGAGTCGGGGCCGCTGGAGGCGGGCGGCGCGGTGCTGTACCTCACCGGCCCGCCGCAGGAGTTCGTCCCGCCGCACCTGGTCGGCACGCTGCTGTGCGCGGTGCTGGTGACGTACGCGGGCGCCGAGGAGGACCTGCGCGAGGTGGCCGAGCCGCTGCTGGGCCTGCCGCACGAGGCGGAGGTCGTCGGCGCGATGCCGTACGCCGACGTGCAGTGCATGATCGACGATCCGCCGGGGATGCGGAACCACTGGTCGGCGGAGTACCTGACGGGCGCCCCGGACGACTTCGTGGACGTGTTCTGCGCGCTCGCGGACACCATGCCGGTGCCGACCGGCACCCAGCACGTCCTGTTCCCGCTGGGCGGGGCCGTCGCCGACGGCCCCGCCGAGTACCCCGTGCCCTACCGGGACTCCCCGTGGGCGGTGCACCCGTTCGGCATCTGGGAGGACCCCGCCGACGACCGGCGGTGCGTCCCGTGGGTCCGCGCCGTGCGCGAGCGGGTCCGTCCCTGGACGACCGGCGCGGTCTACCTCAACTTCATCGGCGACGAGGGCACCGACCGGGTCCGGGCGGGCCTGGGCGCACAGAACGCCGCCCGGCTCGGCCTGCTCAAGCGCCGCTGGGACCCGGACAACGTCTTCCGCTTCAACCACAACATCAGGCCCACCTGACCCGCGCCACGCCTTACAGCACCGCGTCGATCACCTCCCGCGCCGCCCGCTCCCCCTCGGTCGCGCCGCCTTCCATGAACCCCTGGAAGTCGTAGGAGCAGTGCTCGCCGCCGATGTGGATGTTGCCCTGCGGGGTGCCCTCGTAGCCCGCGTACCGGTGCAGATAGCCCACCGGCCAGTAGGAGTAGGCGCCCTGGGCGTACGGGTTCAGGTGCCAGGCCGACAGCTGGGCCCTGCCGGTCCAGGCGGCCGAGGTGCCGGGGAAGAAGGTGTCGATCTGCCGGGTGTGGGACGCCGCGAGCCGCGCCACGTACGGGTCGCTCTCGGTGGAGAAGGGTCCGGCGGGCGCGAGCGCGCGGGCGAGGCGGCCGCCGTGGTACTGGATGAGGATGCCGCCCGTGCCCGGCTGGATCTTGGTGGTGTCCCAGGTCTGCTGCACCGGAAGGTCGGTGAAGCAGTCCCCGGCGGACACGCCGGGCCAGGCTCCCCTGCCGCGCCAGGGGCGGGTCGAGGACTGCAGGTTGAGCTTGGTGCAGTGGCCCATGCGGGCGTCTCTCAGCAGGCTGGTCATCCGGCTGTCGAACCCGGCCCGGCTCAGGTCGAGCTGCTTGAGCACGGGCAGCGGCACGCACAGGATCGTGTGGTCGGCGGTGACCGTGCGGGTGGCGCCCGCCTCGGCGAACGTCAGGGTCTGGGTGCCGTCGGCGTTGGCCCGTACGGCCTGCAGCGCCCAGCCGTGCCGGATGGTGCCGTCGGGCAGGTGGCCGGCGATGGCGCGCGGGAGGCGGTCGTTGCCGCCGGTGATGTGGTAGCGCTCGTTGGACAGGCCCCAGATGTTGAAGTCGCCGGGATTGGTCTGGTAGCCCATCAGCAGCACCAGGGCGAGCGAGGACTGCTCGGTGGTGTCGGCGCCGTACTCGACGGTGTAGGCGACGTCGATGAACCGGCCGAGCGGGGAGTCGTGGCCGCCGGGCACCCGGGTCTCGATCCAGTCGTGTATCGACAGGGTGTCCAGGGCGGTCCCCGTCGGGGTCGTCCGGTTCCACTTCACCTCCCCCGCCTCGATCAGGTCGCGGTGCATGGCCTGGTAGACCGCCTTGAAGTCCTCGTTGGCGTGCTCGCGCGGGTAGTACTCGCCGTGGAACCACAGCACTTCCTCGGCGCCGTTGGGTCCGCCGCCGAGGAAGTCCTCGACCGGCAGCGAGAAGCGGCGGCACAGTTCCAGCATCTTCTTGTGGCTGGTGTCGATCAGCTCGCCGCCGATCTCCGAGGTCTGGCCGTACGCCCAGTGGTCGCGCTGGGTGTACACGCGACCGCCGACCCGGCCGGGGTGCGCCTCGTAGAGGGTGCAGCGCAGTCCGGCGTCGTGGAGGGTGAGCGCCGCGGTGAGTCCGGCGAGGCCGGCGCCGACCACGGCGATCCGGGGCGCGGCGGCGGTCGCGGCCGCCGCGGGCGCGGCCGTGACGGCGGTGGCGGCGGTGGCGGTGGCGGCGAGGGCCGCGGCGCCCTTCAGGACGGACCGGCGCCGCAGCCGGGCCGCCTCCTCGACCGGCACGCCCAGCGCGTGCGCGGCGGCGTGGTCGGCGGTGAGGGAACGCAGGACGTGCAGGGCATGCGTACGGGACATGGTGCGGCTCCTCAGACGGTGGCGGGTGCTTCCTCGGCGGCGTCGGCGTCGTCGCCGGCGCCGCCGTCGTCCGTGCGCTCGGCCGCGTCCTCCAGGACGATCCGGCCGATGATCTCGTAGCGTTCCGGCTTGCGGGCCCGCAGATACAGCCCGAGCCCGAGGCCGCCGAAGAAGACCAGCCCGACGATCCACGGGATGGCCCGGAAGAGCAGGGAGCCGGCCGCCGTCCCGGCCGCGGTGTCCAGGTTGGCCACCAGCAGCCCCACGACGGCGATCATGCCGATGCCGCCGAGCAGCGGGGCGGTGAGGGTGCGGAACCAGTGCCGGTCCTCGGGGTGGTTGCGGCGGAAGTAGCCGATGACCGCGAACGAGCACAGGGTCTGCACGATGAGGATCGCCATCGTGCCGAGGATCGCGAGCAGGGTGTACAGGTGGATGTACGGGTCCTGCCCGGTCGCCCAGAACGCGCCGACCAGCGCCACCGCGATGACCGACTGCGCGAAGGAGGCGACGTACGGCGAACCGTGGCGGACGTGGGTGCGGCCGAGCGCCGGGTGCAGGAAGCCCTCGCGACCGATGGCGTAGAGGTAGCGGGCCGCGCACTGGTGGAAGGCCATGCCGCAGGCGAAGGACCCGGTGATCAGCAGCCACTGGAAGGCGTCGACCGCCCAGGCGCCGATGTAGGCGTGCGCCGGGTCGAAGAACAGGTCGAGCGGGCTCGTGCCGGAGGAGACCTCGACCGAGCCCTTCAGCCCGTTGCCGGCGATGGTCATCCAGGAGACGTAGATGTAGAACAGGCCGACGCCGACCACGGAGATCAGGGTGGCGCGGGGGATGACGCGCTTGGGGTCGCGGGACTCCTCGCCGTACATCGCCGTCGACTCGAAGCCGACCCACGACCAGAAGGCGAAGAACAGGCCGAGTCCGGCGGAGGTCCCGGTGAAGGCGTTCGCCGGGTTGACCGGCTCGACGGGGATGCCGTCGGGGCCGCCGCCCTTGAGGAGGACCGCGGTGGCGACCGCGAAGAGCACGGCGATCTCGGCGACCAGCATCACGCCGAGCGCCTTCGCCGTCAGGTTGATGTCGAAGTACGACAGCACGGCCGTCACCAGCAGCATCGCCGCGGCGTACACGATCCACGGCAGGTCGAGGCCGAGCTGGTCCTCGACGGTGGTCTGCGCGAAGTAGGAGAAGACCCCGACGATGGACGCCTCGAAGACGATGTACGCGAGCACCGCGAGCATCCCGGAAGCCATGCCGGTGATGCGGCCCAGGCCGTGCGAGATGTAGCCGTAGAAGGCGCCCGCGGCGGTGATCCGGCGGGCCATGGCGACATAGCCGACGGAGAACACCGTCAGGACCAGGGTGGCGAAGAGGTAGCCGGCCGGCGCGCCCGTGCCGTTGCCGAAGCCGACCGCGATGGGCAGGTTGCCGGTCATCGCGGTGATCGGCGCGGCGGTCGCCACCGCCATGAACACCACGCCCACCAGGCCCACGGAGTTCGCCTTCAGCCGGTGTACCTCGCGTGTGGGTGTGTGCTCCAGCGTGGGTGTTTCTGCCATTCCCGCCCCTCTCACAGAACCGTGACAACGAAATCCGTAGTTCGCTCGGCCGTTCCCCTGCGAATGCGTCAGTGTTGCGGCGGAGTGACGCACACCACAACAGACAGGCGGTCTCACAATCCGGCGCCGGGGGCGACGCATTGTCGTGCCGCGGCGCCCGGTGATCGTCGCCGTAACCGTCCGGAGATGTCGCCGGAACACGCGCGCCGGTAGCGTCCGCTGCATGGACAGCCGTACGGACCGACGATTCGACAGCCAGGACGCCGGCATCACCGTGCAGCGGGCCCTGGAGCTGCCGGGCCTGCGCAGCGGCCTGCCCGAGGTGCTGGCAGGCGGGGACCGGTTGCAGCGCACCGTGCGCTGGGTGCACGCGGGCGAGGTACCGAACATCGCCTCCCTGCTCAAGGGCGGCGAACTGCTGCTGACCACGGGCTACGGCCTCGGCACCCGCCCCGCCGAACAGCGCGCCTTCGTCCGCACCCTCGCCGAGCGCGGCATCGCCGCCCTGGTGGTCGAGCTGGGCCCGCGCTTCACCCGGCTGCCCGCCGCCCTCGTCGACACCGCCCGCGCGGCCGGTCTGCCGCTGGTCCAGCTGCACCGCGAGGTGCCGTTCGTGACGGTCACCGAGGAGATCCACACCGAGATCGTCAACGGCCACTACGCCCTGCTCCAGCGCGCCGAGGAGGTGCACCGCCGCTGCACCGAGGCGCTGCTCGGCGGGGGCGGGATCCCCCAGGTCCTCGGCATCCTCGCCGACTTCGGCGCCAATCCGGTGTTCCTGGAGACCTTCGACGGGCAGCTGCTGTACGCGGCGGGCGCCGGGCCCGAGGGCGCCGACCCGCTCCAGGTGTGGGAGGGCCTGCGCGGCCCGCACAAGGACGCCCCGCCGCCCGCCGGTTCGGTCCTCGTGGACGTGCCGGGCGGCGGCCCCGGCGCGGGCTCGGTCCGCGCCCGCCTGGTGCTGCTGCCGGTGCGGGGCCCGCTCGCGCCCGTGCACCGGATCGCCGCCGAGCGGGCCGCGGGCATCCTCGCCGTCGTGCTGATGCAGGCCCGCCAGGAGGAGGAGCTGGCCGCGCGCGGACGCGGCGACTTCCTCACCGACCTCGCCGAGGGCCGGATCACTCCGGAGGACGCCCCGGCCCAGGCCCGCGTCCTCGGCTTCAAGCCGGGCGACAGCCCGCTGCTGCCGGTGGTGATGCGGCTCGGCGACACGCTCGCGCCGGCCGGGGGCACCGCCCGCGCGAGCGTGGCCGAGAGCGGGGGAGGCTGGGCGGTCCTCGCCCGCGCGGTCGCCGAGGAGCTGGCGGCGGTGGGCGTACCGGTGCTGCTGGGCGTCCGGCCGGTCGAGGGCCGGGTGCCCCTGCTGCTGGGACTGCGCTCGGAGTCGGAGCGCGCGGCCGTCGCCGACCGGGTCGCCGCGGCGCTGCGCGCGGGCGTGGAACGGGCCGGGATCCAGCGGCCGGGCGCGCCGCCGCCCGTGGTGGTGGTCGGGGTCGCGGGCGGCTGGGCCGCGGCCTCCGCCGGGCTGCGGCACGCGGCGGAGACCGCCACCGCGGCACAGGGCCTGAGCGACCGCCCCTGGTACGACGCCCGGCGCCTCGACATCGACCTGCTGCTGTGGCGGCTGCGCGACCACCCCGACCTGGCCGCCTTCGTGGACCGGGCCATCGGGCCCGTCCGCGACCACGACCGCCGCTCCCGTCCTCCGCTGCTGCCCACCCTGGAGACCTACCTGGCCCATGCCGGCCGCAAGGCGGAGACGGCCCGCGAACTGCACCTGAACCGTCAGACCCTCTACAACCGCCTGGCCCGCATCGGCGAACTCCTGGGCACCGACCTGGACGACCCCCAGGCGGTCCTGGCCCTCTCCCTGGCCCTGCGCGCCCGCCGGCACGTGGGCCGGGCGTCACCGCGGGCCGGCTGAGCGGCCCCGCTCCGACGGGCCGCCGCCCGTGCTCGGCGGCCTCGGCCCGCCAACGGCCCCGGCGCGCGAGCGGCACCGGCACCCCGCCACCGGGTCACCGTGACGCCGGCCGACTCAGCCCCGCCCGTCCCGCCCCGTCCGCCCCCTCAGAGCAACGGCTGAGGCTGCGTCAACTCGTCGTACACGCTCAGCACCTGGGCGACCGTCTCGTCCTCCGTCGGCCAGGTCGCCGCCTGGCGTACGCCCCGCTCGCGCAGCACCGCGCGGCGTTCCGGGTCGGCGAGGAGGCGTACGACGGCCGCGGCGAAGGCCTCGGCCTCGCCGGGCGGGACCAGTTCGGCCGCGTCGCCGACCAGTTCGGGGACGCCGGCGACGGCGGTCGCCACCAGGGGCACGCGCGCGTAGAGGGCCTCCTGGGCGAGCAGGGACCGCGACTCCCGGCAGCCCGGCAGCAGGGCCAGGTCGGCCGCCCCGAGCAGCGCGCCGACGTCGTTCCGCCGTCCCACGAGCCGCACGGGCAGCCGCTCGCTGTCGATCCGGCTCTGCAGGCGTGCCCGCAGCGGCCCCTCCCCCGCGACCACGACGACCGGTGCGGGATCCAGCTCCCGCCACGACCGCGCGGCGTCCAGCAGCAGGTCGTACCCGCGCTGCTGGTCCAGTGCGCCGACGGCGAGCAGCAACGGCCGCCCGATGGCGCCGAGTTCGGCCCGCACCTTGGACCGCTGCCGGTCCGGGTCGCCGCGCTCGGCGGGCGTCCGCGGGCCCGGCAGGGCGACGGCGGCGAGCCGCGCGTCGCGCGCGCCCGTGCGGCGCGCCCGGTCCACGAGGTCCGAGCTGGTGCCGAGCACGACGGCGGCGGCCTTCGCCACCCGCCGCTCCAGGATCCGCAGCAGATGCCCGCGCGCGCCCTCGGCGTGGGCCCGGTTGTGCCAGGTGACGACCAGGGGGATGCGTTTGCCGCTGAGCGCGAGCGCCGCGCGGAAGGAGGCGTGCAGTCCGTGCGCGTGCACCAGGTCCGCGTCGGCGCAGGCGGCCCGCAGCGCGGCCACGGAGACGGGGTCGCTGCTGCGCGGCACGTGGACGTGCTCGGCGCCGGCCCCGGTGAAGTCGTAGGCGTGATCGGCCTCCTCGGGGGCGCACACGGTGACCCGCACGCCCCGCGCGACGAGCCCCGCGGCCAGCGACCGCACATGGGCGCTGCTGCCGGCGTTGCCGCCGCCCAGCACCTGCACGGTGCGCAGCGACGACTGGCCGTGCGGTGAGTGGCTGCTCACGGGGGTCACGTGGCCCGGCTCCTGCTTCGGCGTCGATCGGTCACGACGGTCACGGAGAAACGTACAGAAAGGTCGTGCGGAGGGGGTGTACCGCACGGCGACCTCCCCGTACTCCGCCAAGGATGCCAGTCCGTACGCCCGTTCCGGGAACGCCGCACACCCTTGCGCCGCCCGCGCGCAGGGCAACACGACGCCTGACACCCCCCACACGAGTGAACCGGCGAGCCGCGGGAGTGACCTGACGCCCCTCACCCGTGACCCGGTCCCCACCGAGCAACCGGCGCCCCGCACATCGGGCCCGGCGGCTCACCCCCGCGCGCCCGCGAGCGCGCTCACCCGCTCCCCGCACACGGCGGCGGCCACCACCGCGCCGGCGTGCGCGGCCAGCCCCACGCGTCCGGTGCCCGCGACCACGGCCGCCCCGAGCGCCGCGCCCAGGGCGTGCGCCCCGGCGTCGCCGATCATCGCCCGCCGGCCGAGGTCGTCCGGCAGTACGGCGCCCGCGGCCCCCACCGCGGCGGCGGCCAGCTCCGCCGCCGGCCCCTCGCGCAGCAGCCCCGGCGCCCCGAGGGCGAGTACGGCGCCGGCGGCCCGCCCCGGCCGCACGTCGACGAGGTTCACGGCGTGCGCGGCCCCGGCGATCACCACCCCCGCCAGCACCTTGTCCACCGGCCGCTCCCTCATCCGCGCCCCCGCGAGCAGCCCGGCGGCACAGATCCCGAACAGCTTGACGGCGCCGCTGGTCACCTCGCCGTCCCGCAGGGCGGCCAGGTGCGCGCGGAACCCGCGCCGCGGGTCGCCGGGCCCGGCGAAGTCGTCGTACGCCCCGCAGGCCCCCGCGACCGCCACGGCGACCCCGGCGGCGGGGCGCACCCGCCCGGCCGCGACCGCGGTGGCCAGGGCGGCCGCCGGACCGGCGTACAGCTCGACGGTGCGGCCGGCGAAGTTCTCGCGCTGCCAGCGGCCGTGGCCGCCGGGGGCGAGGGCGCGCAGGGCGGCGGTGGCGGCGCGGGTGAGGAGACCGGAGATTCCCATCGAGACGATCATCCGGTCACCCTAAGGGTGTGTCCTCGCCGGTCATGACGGGCTCCCGGCACTGATCCGTAACCGGCCCGATCGACGGGACACCCCGTGGAGGCGGCGAGCGGCCGGGGGGCTACCCGGCGGCGTCCGCGCGGGCCGCCGCCAGCAGCTCCTCCGCGTGCGCCCGGGCGGTCTCGGAGTCCTCCTGCCCGGCCAGCATCCGGGACAGCTCCCGGATCCGCTCCTCGCCCTCCAGCACCTTCACCCCGGACCGCGTCACCGACCCGTCGTTCGTCTTCTCCACCAGCAGCTGCCGGTCGGCGAACGCCGCGACCTGCGGCAGATGCGTCACGACGACCACCTGCGCGGTCTTCGCCAGCCGCGCGAGGCGCCGCCCGATCTCCACCGCGGCCTTGCCGCCGACCCCGGCGTCCACCTCGTCGAAGAGATAGGTCGGCACCGGATCGGTGCCCGCGAACACGACCTCCACGGCGAGCATCACCCGGGACAGCTCACCTCCGGAGGCGCCCTTGGCGATGGGCCGCGGCGGCGCCCCCGGATGGGGCGCGAGCAGCAGCTCGACCTCGTCGACACCGCTCGGCCCGTACGCGACGGTCCGCCCGCCGACCTCGACGCCCTCGGGGTCCTCGGTCTGCCGGATGGCGAACGACACCCGCGCGTGCGGCATGGCGAGCGAGGCCAGTTCGGCGGTGACCGCCGCGGCGAACCGCTCGGCGGCCTCGGTGCGCGCGTCCGTGAGCGCCTGCGCGAGGTCGCCGAGTTCGGCGCGCAGCGCGTCCCGCTCGGCGGTCAGCTCCTCGATGCGCGTGTCGTCGCCGTCCAGCTCGGTCAGCCGGGCGGCGGCCCGCTCGGCCCAGGCGAGCACGGCGGCGACGTCCTCGCCGTACTTGCGGGTCAGCGCGCCCAGCGCGGCCCGCCGCTCCTCGACGGCCGCGAGCCGCAGCGGATCGGCGTCCAGGTCGTCGGCGTACCCGGCCAGCTCCCCGGCCACGTCGCCCAGCAGGATGCCGATCTCCCCGATCCGCTCGGCGAGCGCCGCCAGCGCCGGGTCGTGCGACCGTACGGCCTCCAGGGCCCGGTGGGCGCCCGCGACCAGCGTCGAGGCGTCGACCCCCTCGGGGTCCTCCGGATTGCCCGCCAGGGCGGCGTGGGCGGCCGCGGCGGCGGACGCCAGCGCCTCGGCGTGCCCCAGCCGCTCGGCCTCCTCGGCCAGCTCGGCGTCCTCCCCGGCGCGCGGCTCCACGGCGGCGATCTCGTCGAGGCCGTAGCGCAGCATGTCGGCCTCCTGGGCCCGCTCACGCGCGCGCGTGGTGATCTCCTCCAGCTCGGCGGAGACGGCCCGCAGCCGCTTGTAGGCCTCGCCGTACTTGGCGAGCGGCACGGCGACCGCGTCCCCGGCGTACCGGTCGAGCGCCTGGCGCTGCCGGGACTGCTTCAGCAGCCCCTGCTGGTCGGTCTGCCCGTGCACGGCCACCAGCTCGTCGGCCAGCTCCGCCAGCAGCCCCACCGGCACGGACCGCCCGCCCAGATGCGCCCGGGACCGTCCTTCGGCGGAGACGGTACGGCTGACCAGCAGCGCCCCGTCGTCGAGCTCGGCCCCGGCCTCCTCGGCGCGCAGCGCCACGGAGGCGTCGCCGGGCAGCGCGATCCGCCCCTCGACGACCGCTTTCTCGGCCCCGATCCGCACCAACGCCGGGTCCGCCCGTCCACCGAGCAGCAGGCCCAGGCTGGTGACCACCATGGTCTTGCCCGCGCCCGTCTCACCCGTGACAGCGGTGAACCCGGGCGACAGCTCGACCACGGCGTCGTCGATGACTCCGAGCGACCGTATCCGCATCTCCTCCAACACGGACAAGACCATACGAGGTCTGTGTCCGCGCGTGCGACCGCCCCACCCTTGTCACCCTCGTGAGCGGCCCCGCCTCGGGGGCGCGGGGAGCTGCGCGACCAGCCACGAACGACCCGCGCCCGCCGGCGGCGAAGAACCACCCTCCCGGATGGCGCCCGTCGACCGGTGCGAAGCCCCGCCAGTGAGGAGCCCCACTGGTGCGAAGCCCCCGCTAGTGAGGAGCCCCCCGCCACCCCGACACCGGCAACGCGAACTTCGCGACCAGCCGGTCGGTGAACGAAGCGTGGTGCAGCCGGGCCAGCCGCACCGGCACGGCCCCCCGCCGCACCTCCACCCGTGCGCCCGGCGGCAGCTGGACCGTCCGCCGCCCGTCGCACCACAGCACGCCCGGCGTGATGTGCGGCAGCACCTCCACCGCCAGCACCGAGTCCGGCGAGGTCACCAGCGGCTTCGCGAACAGCGCGTGCGCGGAGATCGGCACCATCAGCAGCGCCTCCACCTCGGGCCACACCACCGGCCCGCCCGCGGAGAACGCGTACGCCGTGGACCCGGTGGGCGTGGACAGCACGATCCCGTCGCAGCCGAACCCGGTCACCGGCCGCCCGTCGATCTCGAGCACGACCTCCAGCAGCTTCTCCGCGCCGGCCTTCTGCACGGCCGCCTCGTTCAGCGCCCAGTCGGTGTGCACGATGTCGCCGTTGCTGTGCACGACGACATCGACGGTCATGCGCTCCTCGACCTCGTACGCCCGCGTCACGACCCGGTCGACGACCTTGTCCAGGTCGTCGCGCTCGGCCTCGGCGAGGAACCCGACCCGGCCCAGGTTGACGCCGAGCATCGGCACTCCGGACGCCCGCGCGAACTCCGCGCCGCGCAGCAGGGTGCCGTCCCCGCCGAGCACGATCAACAGCTCGCACCCGTCGAGGCACTGCGGGGTCGCCTCCTTGACCAGCTGCACCTCGTCCGGCAGCGGCAGGTCCCGGGCCTCGTCCTCCAGGACCCGCACCCGGATCCCGGACCGGAGCAGCCCCTTGACCACGAGCTCGGCGCTGCGGATGGCCGCCGGCCGCCCGGTGTGGGCCAGCAGGAAAACAGTACGAGCTCGGTTCGATGTCAACGCGGCCCCTCCGCCACTGCACGGTCAACGTCGGCCGGGTCCAGCTCGGGAGCACCGGCCCGCAGCCACAGAAAGTATTCGACATTCCCGGAAGGGCCGGGCAGCGGGCTGGCGGTGACGCCCTGCACCCCGAGTCCCAGCTCCCACGCCTTCCCGGCCACACCGCGCACGGCCTCCGCCCGCAGCTGCGGACTCCGCACGACACCCCCGCTGCCCAGCCGCTCCTTCCCCACCTCGAACTGCGGCTTGACCATCAGCACCAGGTCGGCATCTGCCCGCACGCACCGCACCAGCGCGGGCAGCACCAGTCCGAGCGGAATGAAGGACAGATCCCCCACGACCAGATCCACAGGCTCTCCGTCGATCGCCTCCAGCGTCAACTCCCGTACATTTGTACGGTCCTTGACGGTGACGCGTTCATCGCTCCGCAGACTCCACGCCAGCTGGCCGTAACCGACGTCGACGGCGACGACGTGCGCGGCGCCCGCGCGCAGCAGCACATCGGTGAAGCCGCCGGTGGACGCGCCGGCGTCCAGCGCCCGCCGCCCCTTGACGACCAGGCCCTGCGGCACGAAGACCTTCAGCGCGCCGGCGAGCTTGTGCCCGCCGCGCGAGACGTACTCGGGATCGCTGTCGTCGGCGGTGACGACGATGGCCGCCGCGGTCTCCACCTGCGTGGCGGGCTTGGTCGCGACGGTCTTGCCGACGGTGACCCGCCCGGCGGCGATCAGCTGGCTGGCGTGCTCACGCGAGCGCGCGAGCTTCCGGCGGACCAGCTCCGCGTCGAGACGGTTGCGTGCGACTCCTGCCACGTTCGGTTCAGCTCCTATGGACGGTACGGCGAAGGGGGCGCCGGAGGTCCCGGGCGGGCGTCGAGCGCGGTGAGCGCGTCGCGCAGCCCCCGGTGTACATCCTCGTACACCTCCACGTGTCCGTCCGTGGCGAGGTGGTCGGCGTCGGCCAGCCGGTGCAGGGCGGCGTCGACGTCGGCGTTGCCGGTGGGGGTGCGGGGCACGCCGAGGGGGGCGGGGGCGGCGGGGTCGTCCGCGGGCTCCTCCGGCGGCTGGTCCCTCGCCTCCGGCGGCTGCTCGGGCGCCCGTGCCTCGGGCTGCTCGGGCATCCCCGCCACGGACGGCCCCGGCGTCTCGGGCTGCTGCGCCTGCCGCTCGGGCCGCTCCGGTTCCCCCGCCACGGGTACTTCGTCGTTCATGCCCCGACGCTACCCCGTAGCCCTGGGGTAGCGTCGATCCCGATGGCCACGATCGAGGAGTGCCGCAGCGCACTCGACAAGCTCTCGGAGAACATGGGGCACTCCGAAGGGGACGTCCGCGCGGCGGCGGCCCTGGACCGCTCGGTGAGCTGCCACATCACGGACCTGGACGTCACCTTCACCGGCCGGATGACCGGCGGCCGGATCGAGGTGCGCGACACCGTCCAGGGCCCGCCCGCCGACAAGGCGCAGATCCGGCTCGCGATGACCGGGGACGACCTGGTCGCGCTGGTCGACGGCGAGCTGCACTTCGCCAAGGCCTGGGGCTCGGGCCGGGTGAGGCTGGAGGCGGGTTTGATGGATCTGTTCCGGCTCAGGAAGCTGCTGTAGCGGCCTGCCGGGCGCGCGCCGTGCGCGCGGCGGGCACCACCAGCGGCGTACCGGTCTCCGGGTCGTCGATGACCTGGCAGCGCAGGTTGAAGACCTCCTCGACCAGCTCCGCCGTGACGATGTCGTTCGGGGCGCCCTGGGCGATCACCTTGCCGCCGCGCAGGGCGATCAGGTGGGTGGCGTAGCGGGCGGCGTGGTTGAGGTCGTGCAGCACGGCGACGAGCGTGCGGCCCTGCTCCTCGTGCAGTTCGGCGCACAGGTCGAGCACGTCGATCTGGTGCTGGATGTCGAGGTAGGTGGTCGGCTCGTCGAGCAGCAGCAGCGGCGTCTGCTGGGCGAGCGCCATCGCGATCCACACCCGCTGGCGCTGCCCGCCGGACAGCTCGTCGACGTACCGGTCGGCCAGCTCGGCGACCCCGGTCTGCGCCATGGACTCCTGCACGACCCGCTCGTCCTCGGCCGACCACTGGCGCAGCAGGCCCTGGTGCGGGTACCGGCCGCGGCCCACCAGGTCGGCGACCGTGATGCCGTCCGGCGCGATCGACGACTGCGGCAGCAGGCCGAGGGTGCGGGCGACCTTCTTGGCGGGCATCGACTGGATGACCTGCCCGTCGAGAAGCACCCGGCCCTCGCTCGGCTTCAGCATCCGCGACAGCGCCCGCAGCAGGGTCGACTTGCCGCACGCGTTCGGGCCGACGATCACGGTGAAGGAGTTGTCGGGGATCTCCACCGAGAGCTGTTCGGCGATGACGCGCTGGTCGTAGGCGAGGGTGACGTTCTCGGCGGACAGACGGTTCACGGTGCTCCTTCGATCGTTCAGGGGGTGCGCGCTCATATCCGGCCGGCCCGGCGCTCGGAAACCAGCAGCCACAGCAGGTAGACGCCGCCGACGACGCCGGTGACCACGCCCACGGGCAGCTGGTCGGCGCCGAAGACCCGCTGCGAGACCCAGTCGGCGGTGACCAGCAGGGCGGCGCCCATGCACAGCGACGGCAGCAGGTTCGGCCCGGGCGAGCGGGTCAGCCGGCGGGCGAGCTGCGGCGCGGTCAGCGCGACGAAGCTGACCGGGCCGGCGGCGGCGGTCGCGGCCGCGGTGAGCAGCACGGCGGTCACCATCAGCAGCATCCGTACGCGCTCCACGCGCACCCCGAGCGCGTGGGAGATGTCGTCACCCATCTCCATCATCCGCAGCCCGCGCGCGTTGGCGAGGACCAGCGGCAGGAGCACGGCGCACAGCGCGAGCAGCGGCCACACCTGGGCCCAGTCCCGCCCGCTGAGCGAGCCGGTCATCCAGACCAGCGCCCGCGAGGCGTCGACCAGGTCGGCCTTGGTCATGAGGTAGCCGTTGACGGCCGTGACGATCGCGGAGACACCGATACCGACCAGCACCAGCCGATAGCCGTGCACGCCTCGCTTCCAGGCGAACACATAGATGCAGATGCCGGTCACCAGGCCGCCCACCAGGGCTCCCATGGTGACCTCGGACGCGCTGCCGGAGAACAGCACGATCACCACGAGCGCCCCGGCCGTCGCCCCCTGCCCGAGGCCGAGGATGTCCGGACTGCCCAGCGGATTGCGGGAGATGGCCTGGAACAGCGCGCCGCCGAGCCCGAGCGAGGCACCCACCAGAAGGCCGACCAGGACCCGCGGCAGCCGCAGCTCGTTGACGATGAACTCCTGTCCGGGGTTGCCGTCGCCCAGCAGCGTCCGCACCACGTCGGCGGCCGGGATCGGGAAGTCGCCGGTCCCGATCAGCACGACGCCCGCGGCGAGCGCGGCGGCCAGCAGCAGCACGACGACGGTGAGGGCCCGCACGTCCAGCCGCACGGACAGCCCGCCTGGGGTGCGCAGGGCACGGGTGGACCTCGCCGCCGTGCCCGCCGCTGCTGCGTTCTTCGGTGCGGTCTTCACAGCTGGGCCGTCCTCCGCCGTCGTACGAGAAAGATGAAGACCGGGCCGCCCAGGATCGCGGTGACGATCCCGACCTGGAGCTCGGCGGGCCGGGCCACGACCCGGCCGATGACGTCCGCGCCGAGCAGCAGCACCGGCGACAGAACGGTCGCGTACGGCAGGATCCAGCGCAGATCCGGGCCGGTGAAGGAGCGCACCACGTGCGGCACCATCAGCCCGACGAACACGATCGGCCCGCAGGCGGCGGTCGCCGCCCCGCACAGCACGGTGGCGGCGAGCATGGCCAGCGCCCGGGTGCGGTTGAGGTGGGCGCCGAGGGCCTTGGCGGTGTCGTCGCCCATGGCCATGGCGTTCAGCGGCCGGGCCAGGCACAGCGCGAGCACCATGCCGGCCCCAAGGAACGGGAGCACCTGAAGGATGGTGTCGTTGGTCGCGGAGGTCAGCGAGCCGACCGTCCAGAACCGCATGCGGCCCAGCGCCGCCTCGTCCAGGATCATCACGGCCTGGAGATAGCCGTACAGGGCGGCGCTGAGGGCGGTCCCGGCGAGCGCGAGCCGCACCGGCGTCGCGCCCCGGCTGCCCCCGAGGAACCAGACCAGCGCGCCGACCGCCGCGGCCCCGCAGAACGCGAACCACACATAGCCGTTGAAGCTGGTGACGCCGAGGAAGGTGATGGCGGTGACGACCGCCGCGGAGGCACCGGCGTTGATGCCGAGCAGTCCCGGATCGGCGAGCGGATTGCGGGTCAGCGCCTGGAGCACGGCACCCGCCAGACCGAGCGCGGCTCCGGCCAGCAGACCGAGCAGGGTCCGCGACAGCCGATCGGCCACGACCGTGTCGCCGTACGTCCCCGACTCCTCGAACAGGCCGTGCCAGACCTGCTCCAGGGACAGCCCCCGGGCGCCGATCGCGATGCTCGCCAGCGCGACGAGCGCCAGGATCGCCACGGAGACGAGCAGCCCGACGGCGCGTATCGCCCGGCGGTTCGGGGGCGCGGGAGCGGTCACCGCGCGCTGTTCGGGAGGACTCTCAACCAACACGAGGTTAGGTTAGCCTACCCTCCCATTTGATCAAGATCCGCGTCGATCATGATCCGCGCGACACCCGTGCGGGCACCGCGCGACACCCGCGCCACCACTCACGCCGCCGGCCCGAAGTCCCAGGCTCCGCCGCCAGATCAGCTCCCGACTCACCACCCCAGTCGCGCCAGCGCCTTCTCCCCGTCCAGCTCGCACACGCCCTCCCCGGCCGCCGTCCAGGCCGCCGCGCACAACGCCCGCAACCCGTCCAGCGCGGCCCCGTCCCCCTCCAGCTCCAGCCGGGTCCTGCCGGCCGTGGCGGTCCACCCGCCGCACCGGAACCCCGCCCCGGCCTCGACCACTTCGGGCTGCCCGGCCAGCAACCCCCGCAGATCCGCGTCCACATACGTCGGCCGGTGCTCCGGCGCCGCGGCCAGCAGCTGCGCCCCGTCGGTCACCCCGGTCAGCACCAGCAGCGAGTCGACACCGCCGTTGAACGCCCCCTCGATATCCGTGTCGAGCCGGTCGCCCACCACCAACGGCCGCTCCGCCCCGGTCCGCAGGATCGTCTCCCGGTGCATCGGCGGCAACGGCTTGCCCGCCACCCGCGGCTCCGCACCGGTCGCGATCCGCACCACCTGCACCGCCGCCCCGTTCCCCGGCGCGATGCCCCGCGCCCCCGGAATCGTCAAATCGGTGTTCGACGCGAACCACGGCACGCCCCGCGCGATGGCGTAGCACGCCTCGGCGAACCGGCCCCACGGCAGCTCCGGCCCGCCGTACCCCTGCACCACCGCCGCGGGACCGTCGTCCGCGGACTCCACCGGCACCAGCCCGTGCTCGCGCAGCGCCACCCGCAGCCCGTCACCGCCGACCACCAGCACCCGCGCGCCCGCCGGCACCTCCTCGGCGACCAACCGCGCCACGGCCTGCGCGGAGGTGATCACATCGGACGCCTCCGCCGGTATCCCCAGCTCGGTCAGGTGCGCAGCCACCGCGTCCGGCGTGCGCAGCGCGTTGTTCGTGACGTACGCCAGGTGCATCCCGCCCTCGCGGGCCGCCGCCAGCGACTCCACCGCGTGCGCGATCGCGTTCCCCCCGGCGTACACCACCCCGTCCAGGTCGAGCAGCGCCGTGTCGTACGCCTCGCTCAGCACCCGCTCACTGCCCGCCGGCCGCGTCCTGACGCCCTGGCTCATCACACCGCTCCTCGTCCGCCTGCGCTCGTTTCCCCCGATCATCCCCCATGCCACCGACACACGTACGATGCCGGGATGAACACTGCAGGTCACTCGGAAGCAACGACGCGCCGAGGCCTGGAACTCACCCCGTTCCGAGGCCTGCGCTACGACCCCGACCGGGTCGGCAGTCTGGCAGCCGTGACATCCCCGCCGTACGACGTCGTCGTCCGCCCCGACGGCCTGCTCCACCTCCAGTCCGCGGACCCGCACAACATCGTCCGCCTCATCCTGCCCCAGGCGGCCACCCCCACCGAACGCAACCGGCAGGCCGCCGACACCCTGCGCGACTGGCTCGCCGCCGGCGTCCTCACCGCCGACCCCGCCCCGGGCTTCTACGTCTACGAGCAGCGCGACGGCGCCGGCCTCCTGCAGCGCGGCGTCATCGGCGCCCTGCGCGTCTCCGAGCCGTCGGAGTGCGTGGTCCTGCCGCACGAGGACGTCATGCCGCACGTCGTCGCCGACCGGGCCGCCCTGATGCGCGCCACCGAGGCCAACCTCGAGCCCCTCCTGCTCACCTACCGCGGCGACGGCTCCGCCACGGACACCACCGCCGTCATCGAACGCACCGCCGCCCTGCCGCCGCTCCTGGCCACCACCACAGAGGACGGCTTCCACCACCGCCTGTGGGCCGTCACCGACCCCGCCGAAGTGGCCCGCATCCAGTCCGACTTGTCCCGCCACCAGGCCCTGATCGCCGACGGCCACCACCGCTGGGCCACCTACCGCCGGCTCCGCGCGGAGCACCCCTCCCCCAGCCCCTGGGACTACGGCCTGGTCCTCCTCGTGGACACCGCCCGCTACCCCCTGCGCGTCCGCGCCATCCACCGCCTCCTGCACGGCCTGCCGGTCACCGACGCCCTCGCCGCCCTCGACGGCCTGTTCCGCGTACGCCGCCTGGACGCGCCCCTGCCCGAGGCCCTGGCCGCCCTCGGCGACGCGGCCCGCGAGGGCAACGCCTACCTCCTCGCCGGCGACGGCGCCTTCCACCTGGTCGACCGCCCGGACCCGGCCCTGCTCGCCCGCACGGTCCCCGCCGACCGCCCCGAGGCCTGGCGCTCCCTGGACGCCACCGTCCTGCACGCCACCCTGCTCGACCACGTCTGGCGCATCGAGGACTCCCCGGCCCACATCGCCTACATCCACGACGCGGCCGCCACCGTCGCCAAGGCGGAGCACGACGGCGGTACGGCCGTCGTCCTGCACCCGGTCCGCGAGGAAGTCGTCCGCGACCTGGCCCGCCAGGGCGTCACGATGCCCCGCAAGTCCACGTCCTTCGGACCCAAGCCGGCCTCGGGATTGGTCCTGCGCGCCCTCCACGTCTGACCCCGGGCAGTACGAGTCCGGACATACGAAAGGGGCGGGACTCCACCGGGATCCCGCCCCTCTCATTCACCGACGTCAGTCGTCCCGACCGCCGCCGTCGCCGCCCTCGCCCGGCTCGGCGGCCGCCGCGTCCTCGTCCAGCGCGTCGACGAACTCCACCCCGTCCAGCTCGGCGAGCCGGTCGGACGCGTCCGTGCTGCCGTCCCGGTCGGCCTCGACGGCCTTCGCGAACCACTCCCGCGCCTCACGCTCCCGCCCGGCCGCCAGCAGCGCGTCGGCGTAGGCGTACCGCAGCCGCGCGGTCCACGGCTGTACGGCGTTGGAGGCCAGCTCGGGGCTCTGCAGCGTCACGATGGCCGCGTCCAGCTGCCCCATGTCACGCCGGGCACCCGCCGCGACGAGCCGCATCTCGACCTGGCCGGCCCGGTCCAGCTTCTGCACCTCGGGCGCACCCGCCATGTCCAGCGCCTTCTCCGGCCGTCCGAGACCCCGCTCGCAGTCGGCCATCAGCGGCCACAGCTCCACGGTCCCGGTCATCCGCCGCGCCGCCCGGAACTCGGCCAGCGCCTCGCTGTACTTCTGGTTGGCGTACGCCGCGAATCCGGCCGCCTCGCGCACCGCCGCGACCCGCGACGCCAGCCGCAGCGCCACCTTGGAGTACCCGTACGCCGCCTCCGGGTCCTCGTCGATGAGCCGCGCGACCATCACGAGGTTCTTGGCGACATCCTCGGCGAGCGTCTTCGGCAGGCTCTGCAGCTCCTGCCGTACGTCCTTGTCGATCTCGTCGCCGGTGACGTCCTCGGGGATCGGCAGCCGCTTGATCGGCTCGCGGTCGCGGTCCCGGTCCCGCTCGTCACGGAACCGCCCACCACCACGCCGGTCGTCGCCACCGCGGCCACGGAAGCCGCCGCCCGGACGAGCGCCCCGGTCGTCGCGACGCGGCCCACGGCCACCCCGGTCGTCCCGGCCACGGAACCCACCGCGCTCACCGCGGCTGTCCTCACGCCGGAACCCACCACGCTCACCGTCCCGCCGGTCGTCCCGCCGGTCGTCGCGCCGGTCATCCCTGCGGTCGTCACGGCGGAAGGCCGGACGGTCCCCCCGGTCGTCGCGCCGGAACCCACGATCGCGATCGTCACCACGCCGCTCGTCACGCCGGTCATCGCGCCGGCCGTAGCCCCCACCGCGGTGGTCATCGCGCCGGAACCCACCACGATCACCACGGTCGTCACCCCGACGCCCATAGCCACCGCCACGGTTGTCGTCCCGACGGTCGTCACGGCGGTCATCGCGACGGTCGTCACGGCGGTCGTCACGCCGAAAGGCCGGACGGTCGTCACGGCGGAAAGCCGGCCGGTCACCCCGGTCGTCACGCCGGAACCCACGATCGCGGTCCCGATCGTCTCGACGCGGCCCACGGTCCCGGTCCCGGTCGTCGCGCTGGTACGGGGACGACCGGAACCCACGGTCACGGTCATCACCGCGCCGCTCGTCACGCCGGTCATCGCGCCGGCCGTAGCCTCCACCGCGGTGGTCATCGCGCCGGAACCCACCACGGTCCCCGCCACGCTCGCCACGGTCACCCCGGTCGCCTCGGTCGTCCCGGCGGTAACCGCCACGGTCGCCGTCGCGACGGCCGTAGCCGCCACGGTCACGGTCGTTACGATCGCCGCCGCGACGGAAGCCGCCGCGGTCGCCGCGATCTCCACCATCCCGTCGCCGCTGGTCGCGCTCCGGTCGATCGTCGGGAGAGTTGGTGGACATCGGTGACTCCTGTCTTCGGTACCGCAAGCATTCTAAAAAACGAAAGGACCCCTGGTCCCAGCTGAACGCTGGTGACCAGGGGTCCTCCAAAGATTGTTCGGCGGCGTCCTACTCTCCCACAGGGTCCCCCCTGCAGTACCATCGGCGCTGTGAGGCTTAGCTTCCGGGTTCGGAATGTAACCGGGCGTTTCCCTCACGCTATGACCACCGAAACCCTAATGGTTTCGAGCGAACAAGCACACTTTTCTGTTATGCGTTCTGCTCAAAGCCGGCAACGGTCGTTGCCTCAGAACTAACACAGTGGACGCGAGCAACTGAGGACAAGCCCTCGGCCTATTAGTACCGGTCAACTCCACACGTTACCGTGCTTCGGAACAGTCAGGCGGAATAGGCCCGACCGTTCACAGCGTCCTCGCTGTGTTTTTTCAAAGGAACCTCGTCCCAGCTGGCGCTGGAGACGGGGTATCAACATATCTGGCGTTGACTTTTGGCACGCTGTTGAGTTCTCAAGGAACGGACGCTTTCTTTGTACTCACCCTCTCGGGCTTTCCTCCGGGCGCTTCCCTTCGGTCTTGCGTTTCCGACTCTATCAGATCCTTTTCTCGATCCGATTCCCGGCCGGCGGGATCGTCTTGGGCGTCCGGGCTTTGCCCGGCGGCCTTTCGACATTCACTACGTTAGCCGATTCCCTCGCCGACTCATAATCGAGTCCGCGGTTCTGAATTCGGACATGCGGACACGTCGAATCCGTCCCCGCTGAGGGGATCTTCTGAGGTAGTGGGTTGGCCGCTTCCGGCTGCTGTCGATGGCAGTACCCGTTCCAGCGGCTCGGGCCACATTACGTACCTCCGCGAGGAGAGTCAAGTGCGGCGGCGGCGTGGGACATGGGCCCGGTAGGGGCTCACCGTCGGGTCGTCGGCGACCCAGTAGCGCCAGGGGTGGACCGCGCCCTCTCCGGAGACTCCGGTGCGCGGGCCGTTGCGCACCTGGTCGGAGGGGACGGGGGTGCCGGCCAGGATGCGGAGCGGGGTCTCGCCGGAGGCGCAGGCGTCCACGCCGTCCTGGGCGCGGTCCACGTCGAGGGCGGTGGCCAGGCGGGCCGGGCCTTTGGCCAGTTCCTTGTCGTTGCGGGCCGAGAGGCGGCGGGTGCGGGCCAGCTCGGCGCCCTCGATGATCTCGCCCGCGCGGAGCAGGACGGCACTGGCCCGGCCCTCGGGGCCGCACACCAGGTTCATGCAGTGCCACATGCCGTAGGTGAAGTAGACGTACACATGGCCGGGCGGGCCGAACATCACGGCGTTGCGGGGGGTGCGGCCGCGGTAGGCGTGGGAACCCGGGTCGTTCTGGCCGTCGTAGGCCTCGACCTCGGTCAGGCGGAGGGCGATCGGACCGTCCGGGGTGGTGCGTACGAGGATGCGGCCGAGGAGATCGGGGGCCACGTCGAGGACGGGCCGGTCGAAGAAGTCCCGGGGCAGGGGCGTACGGTCGGGGGTCGCGATCATGCCGTCCGAGGGTAGTGCAGCGGGAGGGCGCGGAACCGGGCGTCGCCGGATCGCGTTGGTAGGGATCGAGGGTCCAGTCGCTAGAGGGAGAGTCATGCCGTTCAAGAAGCTGCTCGCGAGCCTGGGTGCCGGTGGGGCGTCCGTGGAGACGGTGCTGACCGAGGTCAACGTGGTGCCGGGCGGGGTCGTCCAGGGCGAGGTGCGGATTCAGGGCGGGTCCGTGAACCAGCAGATCGAGGCGCTGTCGGTGGGGCTCCAGGCGCGCGTCGAGGTCGAGGGCCAGGACACCGAGTACAAGCAGGACGTCGAGTTCGCGAAGATGCGGCTCGGCGGTGCCTTCGAGCTGCAGGCGAGCGCGGTGCACGCGGTGCCGTTCACGCTGGACATCCCGTGGGAGACGCCGATCACGATGATCGACGGCCAGGCGCTGCGCGGCATGGACATCGGGGTGACGACGGAGCTGGAGATCGCGCGTGCGGTGGACTCCGGTGACCTCGACCCGATCAACGTGCACCCGCTGCCGGCGCAGAAGGCGATCCTGGACGCCTTCATCCAGCTGGGCTTCCGCTTCAAGAACGCGGACATGGAGCGCGGCCACATCCGGGGCACCCGGCAGAAGCTGCCGTTCTACCAGGAGATCGAGTTCCTGCCGCCGCAGCAGTACCGCGGACTGAACCAGGTGGAGCTGAGCTTCGTCGCCGACCAGAACGCGATGGACGTCGTGCTGGAGATGGACAAGAAGCCGGGGATGTTCAGCGAGGGCAGCGACACGTTCCGCTCGTTCCAGGTGGGGCTGAACGACTACCAGACGACCGACTGGGCGGCGTACCTCAACCAGTGGCTGTCCGAGGTCGGGTCCAAGCGGAACTGGTTCTAGGCTCGGTACCACGGAACGCAACGATCAGGAGGTACCGAGGTGACCGAGCTGAAGCGGCGGCCTCTCCCCCACGACTTCCATCCGCCCGTGCCGTCCTTCACGGTGACGAGCGAGGACGTCCAGGAGGGCGCCACGCTGAAGGACGCCCAGGTCTACGCGGCCGGCAACACCTCGCCGCAGCTGCGGTGGGAGGGCTTCCCCGCCGAGACCAAGAGCTTCGCCGTGACCTGCTACGACCCGGACGCGCCGACGGGCAGTGGGTTCTGGCACTGGGTCGTGTTCGACATCCCGGCCTCCGTCACCGAGTTGCCGGCGGGTGCGGGCAGCGGCTCGTTCGAGGGGCTGCCGCAGGGCGCGGTCCAGGTGCGCAACGACTACGGCACCAAGGACTTCGGCGGTGCCGCGCCGCCGCCCGGGGACGGGCCGCACCGGTACGTGTTCACGGTGTACGCGGTGGACCAGGAGAAGCTCGGTCCCGACGCGGACGCGACGCCCGCGGTCGTGGGCTTCAACCTGCGGTTCCACACGATCGCGCGGGCCCAGCTGATCGGTGAGTACGAGGTGCCCGCCGAATCCTGAGATTCACCTCGCGTTTGCCCGCCCCTTGTCATGGAAGTGATCGGGGGCGGGCATTTTTATTGCGTTGTCCATCTCGGCGGGCCCGGCCAGAGTTGATCCAGCCCGCCGAGGGGGTGGGCCGGTGCACACGGGAGGTGGGCTGGTATGCGGGACACGCTGGTGCTGAACGCGAGCTTCGAGCCGTTGTCTACGGTGACGCTGAACCGAGCCGTCGTTCTGGTGCTGCAGGACAAGGCCGTCGTCGAGCAGGCCCACCCCGAACTGCGGATGCGGGGAGCCGCGGTGGACATACCGGCGCCTCGGGTGATCAGGCTGTGCAGGTACGTACGGGTGCCGTTCCGAAGACAAGCGCCGTGGTCGCGGCGGGGGGTGCTGGTGCGGGACCGGCACCGGTGCGCGTACTGCGGCCGGCGGGCGACGACCGTGGACCACGTGGTGCCGCGGTCGCAGGGGGGCGGGGACACGTGGCTGAACACGGTGGCCTCGTGCGCGGAGGACAACCACCGCAAGGCGAACCGGACTCCGCAGGAGGCGGGGATGCCGTTGCTCTTCGAGCCGTTCGAGCCGACTCCCGCGGACGCGATGCTGCTGGCGCTGGCGCGGGAGGAGTTCGAGGCGCTGCCGGAGTGGCTCTCCGTGGATGCCGCGTAGACCGTAGGGGTACAGGTCGTCTGCGGTCTGCGGGTAGGTCGTGGCTGGTCGCGCAGTTCCCCGCGCCCCTTGGGTGGGTGCGGGGAACTGGTGGTTCTGAGTGGCTGTCAGTCGAGGGTCGGCTTCTCGCGGCGTTCCGCCGGCGGGTTGCCGGGGGTGCCGTTGGCTCCGCCGTTGCCTGAGCCGCCGCCCATGCCGCCGAAGTTGCCCATGGCGCCGGAGAGGCCCTTGAGGGCGTCGCCGATCTCGCTGGGGACGATCCAGAGCTTGTTGGCGTCGCCCTCGGCGATCTTCGGGAGCATCTGGAGGTACTGGTAGGAGAGCAGCTTCTGGTCCGGGTCGCCGGCGTGGATGGCCTCGAAGACCGTACGCACGGCCTGGGCCTCGCCCTCGGCGCGCAGGGCGGCGGCCTTGGCCTCACCCTCGGCGCGCAGGATCTGGGACTGCTTCTCGCCCTCGGCGCGCAGGATCTCGGACTGACGGACACCCTCGGCCTGGAGGATCGCGGCGCGCTTGTCGCGGTCGGCGCGCATCTGCTTCTCCATCGAGTCCTGGATGGAGGTGGGCGGCTCGATGGCCTTCAGTTCCACGCGGTTGACGCGGATGCCCCACTTGCCGGTGGCCTCGTCGAGGACGCCGCGCAGTGCGGCGTTGATCTCCTCGCGAGAGGTGAGGGTCCGCTCCAGGTCCATGCCGCCGATGATGTTGCGCAGCGTGGTGACCGTCAGCTGCTCGATCGCCTGGATGTAGCTGGCGACCTCGTAGGTCGCGGCGCGGGCGTCGGTGACCTGGTAGTAGATGACGGTGTCGATGTTGACGACCAGGTTGTCCTGGGTGATCACCGGCTGCGGCGGGAACGGCACGACCTGTTCGCGCAGGTCGATGCGGTTGCGGATGGTGTCGATGAACGGCACGACGATGTTCAGGCCCGCGTTGAGGGTCCGTGTGTAGCGGCCGAAGCGCTCGACGATGGCGGCGCTGGCCTGTGGGATGACTTGGATCGTCTTGATCAGGGCGATGAAGACCAGCACCACCAGAATGATCAAGACGATGATGATCGGTTCCATCGTCGCTTCCCCGTACCCTTCTCGGCCTCGGCGCTTTTGGAAGATCTTATGGTTGAGAAGATCTTGCTGGTCGAGTCTCGCAGACCGTCACCCAACTCGGGGAGTGTTCGGCCGACTTGCGTCAGGTGAGGTCAGATGACGATCGCCGTGGCGCCCTCGATGTCCACCACGTCGACCTGCTGGCCGACCTCGTAGCTGCGGTCGGTGTCGAGGGCCCGGGCCGACCAGATCTCACCGGCGAGCTTGACGCGTCCGCCGGAGCCGTCGACGCGTTCCAGGACGAGGGCCTGTCTGCCCTTCAAGGCCTCGACGCCGGTGACGAGTTGGGGCCGCTGGGAGCGGTGCCGGGTCGCGATGGGCCGTACGACGGCCAGGAGGGCGACGGAGACCGCGACGAAGACGAGGACCTGCACCACGACGTCGCCGCCGAGGGCGGCGGCGATCGCGCCGGCGACGGCGCCCACCGCGAGCATCCCGAGTTCCGGCATGGCGGTGACCACGAGCGGGATTCCGAGCGCGGCCGCGCCGACGAGCCACCACACCCAGGCGTCGATGTCGTTCACACGGCCATGGTAGGCCGGGGGTGCCGCCGCGGACAGGGCGCGATCGGCGGGAACGCGCCCCGTCCGAGGAGGTGTTGGGCGGCTGTGGGGGCTCAGCCGAGCGGCAGGCCCTGGGCGGTCCAGCGGTCGCCGACCTGCTCGACGACGAGCGGGAGGCCGAAGCAGAGGGAGAGGTTGCGGGAGGTGAGTTCCAGCTCGAGCGGGCCCGCGGCGAGGACCTTGCCCTGGCGGATCATGAGGACGTGGGTGAAGCCCGGGGGGATCTCCTCGACGTGGTGGGTGACCATGAGCATCGACGGGGCGATCGGGTCGCGGGCGAGGCGGCCGAGGCGGCGGACGAGGTCCTCACGGCCGCCGAGGTCCAGGCCGGCGGCGGGCTCGTCGAGCAGGAGCAGTTCGGGGTCGGTCATCAGGGCGCGGGCGATGAGGGTGCGCTTGCGCTCGCCCTCGGAGAGGGTGCCGAACCTGCGGTCCAGGTAGTCGCTCATGCCGAGGCGGTCGAGGAAGGCGCGGGCGCGCTGCTCGTCGATCTCCTCATAGTCCTCGTGCCAGGTGGCGGTCATGCCGTAGGCGGCGGTGAGGACCGTCTGCAGGACCGTCTGGCGCTTGGGGAGCTTCTCGGTCATGGCGATGCCGGCCATGCCGATGCGCGGGCGCAGTTCGAAGACGTCGGTGCCGGGGCGGCCGAGGGTCTCGCCGAGGATGGTGGTGGTGCCCGAGCTGGGGTAGAGGTAGGTGGAAGCGAGGTTGAGGAGGGTGGTCTTGCCGGCGCCGTTCGGGCCCAGGATGACCCAGCGCTCGCCCTCCTTGACCGACCAGGAGACCTGGTCCACCAGAGCCCGGCCCTCGCGGACCACGGATACGTCCTGAAGCTCCAGAACATCGCTCATGAGCGCGTTGTCTCCCCTTGCAGTGTGGCCGGTCTCGGCAGTCGCGTACGCCTGTGGCTCGGTCGGTCGCGCCGGTGGGCGCAGCCCTCCATGAAATCTACGCCACCGGTCGGGCCGGACATTCCATCGGTCCGGTCCTTAGGGTGGGGGGATGCTCACGGAACCGCGCTCTGGACGCCTTGCCGCTTGGGGAAATGCCCTTCTCGCCGGACTTGTCTCGCCGGATGAGGCCGTGCTCGCGATCGTCGGCGAGGACGCCGTGCACCGGGTGGCAGGGCTGCCGGGTGAGTCGGCGCCGGTGGGGCTGACGCTCGCGCTGGGGCGGCTGCGGGCACTGGGCGCGACCGGGCTGCGGGTCGCGCTGCCCGCGCCGGGGCATCCGCTGGGGCTGAGCGGGCCGCCGGAGTTCAACGCGCGGGCGCTGGAGGCCGAGGAGGCGGTGATCTGTCACGGCGCCGCGCTGGGGCTGGTGCCGGAGGTGACGGAGGCGGGGCCCGCGGGTGATGTGCACGTGGAGGTCGTCTGGCACTGCCTGGCGGTGCGGGAGGCTCCGCCGGCCGACGTGCCCTCGCTCGGGGAGGCGGAGCGGGAGCTGGCGGAGGCGCTGCGGGAGGCGACGGAGGTGCTGACGCGGCTGGACGTGGCCGCGTCCGGGCCGGTCGCGGCGGCGGCGATCGAGGCGTACCGGGCGCGGGCGGAGCGGGGGCGGGAGGTGCTGGCGCCGGGGTATCCGCCGCGGGCGGTGCGGGTGCTGGAGCTGGCGCAGCGGGTCGGGGCGCTGGTGTCGCTGGCGTACGAGAACGGGCACGGGGGCGCGGTGAGCGCCGCGGAGATGGCGGCGCGGGCGCAGGCGCTGCTGCCGGTGGAGCGCACGGCGCGGCGGGCGCAGGTCGCGGCGTACAACGCGATCGTGGAGGAGCGGGAGCGCGGGGTGCGGTGAGTGCGGGCGGGGCGCGGCGGGACAGGCCGAGGGCCCCGCGGGTCGTCGTCGACTCGCGGGGCCCTGTCGCGGCCCGGGTGGGGACGCCGGCCGCTGGTGCCTTACGGCGCGGGAGGAGGTGGGGTGCTGCCCGTACGGATCACCGGCGGACGAGGTCTCCGCGGGCCGGAGGGCCTGGCGGTTGCCCGGGTCCGGTGAGGCCGGCGGGGGCGGAACTCAGCGGTTGACGCCCTCGTTGCCGAAGGCCGGGTTCAGCACGCCGATGACGTTCACGCTGTTGCCCACGGCGTTGACCGGGACGTGCACCGGGGCCTGGACGAGGTTGCCCGAGACGACACCCGGCGAGTGCTGGGCCTCGCCGGTCGCCAGCGAGCCGTCGGTGGCGTTGGCCATGCCCGCACCGGTGGCCACCAGGCCACCGGCCACCATCGCCACAGCCGCTGCCTTCTTCAGGTTCTTCACTTCTGAGCCCTCTCTAGCGATCACTGCGGCAGGCGCCGCAGCACGCACTGGAGAACGGCCATGATCCGCGGAGGATGCGCCATGTGGGGGACATTCCCACGACAGTATGAATCTCAGCTCGGAGCGTGACCTTCCGTATTGCCGTACGGAGAGCTCGCCCGATGCCATGGGCAGAGCGTGTCAGCCGGTCACGCCATGGCGGACGGCCCACAGGGCGGCCTGGGTGCGGTCGGCGAGGTCGAGTTTCATCAGGATGTTCGACACGTGCGTCTTGACGGTCTTCTCGGACAGCACCAGGGCGCGGGCGATCTCCCGGTTGGAGCGGCCGTCGGCTATCAGGCCCAGCACCTCGCGCTCGCGCTCGGTGAGCGATCCGGCCCGGCCCTGGCCGGAGCCCGCGTCCTCCTGTGACAGCAGGGCCCCCGCCACCTCCGGCTGGAGCAGGATGTGCCCGGCGTGCACGGAGCGGATGGCGCCGGCCAGGGCGTCGGGGTCGACGTCCTTGTAGACGTATCCGGCGGCTCCGGCGCGCAGGGCCGGGACCACCGTGCGCTGTTCGGTGAAGCTGGTGACGACCAGCACGCGCGCGGGGTTGTCCAGCTCGCGCAGGCGGCGCAGCGCCTCGACGCCGTCCATGCCGGGCATCTTCACGTCCATGAGGACGACGTCGGGTTTCAGTTCCTCGGCGCGCTCGACGCCCTCGGCTCCGTCGGCGGCCTCGCCCACGACCTCTATGTCGTCCTGCACCTCCAGGAAGGTGCGCAGGCCCCGGCGGACGACCTGGTGGTCGTCGACGAGCAGCACCTTGATTGAGTCAGCCACCGGGGACCTCCATCTCGATCGTGGTGCCCTTTCCGGGCGCCGATTCCACGGTCAGTCTGCCGCCGACGCCGCTCGCCCGGTCCCGCATGGAGACCAGCCCGAGATGGCGTCCGGCGCGGCGCACCCCGCGCGGGTCGAAGCCGCTGCCGTCGTCCGTCACCCGCAGCACCGCGCCGCTGCCGTGCCTGGTGAGGGAGACGTCGACGTGGTCGGCGCCGGAGTGCCGCAGCGCGTTGTGCAGGGCTTCCTGGGCGACGCGCAGCAGGGCCTCCTCCTGGGCGGCGGGCAGGGCGCGCACGCCGCGGCTGTCGAAGGTGACGCGCGCGGTGTGGGCGCGGTCGAGGACCTGTATCTGGGTGCGCAGGGTGGCGACGAGGCCGTCCTCGTCGAGGGCGGCGGGGCGCAGTTCGACCACGGCGGCGCGCAGCTCGTCGGCGGCCTCGGCGGCGAGCGCGGCCACCTGCTGCAGCTCGCCCTTGGCGCGGGCCGGGTCGCGGTCGACGAGGGCGGCGGCGGCCTGGGCGGTCAGGCGCAGGGAGAACAGCTTCTGGCTGACGGCGTCGTGCAGCTCGTGGGCGAGGCGGGAGCGCTCCTCGGCGATGGTCAGCTCGCGGCTGCGTTCGTAGAGCCGCGCGTTGGTGAGGGCGATGGCCGCGTGCTGGGCGAGGATGGCGAGCAGTTCCTCGTCGTCCTCGGTGAAGCCGCAGCCGCCGTCGCGGCGCGGGCAGTTCTTGTTGGCGAGGAAGAGCGCGCCGATGATCTCGTCGCCGTCGCGGATGGGCAGGCCGAGGAAGTCGGCGAGCTCGGGGTGGGCGGAGGGCCAGCCCTCGAAGCGGGGGTCCTTGCGGACGTCGGCGAGGCGTTCGACGCGGGCCTCGTGGAGCATCGAGGCGAGGATGCCGTGCTGGCGGGGCAGCGGCCCGATGGCCTTCCACTGCCGGTCACTGACGCCGTCGACCACGAACTGGGAGAAGCCGCCGTGATCGTCGGGCACGCCGAGGGCGGCGTACTGCGCGTCGAGCAGTTCGCGGGCCGAGGCGACGATCGTCTTGAGGACGTCGCGCACCTCGAGGTGCCTGCTCATGGCCAGCAGCGCGGAGCTGACCGCGGCGAGGCCGGACCGGGGGCCTTGACTCATGTCTCCACGCTAGCGGCGGGGTGTGACACCGGGGATCGGACCGCTGACCGCGACAGGGTGGTTCCGAGGTCCTAGGTCGCAGGTCCCGGGCGGCTGGGGGCGGGGGCCGGGGCGGTCCGCCCGGAGCTGGGGCCGGGGCGGTCCGCTCGGGTGAGCCCGCGAGGGCGGCCGGGCGCCGAGGGTGCTCACGCAGAGCGTTGCGGGGGCAACTCGCGGTGAGACCGTCGTGGCGGTGATGTGAGCCCGCACATAGGGCGCAGATCACGTACGAACGGACATAGGAGACAGCCGGGCTCCGGATGAGCGGGAAAGACAGTCCAGTCTGTCCCGATTTGCCCTCTGGCGATCCACTACCCGGCATCGTACGTCACACCTTTGCCTCCCGATTTTGCGGCCGCTAAGAATTGCCTCCGTCGCTCAGCGCCGCGGGTTCCGCCCCGCGGCGTTCGTGCGGGAAGAGCCCCCTGTCCCCCGCCGATGTCCCCCGTCGGACGCAGAGCGACCTCCGCGCTATTCGAAGAGGTCCACTCCGCATGCCCAAGAACACCCAGAACCCCGGTCACCGTCGCGTGCCGACCAAGGCGCACAAGATCGCGCTCTCCGGTGTCGCCGCGCTCGGTGCCGCCGCCCTCGCGTTCTCCGTCGTCCCGGCCGGCGAGAGGACGACGACGGCCGAGGCCGGTTCCGCGGCTGCGGTGGCGTACGGCTCCGAGCAGGTCAAGGACGTCAAGGGCACGATCACCGACCAGCTCGCGGCCGCCAGCGTGAAGGTCGAGGCGATCGAGGCGCAGCAGAAGGCCGTCGCCGAGGCCGCCGCGAAGCGGAAGGCCGCGGCCGAGGCCCGGAAGAAGGCCGCCGAGGAAGCCGCCGAGAAGGCCGCGCGGGAGCGTGCCGCGAAGCAGTCCGCGAGCCGGGCCGCCCAGCGCGTCGCCATGAAGTCGGTCGCCGCCGTCAAGCCGGCCGCCGCGAAGAAGGCGTACGCGAACAACCTCGACGGCTGGATCCGCGAGGCGCTCGACGTCATGAAGAAGCACGGCATCCCGGGCTCCTACAGCGGCATCCACCGCAACATCATGCGGGAGTCCTCGGGCAACCCGAACGCCATCAACAACTGGGACATCAACGCCCAGAACGGCATTCCGTCGAAGGGCCTGCTCCAGGTGATCCCGCCGACCTTCCAGGCCTACCACGTGCCGGGCACGTCGTGGAACATCTACGACCCGGTCGCCAACATCGCCGCCGCGTGCAACTACGCGGCCGACCGCTACGGCTCGATGGACAACGTCAACAGCGCGTACTGAGGCCGCGCGGACCTCGGTACACAGCGCCGAAGGGCGGCACCCTCCTGACGGGGTGCCGCCCTTCGGCGTCGTACGGCGGTGTGTACGGCCGTGACTACTTGCGCATGACCTCGGGCTCGTGGCGGCGCAGGAAGCGGGCCACGAAGAAGCCGCAGATCACGCCGAGCGCGATGAGGGCGGCCATGTCCAGGGTCCAGGTGCCCAGGCTGTGCTCCCACAGCGGGTCGTTGTCGGCGCCCTCCTCGGGCGGGCTGATCTTGTTGAAGTCCAGCGTGGCGCCCGCGGCGGCGACCGCCCAGCGCGAGGGCATCAGGTACGAGAACTGGTTGACGCCGACCGTGCCGCTCAGGGCGAAGAGGCAGCCGGTGAAGACGACCTGGATGATCGCGAACATGACCAGCAGCGGCATCGTCTTCTCGGCGGTCTTCACCAGCGAGGAGATGATCAGGCCGAACATCATCGAGGTGAAGCCCAGCGCCATGATCGGCAGGGACAGCTCGATGAGCGTGGCGCCGCCGAGGATCAGGCCCTCCTCGGGGATCTCGCGGGTGGCGAAGCCGATCACGCCGACCATCAGCCCCTGGGCCACGGTGATCAGGCCGAGCACGAACACCTTGGACATCAGGTACGCCGAGCGGGACAGGCCGGTGGCGCGCTCCCGCTCGTAGATGACCCGTTCCTTGATCAGCTCGCGGACGGAGTTGGCCGCGCCGGCGAAGCAGGCGCCGACGGCGAGGATCAGCAGGACGGTGGTGGCCGTGCCGTTGGGGATGATCCGGCCGGTCTGCGGATGGGCCGGGTTGGGCAGCAGTCCGCGGTCGGGGTCGATGAGGAGGCTCACCGCGCCGAGCACGGCCGGCAGGATCACCATCAGGGCGAGGAAGCCCTTGTCGGAGGCGATCACGGAGATGTAGCGGCGGACCAGTGTGATCCACTGCGACATCCAGCCCTGCGGCTTCGGCGGCCTGATGGCCTGCATCTGCGGCATCTGCACGGCCTGCGGGGCGACGGCGTCGATGTCCGCGGCGTACATCTGGTAGTGCTGCGAGCCCTTCCAGCGGCCCGCCCAGTCGTAGTCGCGGTAGTTCTCGAAGGCGGAGAAGACGTCGGCCCAGGTGTCGTAGCCGAAGAAGTTCAGCGCCTCCTCGGGCGGGCCGAAGTAGGCGACGGAGCCGCCGGGGGCCATCACCAGGAGCTTGTCGCACAGCGCCAGCTCGGCCACCGAGTGGGTGACGACGAGGACGGTGCGGCCGTCGTCGGCGAGACCGCGCAGCAGCTGCATCACGTCGCGGTCCATGCCCGGGTCGAGGCCGGAGGTCGGCTCGTCCAGGAAGATCAGTGACGGCTTGGTCAGCAGCTCCAGGGCGACCGAGACGCGCTTGCGCTGGCCGCCGGAGAGCGAGGTGACCTTCTTGTCCTTGTGGATGTCGAGCTTCAGCTCACGCAGCACCTCGTCGATGCGGGCCTCGCGCTCGGCCGCCGTGGTGTCGGCGGGGAAGCGCAGCTTGGCCGCGTACTTGAGGGCCTTCTTCACGGTCAGCTCCTTGTGCAGGATGTCGTCCTGCGGGACCAGACCGATGCGCTGGCGCAGCTCGGCGAACTGCTTGTAGAGGTTCCGGTTGTCGTACAGGACCTCGCCCTGGTTGGCGGGCCGGTAGCCGGTCAGCGCCTTGAGCAGGGTGGACTTGCCGGAGCCGGACGGGCCGATGACCGCGATCAGCGACTTCTCCGGGACGCCGAACGAGACGTCCTTGAGGATCTGCTTGCCGCCGTCGACCGTGACGGTGAGGTGGCGGGCGGAGAAGGACACCTCACCGGTGTCGACGAACTCCTCCAGCCGGTCGCCGACGATCCGGAACGTCGAGTGGCCGACGCCGACGATGTCGGTGGGGCCGAGCAGCGCGGAGCCGCCCTTGGGGATCGGCTGGCCGTTGACGTACGTGCCGTTGTGCGAGCCGAGGTCGCGGATCTCCATGCGGCCGTCGGGCGTGGCGTGGAACTCCGCGTGGTTGCGGGAGACCTGGAGGTCGGAGACGACCAGGTCGTTCTCCAGGGCGCGGCCGATGCGCATGACGCGGCCGAGCGCGAACTGGTGGAACGTGGTGGGGCTGCGGTCGCCGCCGTAGACCGGCGGTGCCCCCGCGGCACCGCCGGGGACCTTCTGCGCGTAGTTCTCCACCGGGCCCTGCTGCGGCGGGACGTGCGCGGCGTGCGGCTGCTGGGGCGAGCTCTGCGGCTGGTGCCAGCCGGGCTGCGGGGCCGGCTGCTGCGGAGCCTGCCGCGGGGCCGCCATCTGCTGGTGCGGGGCCTGCGCGTGTGCGGCCTGCTGGTGCGGGGCCGGTGCCTGCGGCTGCTGGGCCCATCCGGCGCCGGCGCCCTGTGCGGCGTACGGCTGCTGGGCATGCTGCTGCTGCGGCTGGGCCTGCGGTGTCGCGGCGGCCGCGGCACCGGAGAGGGTGACGAGCGGGCCGTCGGTCGCGTTGCCGAGGTTCAGCGCCGAGCCGGGACCGATCTCCATCTGATGGATCCGCCGGCCCTGCACGAACGTGCCGTTGGTGCTGCCATGGTCCTCGATGACCCAACTGCGGCCGTTGAAGCTGACCGTGGCGTGCCGCCAGGAGACCCTGGCGTCGTCGAACACGACGTCACCCTGAGGGTCGCGTCCGAGTGTGTAGGACCGCGACGCGTCCAGCGTCCAGGTCCGTCCGTTTGATTCCAGTACGAGTTCCGGCACTCCATGCCCCACTGAGTTGTCCCCCGAGTTACCCCCGTCGCGGGGAGTCTAGGGATGTCGAACATCGGGGGGAACTATTTCAGGAGCGGCCCCCTGACCGAAAGTCGGGCCTTGTGAAGACCGCGCGCGGGCGCACGGAAGCACTCTCGTTGACGGGGTGGAAACCTGCCCGGAGAGTGGTAATCCCCCGCGAGGGGGACATGCGCGGCAGTCGCGCCGCGCCGCGGATCGGGGGGTCTGCCATGAGCGTCGGGGACGCGCCGTACGGCACGAGGGTGCCCTGGGTGGATGTGCTGCTGTGCGCGATCGCCGCCGTGAGCTGGGCATTGATCGGGATGGCGGGCACGGCCGCGCTCGGACTGCGGCTACTGGAGGCCGACGCGGCGGGCTCGTCGGGGCCGATGACCGCGGCGGTGGTGGCGCTCGGGGCGGGTGGTTCGGTCACGCCGTCCGGGGACGTGTCCGTGTTCGGCCTGGAGGGCGCCGAGGCCACGACCGCCGTCGAGATCACGCCATGGGGCGTGAGCCTGGTCGGTGCGCTCCTTTTGTCCTGGTTCTTCCTACGGTCCTTGTGCGCGGCCGCAGTTGTCGTCGCGCCCGCCGAACTCCTCGCCCGCGCGGGGGCGGTGATCGTGCTGTTCGTGGCCACGCTGGGCGGGCTCGCGTGGGCCGGGCGAGACGTCATCACCTTCGACGGCGGGGCGCTGGAGGTGGGCGAGCTGTTCGGAGGGGCTGGGGGCGGGGGTGGAGGCGCGGGCGGGTCGGATGGGGGCCTTGAGATTCCGGGGCTGGGGGACATCGGGGATGTCGGAGGCATCGGAGGGGCCGGAGAGGACGGAGAGGTCGGCGGCATCGGTGACATCGGCGGGCTGTTGCCGGACCGGCTCGGCGATCTCGTCGACGCGGAGGCGGCGGTCGGGTTCAGCGTCGACACGGCGCCGACGCTGCTGGGGGGCGCGGCCTGGGTGACGGGTGTGCTGTTCGTCGCGTTGCTGGCGTCGCGCCGGACTCCGCTGCCGCGCGGCTGGGACGCGGTGCACCGGGTGGTACGGCCGGCCGTGTCGGCGCTCCTCGCGGTGGTGCTGGTCGCCGTGGCCGCGGGGTGCGCCGCCGCGGCGTACGCGGCGATCGGGGACGACCATCCGAAGCGGATCGCGGGCGCCGCGTTGCTGGGGGCGCCGAACGGTGTGTGGCTGGGGTTGTCGGTGGGGTTGTTCGTGCCCTGGGACGGCGAGGCGTCGGGGATTCTCGCGCGGTTCCTGCCCGACCCGCTCGACGACCTGCTCGCGGACACCGACCAGCCGGTCACGCTGGGGCGTCTGGCCGAGCTGGACGGGCGGGTGTGGCTGCTGGCGGTGGCGGCGGGTTCGGCGATGCTGCTGGCGGGGGTGGTACAGGCGGTCCGGACACCGGTCGGCGGGGCGGTGAGTGGCGGGTGGGGGTGGGGCGGAGCCGTGTCGAGGGACGGGCGCGATGGGGACGGGGGTGTGTCGAGGGGTGTGCGCCGTGAGGACGGGGGCGGGGTGCGTGGCGGGCGGGGGCGGGGCGCCGTTGGTTTCGCCGGGCGTTGTGCGTTGCGGCTGGGCGTGGTGACGGCGTGTGCGCTGCCGCTGCTCGGGCTGGCGACGGAGGTGTCGCTCGACGCCTCGCTGTCCGTGCTGGGGATCGACGCGTTCGGGGCTGGTGTGGAGCTGAGCCCGCACCTGGGCACGGCGCTGCTGCTCGGCGCGGTCTGGGGCACGGCGGCGGGGGCCGGTGGGGCGCTGCTGGCCTGGTCGTGCGGGGCCGCGGGACGGCGGGTGGCGCCGCTGGCACAGGGTGACGCCGGGCGGCCCCGCGCCGCGTATCCGGAGGGGCCGGGTCCCTACGCCCCGGGGACTCCGTACCGGCCGCCGAACCCCGCGACCAATCCTTATCTGCGGCTGCCGGGGCGTTCACGGGACCGGGACACGGAGGTGCTGCGGCGGTCGGATGCGCAGGCAGGTGCGGGCGGGGCGCCCGTCGATCGCTCCGGGGACAGGGCGGCGCCCCCGAAGCGCCCCCCACTCCCGGACGAGGGGCTGTACGGCGCCCCGACCGTGGCTCGCCGCATGGACCCGCCCCCGCGATCCCCGCAGCGGCCACCGGGGACGGGGGCGGGAGGGCGGTCAGAGGGACGGTCGGGTGAGCGTGAGCCGGGCCGGCCCGGCTCGCCGGAGGACGGGGTGCCGCCCCCTCCTCCGCCGCCACCCGCGCCACCGAGGCGGGGTCCCGGCAGGAGCGAGCCCCCGCGGCGGGGTGAGCCCCGGCCGCCGCGCGAGGGGCCCGGGCAGGCGTCGGGAAGGTCGACGTGATGAGGGCCGCCGGCGTGGACGGCGGTCAGCGCACGTCGGATACAGGCTCGCCAGACGACGGCCCGCCGCCACCTCCTCCACCCCCTCCACCCCCGCACGCGCCGCCCAGACCGGGCCGGGCAGCAACGTGCCGCTGCGGCGAGACGGGCTCCCCCGTCGCGCCGAGACCGGCAGGTACCCGCAGACCGGCGGGATCGGGCGCGGTGATGGGGACGGCGGTCAGCGTTCATCGGGGCCGGGCTCGCCAAGAGGGGGCCTCGGCGCCTCCCCGCCCCGCCCCACGGGCCGCACCAGCCGAGACCTGGCTCAGGTGGGGCCTGCCGGCGATGAGCCTCCGTGGTGGGGAAGTCCAGGGCCTCGTGAGGGAGGTACGCGCGGGACTTGGCCACGTGGGCGTCATGCGGGCGACGCACAGTGTTCCGTGTCCGCTAGGCGGACCTCGGGCGCGGGCGGCACTGGGTGCCGGTTACCGTGGGAGCACCATGAGCGCTTCGCAGACCTCTGACGTCCCCACTCTCCTGGTCAAGATCTTCGGCAAGGACAGGCCGGGTCTCACCGCCGGACTCTTCGACACCCTGGCCGCCTACTCCGTCGACGTCGTCGACATCGAGCAGGTCGTGACCCGGGGCCGGATCGTGCTGTGCGCGCTCGTGACCGAGCCGCCCCACGGGCTGGAGGGCGACCTGCGGGCCACCGTCCACAGCTGGGCGGAGTCGATGAAGATGCAGGCCGAGATCATCTCCGGCCTCGGCGACAACCGTCCGCGTGGCCACGGCCGCTCCCTGGTGACCGTCCTCGGCCACCCGCTGACCGCGGAGGCCACCGCCGCCATCGCCGCCAAGATCACCAAGGCGGGCGGCAACATCGACCGTATCTTCCGGCTCGCCAAGTACCCCGTCACCGCCGTCGAGTTCGCGGTGTCCGGTGTGGAGACCGAGCCGCTGCGCACCACCTTGGTCACCGACGCGGCGGCGCTCGGTGTGGACGTCGCGGTCGTCGCGGCCGGGCTGCACCGGCGGGCCCAGCGCCTGGTCGTGATGGACGTGGACTCGACGCTCATCCAGGACGAGGTCATCGAGCTGTTCGCCGCCCACGCGGGCTGCGAGGACAAGGTCGCCGAGGTGACGGCGGCGGCGATGCGCGGGGAGCTGGACTTCGAGCAGTCGCTGCACGCGCGGGTGGCGCTGCTGAAGGGCCTGGACGCCTCGGTGGTGGACAAGGTGCGCAGCGAGGTGCGGCTGACGCCGGGTGCCCGCACCCTCATCCGGACGCTGAAGCGGCTCGGCTACCAGGTGGGTGTCGTATCGGGCGGCTTCACCCAGGTCACGGACGACCTGAAGGAGCGGCTGGGTCTCGACTTCGCCCAGGCCAACACGCTGGAGATCGTCGACGGCAAGCTGACCGGCAAGGTCACCGGCGAGATCGTGGACCGCGCGGGCAAGGCGCGGCTGCTGCGCCGGTTCGCCGCGGAGGCGGGCGTACCCCTGTCGCAGACCGTGGCGATCGGCGACGGCGCCAACGACCTCGACATGCTGAACGCGGCGGGGCTCGGTGTCGCCTTCAACGCCAAGCCGGTGGTGCGGGAGGCCGCGCACACGGCGGTGAACGTGCCGTTCCTGGACACCGTGCTGTACCTGCTCGGCGTGACCCGCGAAGAGGTCGAGGCGGCGGACGCGCACGAGGAGGACTAGTCCGGGCCGCCGCGGCGGACGTTCCGAGGGGCCGGTGCTCACCTGCGGTGACGTGCCGGCCCCTGTGTCTGTGCGGGGTCGGCTCAGTCGCTCGGTGCCCAGTAGTCGAGCAGGGTGGCCACGCCCGGTTCCAGGGTCTTCCAGGGGCCGGGGAAGGACAGCACGGCGAAGGCGGCGGCCGGGAAGCCCCGGCGGGACATCCGCTGCCTGGCCTCCGCCTCCGAGGAGGCGGCCAGCACCTCGGCGAGACCGTGCACGCCGGGGTTGTGGCCGATCAGGAGGACGTTCTGGGCGTCGTCGGGGGTTTCGTTGAGCAGGGCGATCAGCTCGCCGGGCGAGGCCTCGTAGATCCGCTCCTCGTAGACCGTCTTCGGGCGGTGCGAGAACTCGTGGACGGCGAGCTTCCAGGTCTCTCGGGTGCGGGTCGCGGTGGAGCAGAGGGCCAGGTCGAAGGGGATACCGGTGTCGGCCAGCCTGCGTCCGGCTTCGGCGGCGTCCTTGCGGCCCCGTTCGGCAAGCGGCCGCTCGTGGTCGTTCACCTGTGGCCAGTCGGCCTTCGCATGCCGGAAGAGGACGATCCTGCGGGGTTCTGCGACGCTCATGACTCCCAGCTTCGCATGAAACAGGCCACGTGGCGCAGGGAGTTGACGGGCGGCCGCGGTCGCGCTCAGCGGGTGAGCAGCTGCTGGGCGCGCTCCAGGAGCCGGGCTATGGCGGGGTCGCCGGCCGCCGCGTGGGCGTCGGACGGGTGGAGGATCAGCGTGAGCAGCGCGGCGAAGGCGAGCACCGGCAGGGCGAGGGCCCACCAGGGCAGCCGCGCGTCGGCGCCGCGCGACGTCACCGGGCGGGGGCGGGGCTGGGTGCGGGCCTGCATGGTGCCTCCGTGGATCCGTGCGGACTGGGCGTGGTCCGCCTCCAGCGGCCACACCAACGACGCTACGGAATCGTGAGCCGCAGCCCCATCCGGTGATCCACCCACTTCACCCTGAGCCTCACCCCCTAGGGGACAGGGGGGACAGCCCTACCAAGCGGCGTCAGGGCGCGGCGATCGACGCGATGACGGCGATGATCACGAAGATGGCGAAGAACGAGCCGAAGACGAGCAGCATCTTCTTCTGGCCGTTCTGGGGGTTCGGCTCGAGCACTGGCATACGGCAAGTGTCGCACCCGCCGCGGCGCCCGGCCCGGCCGGGGTCCGTGCCACATCCGCCCGGCCAGGGCAGTCAGACCCGCCCGGCCGGGGTGCGTGCCACGTGCCGTCCCATGCCGCCGGGTTCGCTCAGCGGGCGGCCGCCTCCTCTTCCACCGTGCGGTCCCGGCCGGCCAGCCAGCCCACGGCCATCTGCGGGATCATCAGGGCGACCATCAGCGCGATGGGCAGCCCCCAGCCGCCGCTGTGCTGGTAGAGCACGCCCACCAGGAGCGGGCCGGGGATGGAGAGCAGATAGCCGGTGCTCTGCGCGAACGCGGACAGCTGGGCCACCCCCGCACCGGACCGCGCGCGCATCCCGACCATGGTCAGGGCGAGCGGAAAGGCGCAGTTGGACACACCCAGCAGCAGGGCCCAGGCCCAGGCGCCGGCGGCCGGGGCGAAGTACAGGCCGGCGTATCCGGCCAGGCCGCAGACGCCGAGCGCGAGCACGATGGGCCCCTGCTGGGGCAGCCGGGTGGCCAGGCGCGGGATGACGAAGGCCAGCGGCACGCCCATCACCATGGTGACGGCGAGCAGCAGACCGGCCGTACCGGCGGCGACACCCGCGTCGCGGAAGATCTGGGCCATCCAGCCCATCGTGATGTAGGCGGCGGTCGCCTGGAGTCCGAAGAACACGGCGAGCGCCCATGCGGTACGGCTGCGGGTGATGCGCAGCGCGGGCACCTGCGCCTGGCCCCGGGCGCTGCCCGCCGCGTCCGTCCGCGCGGCGCCCGGTGAGGCCTCCCGGTCCCCGCCCGGAGTGGTCCCCCGGTCCCGGAGCACCGGCAGCCACGGCAGTACGGCCGCCGCCGCGAGCGCGGCCCACACGGCGAGCCCGGACCGCCAGTCGCCGCCCAGCGCGTCGGTGACCGGAACGGTCACGGCGGCGGCGGTGGAGGTGCCGAGGGCGAGCGCCATCGAGTACGCGCCGGTCATGGAACCGACCCGGTCGGGGAACCAGCGCTTGACGATGACCGGCATGAGGACGTTGCTGACCGCTATGCCCATCAGCGCGAGCGCGCTGGCGGCCAGGAAGCCGGGCGTGCCGCCGGTGTACGGCCGGATGGCCAGACCCGCGGCGATGGCCGCCATGCCGGCGCACACCACCGCGGCGGGGCCGAAGCGGCGGGCCAGGCGGGGCGCCATGACACCGAAGACGGCGAAGCAGAGCGGCGGCACGGAGGTGAGCAGGCCGGCGACGCTGCCGCTCATGCCGAGGCCGTCGCGGACCTCCTCCAGCAGCGCGCCGAGGCTGGTGATGGCGGGGCGGAGGTTGAGGGCGGACAGCATGATGCCGAGGACGACCAGGCGTGTGGTCCACGCGCGCGTGGTGCTCCTGCGCGCCGGCTCCCCCGCACCGCTGGCCGGGCCGCGCGCGTCGGCCGGGCCGGACCCCGCGCCGGTCCCCTCGGCCGCGCCGGCCCCCGCACCGGTCCCGGCGCCGCGCGGCGCCGGCTCGCGTACATCCGAGTGGTTCCTCGTCTCGATTTCCTCGCTTGCCATGCCGCCCATCATAGAATCATGGGATGATTGGTTGTCTATTTGCCGGGCGCCCGCTGCCGCCCGTCCCGTGCGAAGGTGTGCCATGCCCTTGAGCCACCCCCGTCGTTCGGCGCTGTCCGAGCAGGTCATCGCCGAGCTGCGCCACCAGATCACCTCGGGCGAGTGGCCGGTCGGCTCCCGGATCCCGACCGAGCCGGAGCTGGTGGAACAGCTCGGCGTCGCCCGTAACACGGTCCGTGAGGCGGTCCGCGCGCTCGCGCACAACGGCCTGCTGGACATCCGCCAGGGCTCCGGCACCTACGTCGTGGCCACCAGCGAGCTGGCCGGCGTGATGCACCGCCGTTTCGCGGACGCGGACCCCCGGCACGTGGCGGAGCTGCGGTCCGCGCTGGAGTCGGCCGCCGCGAAGCTGGCCGCCGAGCGGCGCACCGAGAAGGACCTGAAGCAGCTGGACGCGCTGCTGGAGCGGCGCGAGGAGGCCTGGGCGGCGGGCGACAAGGAACGGTTCGTGACCGCGGACGCCACCTTCCACCTGGCGGTGGTGTCCGCCTCCCACAACGACGTCATGACGGCGATGTACGCGGATCTCGGCGAGGTCCTGCGGCACTGGCTGCGCGAGGACGTGGGCGAGACCCTGTCGCCCGAGACCCACATGGACCACGGGCGGCTGGTGGACGCCATCCGCGCGGGCGACGCGCAGACCGCGGCGGTGGAGGCGGCGGGCTATCCGTTCCAGTGCCGGTTCAGCTCCCCAGGTTCTGGTGGCTGACCCACACCGCGCGGACCTCCTTCCAGCACCGGCCGGTCAGCCGTACGGTCATCGCGGGCCCGGCGTCGACCGGGGCGCTGTCGGTGTCCAGGTCCCACCAGCGGTCGCACTCGATGTGCAGCCGCACGCGGTCGGTCTCGACATAGGGGTTGTGGCAGTGGGCGGTCACCTCGGAGCCGCGCACGCGGGTGCGGCACTCGGCGCCGAACGGCTTCGGTGCCTGCGGCTCCCGTACCTCCACGCGCGCGTGGGGCATCGCTTCGTACGACAGGGACAGCACCAGGGCTACGGCTACGGTCACTGAGGCCAGGCTGCGGAACAGGCGCACAAGGGGACCTCCTCGGCCGTGCTGGGGAGGGACGCGCGAGGTGGACGTGTCATCCAGGGTGCCCAGTCGTCCCCCGGCTCCGCCCGGCCGGATAGGCCGAACGGGGGACACGGAAAAGGCCCGCACCACACAGGTGCGGGCCTTTCGGCCGGTGGACCGGCGACGATCAGGGGCTACGTGCGAGCCCTCGCGGACTCACGCGCCGATCGCGTGCAGGCCGCCGTCGACGTGGATGATCTCGCCCGTGGTCTTCGGGAACCAGTCGCTCAGCAGGGCGACGACGCCGCGGCCGGCCGGCTCGGGGTCCTTCAGGTCCCACTCGAGCGGGGAGCGGCTGTCCCACACGGTGGCCAGCTCGCCGAAGCCCGGGATGGACTTGGCGGCCATGGAGCCGAGCGGACCGGCCGAGATCAGGTTGCAGCGGATGTTCTGCTTGCCCAGGTCACGCGCCATGTAGCGGTTGGTCGCCTCCAGGGCGGCCTTGGCCGGGCCCATCCAGTCGTACTGCGGCCAGGCGAACTGCGCGTCGAAGGTGAGGCCGACGACCGAGCCGCCGTTCTGCATCAGCGGCAGGCAGGCCATGGTCAGCGACTTCAGGGAGAACGCCGAGACGTGCATGGCCGTGGCGACCGACTCGAACGGCGTGTTGAGGAAGTTGCCGCCGAGGGCGTCCTGCGGGGCGAAGCCGATGGAGTGGACGACACCGTCGAGGCCGCCGAGCTCCTCCCCGACGACGTCGGCCAGCCGCCCCAGGTGCTCGTCGTTGGTGACGTCCAGCTCGATGACCTTGGTGGGCTTCGGGAGCTTCTTGGCGATGCGCTCGGTCAGCGTGGGCCGCGGGAACGCGGTCAGGATGATCTCGGCGCCCTGCTCCTGGGCCAGCTTGGCGGTGTGGAAGGCGATGGAGGCCTCCGTCAGCACGCCGGTGATCAGGACGCGCTTGCCCTCGAGAATTCCGCTCATGGTGATCAGTGACCCATTCCCAGTCCGCCGTCAACGGGGATGACGGCTCCAGTGATGTACGAGGCGTCGTCCGAGGCGAGGAACCGCACCGCTGCGGCGACCTCCTCCGGCTGCGCGTACCGGCCGAGCGGGACCTGCGACACGATGTTCGCGCGCTGCTCGTCGGTGAGCACCTTGGTCATGTCGGTGTCGACGAAGCCGGGCGCGACGACGTTGAAGGTGATGTTGCGCGAGCCCAGCTCTCGGGCCAGGGAGCGCGCGAAGCCGACGAGGGCGGCCTTGGAGGCGGCGTAGTTCGCCTGACCCGCGGAACCGAGCAGTCCGACGACCGAGGAGATCAGCACGACGCGGCCCTTCTTGGCGCGCAGCATGCCGCGGTTGGCGCGCTTGACCACGCGGAAGGTGCCGGTGAGGTTGGTGTCGACGACCGAGGTGAAGTCCTCCTCGGTCATCCGCATCAGCAGCTGGTCCTTGGTGACACCGGCGTTGGCGACCAGTACCTCGACCGGGCCGTGCTGGGCCTCGATCTCCTTGTAGGCCTGCTCCACCTGCTCGGGGTCGGTGATGTCGCACTTCACGGCGAGGAAACCGGCCGGCGGCTCCCCCGAGCGGTACGTGATCGCGACCTTGTCGCCGGCGTCGGCGAACGCGCGGGCGATGGCGAGGCCGATGCCCCGGTTGCCTCCGGTGACGAGAACCGAGCGGCTCAACGGATCACCCTTTCGATAGCGGTCAGATTCCCCGCCCGGGCACCTGGACGACAGGCGGCGATGACAGGCGGCTTCACCGAAAACCTATCGGTCGACTCCACGCGTCGGACATTCGGGCACCGACAGTGGCGCGGGGGGCGGCACTGTCGAATCCCTACAGAAAGCTCCGGACACCGGACGCAAACCTGTGGTCCGGGCCCCCGCGGGCGCGACATGATCGGAGCCGACAGGCGACGACAGCAGGGAGACCTCGGGTGCCTCATACCATCGACGAAGCCTTCACGGCGCTTCCGCTACGCGCCCTCGCAGACGCCGCTCTCGCACGTGCGCGGGCGTTGGGGGCGGAGCACGCGGACTTCCGGTTCGAGCGGGTGCGCAGCGCGTCCTGGCGGCTGCGGGACGGCAAGCCGTCCGGGTCCTCGGACACCACCGACCTGGGCTACGCGGTGCGGGTGGTGCACGGCGGGACGTGGGGGTTCGCGTCCGGCGTGGACCTGACCATGGACGCCGCGGCCAAGGTGGCGAGCCAGGCCGTGGCGATGGCGAAGCTCTCGGCGCAGGTGATCAGGGCCGCCGGCAGCGACGAGCGCGTCGAGCTGGCCGACGAGCCGGTGCACGCGGACAAGACGTGGATCTCGTCGTACGAGATCGACCCCTTCACCGTGCCCGACGAGGAGAAGGCGGGGCTGCTGGCGGAGTGGAGCCGGCGGCTGCTCGCGGCCGACGGGGTGGACCACGTGGACGCCTCGCTGCTCACCGTGCACGAGAACAAGTTCTACGCCGACACGGCCGGAACGGTGACGACCCAGCAGCGGGTGCGGCTGCATCCGCAGCTCACCGCGGTGGCGGTGGACGACTCCAGCGGCGAGTTCGACTCCATGCGCACCCTCGCGCCGCCGGTCGGCCGCGGCTGGGAGTACCTGACCGGCACCGGCTGGGACTGGGACAGGGAGCTGGCCGAGATCCCGGAGCTGCTCGCGCAGAAGATGCGCGCGCCGAGCGTGGAGCCGGGACTGTACGACCTCGTCGTGGACCCGTCCAACCTGTGGCTGACGATCCACGAGTCCATCGGGCACGCCACCGAGCTGGACCGGGCGCTCGGCTACGAGGCGGCGTACGCCGGGACCTCGTTCGCCACGTTCGACCAGCTCGGCACGTTGCGGTACGGCTCGGAGCTGATGAACGTCACAGGTGACCGCACCGCCGAGCACGGCCTCGCGACCATCGGGTACGACGACGAGGGCGTCGAGGCGCAGTCCTGGGACCTGGTGAAGGAGGGCACGCTCGTCGGGTACCAGCTGGACCGCAGGATCGCGAGGCTGACCGGGCTCGGGCGGTCCAACGGCTGCGCCTTCGCCGACTCGCCCTCCCACGTGCCGGTGCAGCGGATGGCCAACGTGTCGCTGCGACCGGATCCCGCGGGGATGTCGACCGAGGACCTGATCGGCGGCGTCGACCGCGGCATCTACGTCGTCGGGGACCGCTCCTGGTCCATCGACATGCAGCGCTACAACTTCCAGTTCACCGGCCAGCGCTTCTTCAAGATCGAGAACGGGCGGATCACCGGGCAGCTGCGGGACGTCGCCTACCAGGCGACGACCACCGACTTCTGGGGGTCGATGGCCGCGGTCGGCGGCCCGCAGACCTATGTCCTGGGCGGCGCCTTCAACTGCGGCAAGGCCCAGCCGGGCCAGGTCGCCGCCGTCTCCCACGGTTGCCCGTCCGCCCTGTTCCGGGGCGTCAACATTCTGAACACCACCCAGGAGGCCGGCCGATGAGCGCCCCGGTGAACAAGCCGCACGAGATCGTCGAGCGGGCTCTGGAGCTGTCCCGCGCGGACGGCTGTGTCGTGATCGCGGACGAGCGGTCCACCGCCAACCTGCGCTGGGCGGGCAACGCGCTGACCACGAACGGTGTCACGCGTGGGCGCACCCTCACGGTGATCGCGACCGTCGACGGCAAGGAGGGCACGGCCTCCGGCGTGGTGTCCCGGTCCGCGGTGACCGCGGACGAGCTGGAGCCGCTGGTGCGGGCCGCGGAGGCCGCCGCCCGCGGTGCCGCGCCCGCCGAGGACGCCCGTCCCCTCGTCACGGACGTGCCCGCCTCCCCCGGCTTCACGGACGCCCCCGCGGAGACCTCCTCGGCCGTGTTCGCGGACTTCGCGCCGGCACTCGGCGAGGCCTTCGCCCGCGCGCGGGCGGGCGGCCGGGAGCTGTACGGCTTCGCCAACCACGAGCTGACCAGCAGCTACCTCGGTACGTCCACGGGGCTGCGGCTGCGCCACGACCAGCCCAACGGGACGCTGGAGCTGAACGCCAAGTCCCCGGACCGCACCCGCTCCGCGTGGGCCGGGCGCTCCACCCGGGACTTCACGGACGTCGACCCGGCGGCGCTCGACGCGGAGCTGGCCGTACGCCTCGGCTGGGCCGAGCGCCGGATCGAGCTGCCCGCGGGCCGCTACGAGACGCTGCTGCCGCCGACCGCGGTCGCCGACCTGCTGATCTACCAGATGTGGTCGGCGTCGGGCCGGGACGCCGCCGAGGGCCGGACGGTGTTCTCCCAGCCGGGCGGCGGCACCCGGCTCGGCGAGAAGCTGAGCGAGCTGCCGCTCACCCTGCGCAGCGACCCGCACGAGCCGGGCCTGGAGGCCGCGCCGTTCGTGCTGGCGCACTCCTCCGGCGGCGATTCCTCGGTGTTCGACAACGGGCTGCCGCTCACCGCCACCGAGTGGATCGCGCGGGGCGAGCTGAAGCACCTGATCACCAGCCGGCACAGCGCGGAACTGACCGGGCTGCCGGTGTCGCCGGGCATCGACAACCTGATCCTGGACGGCGGCGACGACCGCTCCCTGGACGAGATGGTGGCGAGCACCGAGCGCGGGCTGCTGCTGACCTGCCTGTGGTACATCCGCGAGGTCGACCCGGCGACGCTGCTGCTCACCGGCCTGACCCGGGACGGGGTGTACCTGGTGGAGAACGGCGAGGTGACCGGCGAGGTGAACAACTTCCGGTTCAACGAGTCGCCGGTCGGCCTGCTCGGGCGGGCCACGGAGGCCGGGCGTACGGAGAAGACGCTGCCGAGGGAGTGGAGCGACTGGTTCACCCGGGCCGCCATGCCGCCGCTGCGGGTGCCCGACTTCAACATGAGCTCCGTCAGCCGGGGCGTCTGAGCAGGCGGCCCCCTGGCTGTCGGTGGCCCCCCATAGACTGGGGCGAGCCCTTTTCACCGTTCAAGGAGACATACGACCGTGACGGACATCGTCGACGAGCTGAAGTGGCGCGGGCTGTTCGCCCAGTCCACTGACGAGGACGCTTTGCGCAAGGCGCTCGCGGACGGTCCCGTCACGTTCTATTGCGGTTTCGACCCGACCGCGCCGTCCCTGCACGTGGGCCATCTGGTGCAGGTGCTCACCGTGCGCCGGCTCCAGCAGGCCGGGCACCGGCCGCTGGCGCTGGTGGGCGGCGCGACGGGTCTGATCGGCGACCCGCGCCCGACCGCCGAGCGCACCCTGAACGACCCGGAGACGGTCGCCGGCTGGGTCGGCAAGCTCCGCGCCCAGATCGAGCCGTTCCTGTCCTTCGAGGGCGAGAACGCGGCCGTGATGGTCAACAACCTCGACTGGACCGCGGGCCTGTCCGCGATCGAGTTCCTGCGCGACATCGGCAAGCACTTCCGCGTCAACAAGATGCTGACGAAGGACTCGGTCGCCCGGCGGCTGGAGTCCTCCGAGGGCATCAGCTACACGGAGTTCAGCTACCAGATCCTCCAGGGCATGGACTTCCTCCAGCTCTACCGGCGCTACGGCTGCACGCTCCAGCAGGGCGGCAGCGACCAGTGGGGCAACCTCACGGCCGGTCTGGACCTGATCCACAAGCTGGAGCCGGGCGCCGAGGTGCACGCGCTGGCGACCCCTCTGATGACGAAGGCGGACGGCACCAAGTTCGGCAAGACCGAGGGCGGCGCCGTCTGGCTCGACCCGGAGATGACCACGCCGTACGCGTTCTACCAGTTCTGGCTGAACGTGGACGACCGCGACATCTCCCGGTACATGCGGATCCTCTCCTTCAAGTCCCGCGAGGAGCTGGAGGAGCTGGAGCGGCAGACCGAGGAGCGGCCGCAGGCCCGGGCCGCGCAGCGCGCGCTCGCCGAGGAGCTGACCACGCTGGTGCACGGCGCCGACCAGACGGCCGCCGTGATCGCCGCGTCGAAGGCCCTCTTCGGCCAGGGTGAGCTGACCGACCTGGACGAGCGGACGCTGGCCGCGGCGCTGTCCGAGGTGCCGCACATCCGGGTCGCCGAGCTGGGTCCGGTCGTCGACCTGTTCGCCGAGGTCGGTCTGGTGGCCAGCAAGTCGGCCGCGCGGCGGACCGTGAAGGAGGGCGGCGCCTACGTGAACAACGTGAAGGTCGCCTCGGAGGACGCCGTCCCGGCCGCCGAGGACCTGCTGCACGGGCGGTGGCTCGTGCTGCGGCGCGGCAAGAAGAACCTGGCCGCCGTGGAGGTCGCCCCGGCGTGAGCACCGCCGCGCGGTGAATGCTCCGGCGTGAGCACCGCAGGGGTGCGGGTGAGCTGCCGGCCGCGGCTTTCGTCGTGGCCTGTCGCGCAGTTGCCCGCGCCCCTGGGCGCGCGCCTCTCGCTACACCCGGTGCCTGCGCTTGCCCAGCGTCGCCATGTACAGCATGTCGCCCACGGCCACGATGATGATGGCGGCCACGAGCTGGAAGGCGTGCCGGCTCCAGTCGATGCCGGGCGTCTCCTCCACACCGAAGCCCCGCGCTATGGCGTTGCCGGCGATCGCGCCGAGCATGCCGAAAATGGTGACCAGCCAGATGGGACTGTGCTGTTTGCCCGGAATGATCGCCTTCGCGATCAGGCCCAGCACCAATCCCACGATGATCGCCCACAACCAGCCCATGGTTGCCTCCTCGTCCGGCTCGACGTGAGCAGTACGCCCAGTTTCGGCCCGTACGCCGTACGGCGCATGTCGGGCGCGGCCGTACGCGTCACCGGCCGGGCCCTGCGCGTCACCGGCCGGGCCCTGCGCGGGACCGGTGGGGGCCTGCGCATCACCGGCCGGGCCCTGCGCGGGACCGGTGGGGCCGTTCGCGCAGGCGAGGGGGCGCCCCGGTCTCGTGGGCGGCGCGGGCGCGGCGTACCGTGGAGGTGTCCCGGCCGGTGTCCGACCGGTGCGGCGGACGTCGGGACGGGCCTGGGAGAGTCCGATGCGGGCGGATGGTGGAATGTGATGCGGAAGCTGAGGGACGGCGGGAACGCCCAGGTGTTCCGGATCACCGGAGCCCGGCAGGGCCTCCAGGACGACGTCCGCGGGCGGCAGCGCCGGTACGTCATCTCGATGAGCGTCCGGACGGTCTCGGTGATCCTGGCCGCGGTGCTCTGGAACGTGGAACGGCACGTCGCGATCGTGGCGCTGGTGCTCGGCGCGGTGCTGCCCTACATCGCCGTGGTGATCGCGAACGCGGGGCGGGAGAACGCGCCGTCGCTGCCCTCCACGTTCGTGGCCGTGCCGCCGAGGACGATGATCGAGCCGCCCCGAGCGGAATCCCCGGGGGACGGCACGGCGAACGATCCGGGTCCGGAGGCACGGAACTGAGCCTCGGGACGGGCCCCGTGCCAAGCTCAGGAAAAGCTCAGATCAATCTGTTGTTCCGGTGCCCGGCAACCGGTTACGCGTGACATACTGCGTACGCGCTCCGCATCCCCCGTCGGAGCGATGGACCGACGCCGGGCAGCTCCCCCCGTGGCTGCTCGGCGTCGTTTTTTCTGTGCGGCTGTGAGACGAAGCGTGAGTGACGAGAACTCCCCCATCTGTTCCGCCAAGGGCTGCCGGGCCGCCGCCGTGTGGGTGCTGGCCTGGAACAACCCGAAGATCCATACGCCGGAGCGGCGCAAGACCTGGCTCGCGTGCGAGGAGCATCGCGAGCATCTGTCGCAGTTCCTGGGCGTCAGGGGGTTCCTCAAGGACGTCGTACCGCTGGCGGAGTGGGAACAGGAGCAGCCGGGCTGACGCGCCGTTCCCGCCCCGCGGGCCGGCCGGGTGCTCCGCTAGCCGCCGATCGCGGACATCGGCCGGTCCGGCTGGACGAACGTGGGGTCGTCCAGGCCCGCGCCGGCCTTCTTGCCCCACATGGCCAGGCGCCAGATGCGGGCGATCTCCTCGTCGGGGGCGCCGGAGCGCAGCGCGGCCCTGAGGTCGGTCTCCTCGGTGGCGAAGAGGCAGGTGCGGACCTGGCCGTCGGCGGTGAGGCGGGTGCGGTCGCAGGCGGAGCAGAACGGGCGGGTCACGGAGGCGATGACCCCGACGCGGTGCGGTCCGCCGTCGACCAGCCAGCGCTCGGCCGGTGCCGAGCCGCGGGCCTCGTCGCCCTCGGCGGTCAGCTCGAAGCGGGTGCGCAGGGAGGCCAGGATGTCGCCTGCGGTGATCATGCCGTCGCGCTTCCAGCCGTGCTGGGCGTCCAGGGGCATCTGCTCGATGAACCGCAGTTCGTAGTCGTGCTCGACGGCCCAGGCCAGGAGGTCGGGGGCCTCGTCGTCGTTGAGGCCCGGCATGAGGACCGAGTTGACCTTGACGGGGGTGAGGCCGGCCTCGCGGGCGGCGTGCAGGCCTTCGAGGACGTCCTTGTGGCGGTCGCGGCGGGTGAGGGCCTTGAAGACGTCGGGGCGCAGGGTGTCCAGCGAGACGTTGACCCGGTCCAGGCCGGCGGCCTTCAGGGCGGCGGCGGTGCGCCTCAGGCCGATGCCGTTGGTGGTCAGCGACATCTGGGGGCGCGGGGCGAGGGCGGCGACCCGCTCGACGATGCCGACGAGACCCGGGCGCAGCAGGGGCTCGCCACCGGTGAAGCGGACCTCCCTGATGCCGAGGGAGGTGACGGCGATGCCGATGAGGCGGACGATCTCGTCGTCCGTGAGCAGGTCCGGTTTGGCCAGCCACTGCAGGCCCTCCTCGGGCATGCAGTAGGTGCAGCGCAGGTTGCACCGGTCGGTCAGCGAGACGCGCAGGTCGGTGGCCACCCGGCCGTAGGTGTCGATGAGCACGAGGCCCCCTCCCGTCGCGGATCGGTCGTCCCGGTCGTCTGTCCTCAGGTGCGAGCCTACGTGACCCCACTGACAGTGACACCAGCCCGATCCCACGACGTAAGACGCGGCCGGGTCGTAGGTACCTACCAGGAACCCACGGCCCGGCCGCTCGGAGGATCGGCTCAGTGCGCTCCGGTGCCGGTCAGCGACCGCACCTCCAGTTCGGCGTACTTGCCCTTGTCGGGCTCCTCCTTGGACAGGACCGTGCCGAGCCAGCCCATCAGGAAGCCGAACGGGATGGAGATGATGCCGGGGTTCTTCAGCGGGAACCAGGCGAAGTCGACGTCGGGGAACATCGCCTTCGGGTCGCCGGAGACGACGGGCGAGAACAGCACCAGGCCGACGGCGACGATCAGACCCCCGTAGATCGACCACAGGGCGCCCTGGGTGGTGAACCGCTTCCAGAACAGGCTGTAGAGGATCGTCGGCAGGTTGGCGGAGGCGGCGACCGCGAAGGCGAGGGCGACCAGGCCGGCGACGTTCAGGTCGCGGGCGAGGGCGCCCAGCAGGATGGAGACGGCGCCGATGCCGATGGTGGCGAGGCGGGCCGCCCGGACCTCCTCCTTCTCGGTGGCCTGCCCCTTCCGGATGACGTTCGCGTAGATGTCGTGGGCGAACGACGAGGACGAGGCGAGCGTCAGGCCCGCGACCACGGCGAGGATCGTCGCGAAGGCCACCGCCGAGATCGTGGCGAGCAGGATCGCGCCCCACGCGGAGTCGACGCCGCCCAGGTGCAGGGCGAGCAGCGGCGCGGCGGTGTTCCCGGACGGGTTGGACGCGATGATCTCCTCCTGGGAGATCAGCGCGGCGGCGCCGAAGCCGAGCGCGATGGTCATCAGGTAGAAGGCGCCGATGATGCCGATCGCCCAGTTCACCGACTTACGGGCGGCCTTGGCGTTGGGCACGGTGTAGAAGCGGATCAGGATGTGCGGCAGGCCGGCGGTGCCGAGGACCAGGGCGATGCCGAGGGAGATGAAGTCCAGCTTGGAGGTGCCGGTGGCGCCGTACTGCAGGCCGGGCTCCAGGAAGGCGGCGCCCTTGCCGCTGTTCTCTGCGGCCTTGCCGAGCAGGTCGGAGATGTTGAAGTCGAACTTCAGCAGCACCAGGAAGGTGATCAGGACGGTGCCGCCGATGAGGAGCACGGCCTTGACCATCTGGACCCAGGTGGTGCCCTTCATGCCGCCGATGGAGACGTAGACGATCATCAGGACGCCGACCAGGGCGACGATGAGGATCTTGCCGGCGTCGGAGGTGATGCCGAGCAGCAGCGAGACGAGGACGCCGGCGCCGGCCATCTGGGCCAGCAGGTAGAAGATCGACACGACGATCGTGGAGGTGCCGGCGGCGGTGCGCACCGGGCGCTGGCGCATGCGGTACGCGAGGACGTCGCCCATGGTGTAGCGGCCGGAGTTGCGCAGCGGCTCGGCGACCAGGAGCAGCGCGACCAGCCAGGCGACGAGGAAGCCGATGGAGTACAGGAAGCCGTCGTACCCGAAGAGGGCGATGGCGCCCGCGATGCCGAGGAAGGACGCGGCGGACATGTAGTCGCCGGAGACGGCGAGGCCGTTCTGGAAGGCGCTGAAGGAGCGTCCGCCCGCGTAGAAGTCGGCGGCGTCCTTCGTCTGGCGGCCGGCCCAGACGGTGATGAACAGGGTCGCGACCACGAAGACCGCGAACAGGGTGATGATCAGCGGCCGGTGCTCGCTGGCCTCGTTGGCCGCGAGGGTCATGGCGGGGCTCATGCGCCGCCCTCCATCCGGGTCTTGATGGCCTCGGCCTTGGGGTCGAGCTTCGCGGCGGCGTGCCGCGCGTACCACCAGGCGATGAGGAACGTGGTGACGAACTGGGCGATACCGAAGACGAGGGCGACGTTGATGTTGCCGAACAGCCTGGTGCCCATGAAGCCGCCCGCGTAGTTGGAGAGCAGGACGTACAGCAGGTACCAGGCGATGAAGGCGACGGTCAGCGGAAAGGCGAAGGAGCGGTAGGAGCGGCGCAGTTCACCGAACTCGGCGCTCTCCTGCACCCGGGCGAACTCCTCGGTGGACGGGAGCCGGTGTTCGGTCTTCGAAGGGGGCGGTGAGTCGGTGGCCACGGAGTCTCCTCGCGGTGCGGGTGGTGACAAGGGTGATCGGGATCACGCGAACCGGGCGGCGATGGTAGTGGCCCCCGGCGTGATCCGACAGGGGGCTCGCCTCGTGCCCGGCCTCTTGTCCAACGTCACGGCGCCGTGGGGGAACCGGTTCAACCGCGATCGGCGTAAATCTGTGAAGTCATCGTGGTGACGGCATTGCTGGTCAGCGAGTTGGCGATATAGCGTCCCTCTGCACCATCGTCATGCACCTGCCCGAGCACCACCTTGTGTCTCGGGCCGGTTTCGTTTCCGGATGATGTGGAGACCCCATGGCTCATCTGCGCTCCAGACGCCGACTCGCCCTCGCGGTGCCGGTCGTGCTGTCGCTGACCGCCTCGCTCGGCTTCCTGCCCGCGACCGCCTCGGCCGCGCCGGTCCAGGAGACCGCCACGGCGGCGGACGCGCCCGAGCTGGCCTACGTCGTGAACACCAAGGTGAACAAGGGCACGATCGCCGCGGTGAAGAAGGCCGTGACCGCGGCCGGCGGCACCGTCGTCGCGACGTACGCGAAGATCGGTGTGATCGTCGCGCACTCGGCGAACCCCGACTTCGCCAAGGAGATACGCACCGTCCGCGGCGTGCAGTCGGCGGGTGCCACGCGCACCGCGCCGCTGACCCCCGCGGGCACCACGGACGTGGGCGGCGCCGACTTCCTGACGGCCGCGGAGGCCGCGAAGGTGACGGCGGCCTCGGCACAGACGCCGGGCAGCGAGCCGCTGGAGGCCGACCAGTGGGACCTGCGGGCGATCGGCGCGGACAAGGCCGCGCAGATCAACCCGGGCAGCAGGAGCGTCACGGTCGCCGTCATCGACACCGGTGTCGACGACACGCACCCGGACCTCGCCCCGAACTTCTCCAAGTCGCAGTCCGCGAACTGCGCGGGCGGTGTCGCGGACACCAGCGAGGGCGCCTGGCGGCCGTACACCGAGGCGGACTACCACGGCACCCACGTGGCCGGTGAGATCGCCGCGGCCCGCAACGGCGTCGGCGTGGCCGGTGTCGCGCCCGGCGTGAAGGTCTCCGGCATCCAGGTGACCGACCCGAAGAACGGCCTGTTCTACGCGGAGAGCGTCGTCTGCGCCTTCGTGTTCGCCGCCGACCACGGCGTGGAGATCACGAACAACAGCTACTACGTCGACCCGTGGCTGTACAACTGCATGGACGACCCCGACCAGCGGGCCATCGTCGACGCGGTCAACCGGGCCCAGCTGTACGCCCAGAAGAAGGGCACCCTGCACCTGGCGTCCGCGGGCAACTCCAACCACGACCTCGACGCGGACGCGATCGTGGACGACTCCAGCCCGAACGACACCACGCCGGTCGAGCGCACCATCGACCCGCACGAGTGCTACGACGTGCCGACCCAGCTGCCGGGCGTCGTCACGGTCAGCGCGACGGGCGTGCACAACCTCAAGTCGTACTACTCGTCGTACGGCAACGGTGTGGTGGACGTGGCCGCGCCGGGCGGCGACCGGCGGTACCAGCTGCCGGACACCCCGTCGAAGGACGGCCGCATCCTGTCCACGATGCCGAACAACCAGTACGCCTTCCTGCAGGGCACCTCGATGGCCTCGCCGCACGCCGCGGGCGTGGCCGCGCTGCTGAAGTCGGAGCACCCGTGGGCGACTCCGGCGCAGCTGCAGGCGCTGCTGAAGGCGCAGGCGGACAACCCCGGCTGCCCCGAGTCCTACGACCAGGACGGCGACGGCGACCAGGACGCGGTGTGCGAGGGCGGCAAGCGCGTCAACGGGTTCTACGGCTTCGGCATCGTGAACGCGCTGGACGCGGTGAAGTAGCTTCCCTCGGGTCTCTCCTCGGGGTCTCTGCTCGGGGGTCTCTGCTCCGGGTCTCCTTCGATGCCGGGCCGCGCGGTCTTCCGCGCGGCCCGGCATAGTGCACGCATGAGGAACATTGCTGACGCCTGGTCCGCGCTCGGCGGAGACCCGGCACTGGCCGGCCGGGTCACGGTGACGACCCGGCGCGGGGCGCTCGACGCCCGGCTCCCGGTGCGGGAGGCGGCGCGGGCCTGCGTGGCCGTGTGCGCGCTGGCCGCCGCCGAACTGGGCGCGCGGCGGGCCGGGCTCACGCGGGTGCCCGGCGTGCGGGTGGACGACGGGGCGGTGGCGACGGCGTTCACCAGCGAGCGGCACCTGCTGCTCGACGGGCGCGCGCCGGTCGACTTCGCGCCCCTGTCGCGGTTCTGGCGCACGGCGGACGGCTGGGTGCGCACCCACGCCAACTTCCCCCACCACCGTGAGCGGTTGCTGTCCGCGCTCGGCGTCACGCAGGACGAGGTGGAGGCCGCGCTCGCCGAACGGTCCGCGCGGGAGGTCGAGGAGAGCGTCTACGCCGCCGGAGGCCTCGCCGTGGCCGTACGGACGCCCGGCGAGTGGGCCGGGCACCCGCAGGCGGCGGAGGTGGCGCGGCGCGCCCTGGTCGAGCGGGCGCGCCTGGACACGGCCCCCGCGCGGCGGCTCGCCCCGCCGGCCGGCACTCCCCTGCTGCCCGCGGCCGGGCTGCGGGTACTGGACCTGTCGCGGGTCGTCGCCGGGCCCGTGGCCACCCGCACCCTCGCCCTGCTCGGCGCGGACGTGCTCCGCGTGGACCCGCCCCACCTGCCCGAACTGCCCGACCAGCACGCCGACACGGGCTTCGGCAAGCGCTCGGCGGTCCTCGACCTGCGCGCGGGACGGCGTGCCCTCGACGATCTGCTCGCCGCGGCGGACGTCGTCGTCACCGCCTACCGGCCGGGCGCGCTCGACCGGTTCGGGCTGTCCGCCGAGGCGCTGGCCGAACGGCGGCCGGGGCTGGTGGTGGCCCAGCTGTCGGCGTGGGGCGCGTACGGGCCGTGGCGGGAGCGGCGCGGCTTCGACAGCCTGGTCCAGGCCGCCACCGGGATCGCCGTCACCGAGGGCACACCGGAGCGCCCCGGCGTGCTGCCCGCGCAGGCCCTGGACCACGGCTCGGGCCATCTGCTCGCGGCGGCGGTGCTGCGCGCGCTGACGGAGCGGTCCTGCGACGGCGGCGGCCGGCTGGTCCGGGTGGCGCTGGTACGGACGGCGCGGTGGCTGACGGAGGAGGTGACGGCGGACACCGGAGCGGCCGGGGCTGCCTCCTACGACGGCCCGGGGCCCTGGCTGGCCGAGCGGGACAGCCCGCTGGGCCGGCTGCGCTACGCGCTGCCGCCGGTCGCCTTCGAGGGCGGGCCCGCCGACTGGGTCCGGCCGCCGGGGCGCTGGGGGACGGACGAAGCGCGCTGGGCGTGAGACGGGAGAACGCGAGGTGACCTCGATACGACCGGCCTTCGAGGCCGCGGGGACGGAAGCCACCACCGCGCGGCGGCGCGACGGCCTCGGCCGGGCCGTCGCCGTGCTGGTCCTGGTGGCCCTGGGGGCGCTGATCCCGCTCCTCGGGCCGTCCGCCGCCCTGCACGGCACCGGAGAGTCCGCCGCGCCCGGCACCGGCGGCATCGCGCTGCTGCGGACCGTCCTGTTCGCGGCGCTGTGCGTGCCGCTGGGCGAGCTGTTCGTGCGGCGGCTCGCGCGGGCCGTGCCGGGCGCTCCCGCCGTACGGCCGCCCAGTGCGGCGGCGTGGGCGGCGGGCGCCGGGTTCGTGGCCGCGCTGGGGCTGGCCTCGGTGGTGGCGACCGGCAACCTGGTGCCGCGCGGCCCGGGCGACATCGACATCGGCGGACTGTACGCCACGCGGGACGGCACGCTCGCCCTGCTGGAGCTCAACGCGTTCGCCGTGGCGGGCCTGTGCGCCCTGTCGCGCCGTCGGGGGACGCAGGTGTGGCCGCTGGCCGCGGTGGCGGTCGCGGAGGCGCTGCGCGCCCACCCGACGACCGAGCCGAGCCCGCTCGTCGGCTCCGCTCTGACGCTCGTTCACGTGGTGTGCGCGTCGCTGTGGGTGGGCGGTCTGCTGTACGCGCTGCGCACCGTGCGGCTGTGGGGCGCGCAGCGGGCGGGCGCCGCGCTGCTGGGGCTCTACGCGCGCGTGGCGGCCGTTCTGCTCGCCGCGCTCACCGCGACGGGTCTGGTGAGCACGGTGCGCCGGATGCCGCCGGAGACCGTGCTGGAACAGCTGACGACGACGGCGTACGGCCGCACCCTGCTGGCCAAGGTGCTGCTCGTGGCCGTCGTCGCCGCGCTGGCGCTGTGGGCGCGGGTCCGGCTCGCCCGCGCCGCCGACCCGCTGACCGCGTGCGCGCCGGCCCGCGCGGAGGTGGCGGTGCTGGCGGTCGTGGTGGCGGTGTCGGGACTCCTCACGGCGGTGCCGGTGCCGATCCGCTGGTGACGGCCGGACGGTGACCTCACCTCGAGGCCGGCCGAGGGTGGGCGGCCCTCCCCCGGTCTCGGCGGCCTCTACGGGACCGGACGGACCTCACCGCGCGGCGGCGCGGTCACCGGGTGCGCGTCGAGCTCCGTGAGGGTGCCGCGGACGAGCAGGGACTGCGCGGCGAGGTACGTGAGCATGATCCACAGGTCGGGTCGCGGCGGCTGCGGCCAATCGGCGACGCCGGTGGCGATGAGGGTGTCGGAGAGCACGAACAGCGCGCCCCCCACGCCGGCGGTGCGGCCGAACCGGGTCCCCGCGCGGTACGCCATCGCCGTCAGCAGCAGGCTGTAGCCCGCGACGGGCACACGCAGATCGGCGGGCAGGCCGGGCCAGAGGGCGGCGAGGGTCGCGGCGAGGACGACGCCGTACCCGGCGAGCAGGGCGCGGTGGCGGGCGCGGCGACGGCCGTACGCCCAAAAGAGCAGCAGGTAGCAGACGTGCCCGGCGGCGAACGAGGCCATGCCCGCGAGGAAGGCGGGCTCCGCGCCGGACAGCAGCAGGACGTCTCCGCCCCAGCCGCACAGCAGCGCCGCGACCAGCAGCCGGGGGGCGCCGTGGAGGGCCGCGTGCGCGGCCAGCAGGGGCATCAGGAGGGGCTTGGCGACCAGGTGGCCGGCGTCGAAACCGGCCGCGAGGCTGACGAGGTCGGCGAGGGCCGCGACGGCGAAAGCGGTGAGCAGGGCGCGGCGGAGTCTCATGCGACGACGGCCTCGTCGGCCGCCTTCCCGCCGTCGGTCTGCACGGTGGCTGGCACGGAGTCACCGTCGGCCTTGGGCGTGGGCGGCACAGGCTCGCCGTCGGTCGTGGGCGTGGGCGGCGCGGGCTGCCAGCCCGGTCCCCGGAACACGCGCCCCGCCCGCTCGCGCCAGCCGGACGCGGCCCTCAGGTCCCTGGCGATGGCGACGTACTCGTGGGTGGCGACCTTCAGCGGGTTGTAGGTGTCGATGTTCTTCGTCAGCCCGTAGACGGGCCGTTCGGTCTCGGGGGTGAAGGAGCCGAAGAGGCGGTCCCAGACGATGAGGATGCCGCCGAAGTTGCGGTCCAGGTAGCCGCCCTGGGAGGCGTGGTGCACCCGGTGGTGGGACGGCGTGTTGAAGACGAACTCGAACCAGCGGGGCATCTTGTCGATGCGCTCGGTGTGGATCCAGAACTGGTAGACGAGGTTCGCCGACGAGCAGAAGGCGAGCGCGGCCGGGTGCACGCCGGCGGCGATCATGGGGACGTAGAACGGCCAGACGGTCAGCGAGGTCCAGGGCTGGCGCAGCGCGGTGGTGAGGTTGAACTTCCGGCTGGAGTGGTGGACCACGTGGCAGGCCCACAGGATGCGGATGACGTGGTGGCCGCGGTGGGACCAGTAGTAGAAGAAGTCCTGCGCGAGGAGCATCAGGGTCACGGTCCACCACAGCACGGGCACGCGCAGCGGGGTGAGTTCGTAGACCGCCGTGTAGATGGCGACGACCGGGAACTTCCACAGGAAGTCGAAGAACAGGCTGCCGAGTCCCATGGTCACGCTGGTCGCGGCGTCCTTGGTCTCGTACCCGGCGTGGTCGTCGTCGGGATGGAGCCGAACGCTGATCATCTCGATGATCGTGAGCAGCAGGAAGGCGGGTATCGACCAGACCACGACATTGGGGAGGTTCGGCATTCCTGCACCGTAGGACCGCGGTACGGCGGGGTCCAGACGTTGTTACCGATAAGTATTACCAGCGGTAAGCGCTTGTTTGTTGGCGATCTCCGCCAATGGCGCCACGCGCGCGTGCCTACGATTTCCTGCGCCGAGGGGGAACGGGGGCGGAGCCGGGGAGCATGCAGGGGCTGGAGACGGTGCTGGTCCGGCTGGCCGCGACGGTGGCTTCGTCGCTGGTGAAACCGGTCGTGAAATCCATGGTGCAGCCGGGCACGGGCGCGGGCCTGGTGGCGGACCCGGTACGGCCGCTGCCGAAGCCCGCGCCACCGGAGAAACTGGCCCGCGTGCTGTCCGCGCGGATCGCTCACGCCCACGCGTGACTGCCGGAGCACGAGCGGCTGGCGGCCGTCGCGGCCGTCCAGGACGCCTTCGCGGCGGCGGCACCGCTCGACGCCGACCGGCTCTTCACCGCCGACCTGGACCCCGCGCGACTGGCGCGCGAGATCCGGCGGCCCGTGCCGGACCTCGCGGAACGGGAGATCGCCGCGGTCGAGGGCGTCGCCCTCTCGCGCGAGGAGCAGACCGCGCTGCTGCAGCGGCTGGCGTACTGGATGATCCGCAACGCCCAGGTCCAGGCCGAGCGGGACGAGGTCGTCGCCATGCTCGACGAGTGGCTGGCCGCGATGCCGCAGGTGCGCCGGCAGGGCGACGCCGAGCAGGTCTTCACGCATCTGCTGATCCCCAGCGGCCTGCGGCGGGAGCCGGTGCCCGGATACGTGGACTTCGTGCACCGCACCTTCCAGGACCACCTCGGTGCCAAGGCGGCCGTGGAGTCACGGGATTTCGGGGTGCTGGCCCGCAACGCCCACGACGACCAGTGGGACGACGTGGTGCGGATGGCGGTGGGGCACGCGCGCGTGGCGGAACGCGGGCGCCTGCTGCGGCAGTTGCTGCGCCGCGCGGACCGGGTCAAACGGCACCGGGAGCGGCTGGTGCTGCTGGCGGCGGCCTGCCTGGAGCACGCGCCCGAACTGGACCCCGAGGTGCGCGCGGAGGTGGAACGGCGGACCGGCGAGCTGGTGCCGCCGAAAAGCGCGCGGCAGGCCGAGTCGCTGGCCAAGGCCGGGGAACTGGTGGTGGAACTGCTGCCGGGGCCGGACGGGCTGAGCGACGAGGAGGCCGCGGCCGTGATCCGCACGGCGCGGCTGGTCGGGGGTGACGCCGCGTTGCGGGTGATCGCCCGGTTCCGCGGCGACCAGCGTCCGCGCATCCGCGCGGAGTGGGGCTGGGCCTGGTCGTCGTTCGATGCGGCCGAGTACTTCGAGAAGGTGCTCCGCGGGCAGGTCCGGCCCGATCACACGGTGCTCTTCGAGACCGCCGAACAGCTGGCGTACCGGCCCCGGCTGCCGGAACTGACGAGCGCCCAGGTGGCGGGCGACCACGGCATCCCGGAGGCCGTCCTGGAACACACCCGCTGACGTTCCTCCAGTCGTCGACAACCCCTCGCTCGCCGATCTGTCGCCCCTGCGCCGGCTGCCCCGCCTCGAGAGCCTCGGACTCCTCTCCTGCCGCACCGTGCGCGACCTCGGCTCGACGGCCGGGCTGCCCGTGCGCAAGCTCTTTTCCTCAACCTGACGCCCGCGCGGCTGTCATTGGCACCGCTCGGCGACATGCCCGCCCTGCGGCACCTGGTGTTCGACTTCACGCCGGCGGAGAAGAGCCTGGCGGAGCTTCCCTTCGCGACGCGGCTCACCGGTCTCGGCTTCTTCCGCGCCGCCGCGGCCATGAAGCTGACGGGTCTGGAGGCGCTGCGCGAGCTGGAGTGGCTGACCGTCAACGAGGACCACCAGTGGCTCGACTTCCTGGCCGCCGGCGCGTTCGCGCCGCTGAGGACGCTTCAAGTCCTGGACGTCCGTTATGTCGACCTCGCCCGCATCGTGCCGCACCAGGACCTCGAATACCTGTATGTCGGCAAGGCGGACCGCGTGGGCAACGTCGCCGCCCTGGCCGAGCTGCCCCTGCTGCGAAAGGTGCACTTCTCCCGCTGCGGCAGCCTCGACGCCGCCCCCCCTCATCGCCCTGGAACACCTCACCGTCTCCGTCGACTGACCTTCGCGCACACGCGTACGACCCCCGAACGGGCAGGCCTGCCACGGCACCTGAGGGAGGGCGCTGTCAGTCCCGGGCCGTATCCTCGGTGACCATGCTCGAAGACCACACGACCGCAGCGTCCTCCGCCACGACGTGGCCGGCCGCGTATCCGCACGGATACGCGGTCGTTGACGTGGAGACCACCGGCCTGGCCCGCGACGACCGGATAATCTCCGCGGCCGTCTACCGGCTGGACGCGCGCGGCGAGGTCGAGGACCACTGGTACACGCTGGTCAACCCGGAGCGCGACCCCGGCCCCGTGTGGATCCACGGTCTGACGAGCGAGGCCCTGGAGGGCGCGCCGCTCTTCGCGGACATCGCCGAGGAGTTCGCGACCCGCCTGGAGGGCCGGGTGCTGGTCGCGCACAACGCGGTCTTCGACTGGCAGATGATCGCCCGGGAGTACGCGCGGGCGCGGCGCGAGCCGCCGGTACGGCAGCGGCTGTGCACCATCGCGCTGTCCAAGGCGCTCGACCTGCCGCTGCCGAACCACAAGCTGGAGTCGCTGGCGGCGCACTTCGGCGTGGTCCAGCGGCGCGCGCACCACGCGCTGGACGACGCGCGGGTACTGGCCGAGGCGTTCCGGCCGAGCCTGCACGCCGCGGCCCGGGGCGGCCTGCGGCTGCCGCTGCACGAGTGCCGGCCGCTGACCGAGTGGACGGACCGGCCCGTGCCGCGCATCGGACAGCAGGCGGGCGGCCCGGGCGGCTACGGACACCGGGCGACCGGCTGGCGGCCCGCCAGGAAGCGGCCCGCGTGCCCGTACCCCAACCCCGGCCGGTACGAAGAGGGCAAAAGGCTCAAACAGGGCATGCGGGTGGCGTTCTCCGGCGACACCTCGGTGGAGCGGGAGCTGCTGGAGGACCGCGCGGTCGAGGCCGGCCTGCACGTGGCGACCAGCCTGTCCCGGCTGACCAGCCTGCTCGTCACCAACGACCCGGACTCGGGCACGTCGAAGGTGCTCAAGGCGCGGCAGTACGGCACACCCGTGGTCGACGAGGCCGCGTTCGGCCAGCTGCTGGCAGATGTGGAACCGGCCTCGGAGCAGTGACCGTACGGACGGGTGATTGCCGCGCGACTCGCCCGTCGCCCACTCGCCCGCGCGGCGGGGACGGCTCACCCTGTGGCGCATGGCGACTTGCGAAGTTTGCGGCAACAGCTACGGCATGACCTTCGAGGTGCACGCCCAGGGCGCGGTCCACGTCTTCGACTGCTTCTCCTGCGCGATCCACCGCATGGCCCCGATCTGCGAGCACTGCCGGGTGCAGATCATCGGGCAGGGCGTCGACGTCGAGGGCCACTGGTACTGCGGCGCCCACTGCGCCCGGGCGGAGGGGAAGGTGGGCATCGTCGACCACGTCTGAGTCCGGACCCGACGGGCGATCCGCCCCACCCCGGTCCCCCCTGCCGACAGCACCCCACGACCCAAGATGTACCGTCGTGGGGTGTACCGCTTCCTGTTGTCCCGGCAGTGGGTGATCCTCACCCTTGTCGCCCTCGCGCTCATCCCGACGATGATCGAGCTGGGCTTCTGGCAGCTGCACCGGCACGAGCACAAGGTCGCGCTGAACCGGGTGATCGCGGACTCGCTGGCGTCGAAGCCGGTGCCGGCCGAGTCGCTGACCGCGCCCGGAGCCGAGGTGAAGGACGCGGACCTGTACCGGCCGGTGACGGCGAAGGGCCGCTTCGACACCGGCCGCGAGGTCGTCGTACGCCGGCGCACCAACGCGGACGACCAGGTCGGCTTCCACGTCCTCACCCCCTTCGTGCTCACCGACGGCAAGGTCCTGCTGGTCAACCGGGGGTGGATCCCCGCGGGTGACCTCGGCGAGACCGCGTTCCCGAAGATCCCGGCGCCGCCGCGCGGCGAGATCACCGTCACCGGGCGGCTGATGGCCGACCAGACGACCGCCGAGAGCGGCATCAAGAACGTCCAGGACCTGCCGGACCGCCAGATCATGCTGATCAACAGCGGGCTGGAGGCGAAGCGCCTCGGCGAGCAGGTCCTCGGCGGTTACGTCGAACTGACCGCGCCGCGCCCCCGCGGCGACCTCCCGCAGCTCCTCCCCGCCCCCGACCACGACGACATCGGCCCGCACCTGGCGTACGCCGTCCAGTGGTGGCTGTTCGCCGCCGCCGTCCCGGTCGGCTGGGTGGTCCTCGCCCGCCGCGAGGCCCGCGACCGGGCGCAGACGAGGGAACGGGACGACGAGACACCGGAGCCCGAGCCGGCCCCGGTGTAGCCGGGGGCGCAGGCCGGGCCGGGTGGAGCCGGAGCCGTGGTGCAGCCGGAGCGCGAGCCGGCCCCACGGTGCAGCCGGAGCGCGAGCCGGCCCCGCGAAGCCCGAGCCGTCCGTTACGACCGGCGCCCGATCCCGCCCCGATTGGCCCCCGGTCCGCCGGGAACCCGCACTCCGTGCATCCCCGTATCGAGGACTACGCGCTCATCGGCGACGAGCAGACGGCGGCGCTCGTCGGCCGGGACGGATCCGTCGACTGGCTCTGCCTGCCCCGCTTCGACTCGGGCGCCTGCTTCGCCAAGCTGCTCGGCGACGAGGAGAACGGCCACTGGAAGCTGGCCCCGAAAGGGGCCGAGGGTCCCTGCACCCGCCGCGCCTACCGCCCCGGCACACTGGTGCTGGACACCGAGTGGGAGACCCCGCAGGGCGCGGTGCGGGTCACCGACCTGATGCCGCAGCGCGACCGCGCCCCCGACCTCGTCCGCATCGTCGAGGGCCTGAGCGGCAGCGTCACCATGCACGGCGTACTGCGGCTGCGGTTCGACTACGGCTCGATCGTGCCGTGGGTGCGCCGCTCCGACGGCCACCGGGTGGCCGTCGCGGGCCCCGACTCGGCATGGCTGCGCAGCGAGCCCCCGGTCGACACCTGGGGCAAGGACTTCTCCACCCACTGCGAGTTCACGGTCCGCGCGGGCGAGCGGGTCGCGTTCGTGCTCACCTGGCACCCCTCGCACGAACCGCGCCCGCCGCTGGTCGACCCGTACGAGGCGCTGGAGCACAGCGTCGCCGACTGGCAGGCCTGGTCGGCCCGGTGCCGCTACGAGGGCCCGTACCGCGACGAGGTGCTCCGCTCCCTGATCACCCTGAAGGCGCTCACCTACGCCCCGACCGGCGGCATCGTCGCCGCGCCCACCACCTCCCTGCCCGAGGAGATCGGCGGGGTACGCAACTGGGACTACCGCTACTGCTGGCTGCGCGACTCCACCCTCACCCTCGGCGCCCTGCTCGCGGCGGGCTACCGGGAGGAGGCCGAGGCGTGGCGCGAGTGGCTGCTGCGCGCGGTCGCGGGCGACCCGGCCGACCTGCAGATCATGTACGGGCTGGCGGGCGAGCGGCGGCTGCCGGAGACCGAGCTGCCCTGGCTGCCGGGGTTCGCCGACTCCCGGCCGGTGCGGATCGGCAACGCGGCCGTCAAGCAGGTGCAGCTGGACGTGTACGGCGAGGTGATGGACACCCTGTCGCTGGCCAGGAGCGCGGGCATGGAACTGCTGCCCCAGGCCTGGGACATCCAGCGGTCGATGGTGGACTTCCTGAGCCGGGCCTGGCGGGAGCCGGACGAGGGGCTGTGGGAGGTGCGCGGCGGGCGCCGGCACTTCGTCCACTCCAAGGTGATGGTGTGGGTGGCGGCCGACCGCGCGGTGCGCGCCCTGGAGCGTTACCCGCAGCTCAGGGGCGACCGGGAGCGCTGGGAGGCGCTGCGTGACGAGGTGCACCGCGAGGTGTGCGAGCGCGGCTACGACCCCGCGCGGAACACCTTCACCCAGTCCTACGGCTCACGGGAGCTGGACGCCGCGCTGCTGCTGATCCCGCGCGTCGGCTTCCTGCCCTCCGACGACCCGAGGGTGCTGGGCACCATCGACGCGGTCCGCAAGGAGCTGAGCCACGGCGGCCTCATGCGCCGCTACAGCGTCCTGCACACCACCGTCGACGGGCTGCCCGGCGACGAGGGCACCTTCCTGGTGTGCTCGTTCTGGCTGGCCGACGCCCTGCACCTGACGGGCCGTACGGAGGAGGCCCGCGAGCTGTTCGAGCACCTGGTGGGGCTCGTCAACGACGTGGGTCTGCTGGCGGAGGAGTACGACCCCTCGACCGGCCGCCAGCTCGGCAACTTCCCGCAGGCCTTCAGCCACATCGGACTGGTGAACACCGCCCTCGCCCTGTACGGGGGCGAGCGGGCAGGATAGAGCCCATGGATCTTGGACTGAAGGACCGGGTGTACGTCGTCACCGGAGGCACGCGCGGCCTCGGCAACGCCTCCGCGCGGGAAATGGTCGCCGACGGGGCGAAGGTGGTCATCACCGGACGGGACGAGAAGACCGTCGCCGACGCGGCGGCCGCGCTGGGCCCGGACGCGGTCGGGGTGGCGGTGGACAACGCCGACCCGCAGGCGCCCGAACGGGTGATCGCCGCCGCGCGGGAGCGGTTCGGGCGGTTCGACGGCGTCCTCGTCAGCGTCGGCGGACCGCCCGCCGGGTTCGTCGCCGACACCACCGACGAGCAGTGGCGGACGGCGTTCGAGTCGGTGTTCCTGGGCGCGGTGCGGCTGGCCCGCGCGGCGGCCGCGGAGCTGGACGAGGGCGGCGTCATCGGGTTCGTGCTGTCGGGGTCCGTCTACGAGCCGATCGCCGGGCTGACCGTCTCCAACGGCCTGCGGCCCGGGCTCGCGGGCTTCGCCAAGTCCCTCTCGGACGAGCTGGGCCCGCGCGGCATCCGGGTGATCGGGGTGCTGCCGGGGCGCATCGACACCGACCGGGTGCGCGAGCTGGACGCCCTGTCCGCGGATCCGGAGGCGACGCGCGCGGCGTCCGAGTCGCAGATCCCGCTGCGCCGGTACGGCACGCCGCAGGAGTTCGGGCGGACGGCGGCGTTCCTGCTGTCCCCGGCCGCGTCCTATCTGACCGGTGTCATGGTGCCGGTGGACGGCGGGGCCCGGCACGGCTTCTGAGCCGCACGGCTGCCGAGCCGCCTGCCGGGCCGGTCAGCTGACGCGCTCCGCGTGGTGCCTGGCGCCGCGCAGGCGGACCTCCGCGGGCAGCGCGGCCAGGCCCGCCGACTCGCGGGCGTGGGCCAAGGGCCGGTCGGTGAGGTCCCGCAGGGCGGTGCCCGGGTCGGTGTCCGGTTCCAGCAGCAGCCGTACGCGGGCCTTCGGGGCGGTGCGGCGGCCGGTGAGCCGGACGTGGGCGCGGGCGACGCCGTCCAGCCCGGCCGTCTCCGTCTCCAAGGCGTCCTCCAGGGCCCGGCCCCGCAGGTGCGCTCCCTCGCCGTCGCCGGTGTCGACCAGGACCTCGGTCAGCCGATGGCGGCGCAGCACGGCGGCCAGCCACCACAGGGCGAGCAGGAGGAGCACGGCGAGGACGGCGATGACGACGGGCCACCACCAGCCGGGGCCCCGCCAGCGGGTGCGTTCGCCCGCGCTGAGCAGCACGTCGTCGCGGCCCTGGTGGATCCACCAGGAGGGTGCCGGCGCGCCGAGGCCGACGGCGAGGACGGAGCCCCCCAGCACGAGGAGGACGAGCCCCAGGAGGCCGAGCAGGACGCGGTTGACGGTCGTGGCCACGCTTCTCACCCTTTCCGTCCGGGCCGCCGGACGCGCACGGACAGGGTGGGCGGCCGGGCCAGGCCCAGGGACGTGACCGCCTCGCCGAGCACGGCGTCCAGATCGGCGCGGACGTCGTCCAGTTCGCGGAAGTGGGACACCGCGCGGACGTCGGCTTTCCGGCGGCGCACGCGTACCCGGGCCGACTGCACACCCGACACGTCCATGGCCCGGTCGCGCAGCATGGCCGCGGCGGCCGGCCGGTCCAGCACGGCGCGCACGTCGGGGTGGGTGCGCCGCATCGGCAGCAGGGAGCGCAGGCCGGGCGTGAGGGCGAGGAGGAGCAGCCAGAGACCGAGGGCCGCGGCGACGGCGGCGCCGGTGAGGACCCAGACGTCGTCCAGGGGCCGTTCGGCGAGCTGCCCGGCGAGCGCGCGGCGCCAGCGCATGCCCGGCCGGCCCGCGCGGACGGCGGCGATGTCGTAGAGGAAGAGGCCCACGAGGGCGAGCAGCAGCACGGCGGCGATGCCGGCGGGGACGCGGCGCGCGGACCAGAACCGGCGGGCGGTGCCCGGCGTGGTCGCGTCCGGAGCGTCCTTCTCCAGGACCGGCACCGGCCGGGTGGTGCCCGGGGAGCCGTGGGGTTCGCTCATCGCGTCCTCCCCTGTGCCGTGGCGGACGCCGGCGGGTACAGCCGCTCCACCTGGACGGCGACCTCCGGCACGTCGAATCCCACCAGCGCGCCCACCCGCTCCCTGACGTGCCGGCGTACGGCCCGGCAGCGGGCGCCGACGTCGGCGGGATAGCCGAGTTCGAGGTGGACGCGGACGCGGGCGGTGTCGTGACGGACGACCACGGTCGCGTGCGGCGGCGTGGCCTCCGCGGGCAGCTCGCCCGCCGCCTCACGGGCCGCCTGGGAGGCGATCTTGGCGACGACCCGGTCGGCGATCCGGGTCGCGCCGCGCTCGCCCGGCGGCACGGCTGTCGGGGGACGCGAGATTCCGGCCCCCTCGCTCACCCCGGTCACCGCCGCCGGTCGTCACGCGGACGGAACAGGTCGCCGAGGTCCATGTCCCCCTCCAGGAACCGGCCGACGACGAACCCGACGGCACCCAGGGCCGCCACCAGCAGGAACGCGCCGAATCCGCCGAAATATCCGGCGAAGCCCAGCGCCATACCGGCGATCAAGCCGACCACGGCCATGCTCATGCTGCGCTCCTATGTCACTGGATCCGGGGCTCCGGCTGTTCCTCGTCCTCCTCGTCCGGGAGCTTGACGTCGCTGACGGCGATGTTGACCTCGACCACCTCGAGGCCAGTCATCCGCTCCACGGCGCCGATGACGTTCTCCCGCACGTCGCGGGCGACGTCGGCGATCGCGAAGCCGTACTCGACGACGATCTCCAGGTCGAGCGCGGTCTGCTTCTCGCCGACCTCGGCCTTCACGCCGCGGGTCACCGACTTCGCGCCGCCGGGCACCCGGTCGCGGACGGCGCCGAAGGTGCGGCTGAGGCCGCTGCCCATGGCGTGCACACCCTCGACGTCCCGGGCGGCGAGCCCGGCGATCTTCTCCACCACGCCGTCGGCGATGGTGGTGCGCCCCCGGGAGCCGGGGTCGCCGCCGCCGCGCTGGGTGGCCTTGCGGGTCTGCACCGGCGAGTCGGTGCCGCCCTCGGAGGTCTGCGTCCGGTTCCGGTCGGTCATGTCGGTCATCGCCGTACGTCCCTCTCGGTCGTCGTTCTTCGACCACCGTAAGCCGGGTTGCTCGGTCGCGCGCTGTGGATGGGGCACGCTGGAGCAATGACGGAGCGTTGGACGCGGGCAGTACGCGAACAGTTGGGTCTCGGCAGGATCCTGCCTCTGGGTGACGCGCGCGATGGTGCGTGGATCACGGAGGACGCGGCACGGGCGGTGCTGCGGGGCGCCGTGGACGGGGTGACGGGTGTCCGGCTGGGCGACCTGCGGATCGGCCTGGCCGACCCGGAGCACACCTACGATCCGGCCGTACCGGCCCCGCCGAGCGCGCTGCCGCCGGGGCCACTGCGGGTCACGGCGGAGCTGGCGGCCGTGGCGGCGCTGCCGCTGCCGGAGTCCGCGGCGCGGGTACGGCTCGCGCTCGCGGAGGTCTCGGCGCGGCGGCTGGGGCTGCGGGTCGCGGAGGTGGACCTGCGGGTGACGGACCTGCTGGACGAGGATCCGGGCCCGGCCGCGGTACGGCCGCCCGAGCCGCCGGCCGCGCCCGAGCCCGACCCGGGCGACGCGGCGCGCGTGGCGTCCGTGGCGCTCTCCGTGCCCGGCGTCGCCCGCCTGACCGGCGCGCTGGGCGGCATGGGCCGCGGCGTGCACGTCGAGCGGCCACGGGACGGCGACGACGCCCTGGCGCGCCGGCACGTCTGGCTGGAACTGGCCGTCCTCGCGGATCACCGTGCCGTGGAGGTGGCCCGCGAGGTCCGCGCCCGCGTGGGCGAGGCCCTGCCGGACCACCCGACGGTGGCGGTCCTGGTCACGTCGGCGGGCTGAGCGACACAGCCACCCGCCACGCCCGCGCACCCGGCCGCCCGCCGTGCCGCGGCGACCGCCGCGCGGTGTGCGCACTCCTCCGAACGGGCGAATCGCGGGCGAAGCCGCTGGGCAGTGACCGCACCCCTGGCTCCGGGCGGACTGGGGCAGCGCTGCCCGTCAGCGCTCCGGCTGTGCGTGGGACGGACCTGCCTGCGGCGCCGCCTCCGCTGCCGCTGCCGTGGCGTCGTAGGCGGCTCGGGCCTGGGCGATCGCGCCGCGGTGCCGCTCCGCCCACTCCACGAAGCCGGTCAGGTGGGAGTACAGCTCTCGCGCCATGGCAGTGAGGCTGTACTCGACCTTCGGCGGCACGGTGGGATGAACGGTCCGTGTCAGCAGACCGTCGCGTTCGAGCCTGCGCAGGTTCAAGGTGAGCATCCGTCGGCTGATGCCTTCGATGGAGCGTTCCAGCTCAGTGAACCTGATGGGGCCACGGGCGGCGGCGACCAGGATGCTGATGCTCCACTTGCCCGCCACATGGTCGATGACCTCGACGAGTGGACACGCCTCGGCGGTGACCTCCTCGGACACATGCGTGTGACTGCGGGACATAAAAGTGCCTCCTTACCCGAACGGCCAGGGTTACAGAAGATGGCCGCTGTAACAAATAGTGCGCCAAAGGGTGCGCCAAAGGAGGTTCGACCATGCCCCTGCCTGCCACAAGGGCGAGTGCGTCACCGTGGCTGACCGTCGTCCTGCTCTGTGTCGGCCAGATGATGATCGTCTTGGACCAGAACATCGTGAACGTGGCGCTGCCCGCTGTGCAGAGTGGTCTCGGGCTCTCCTCCGAGAACCTCGTCTGGGTGGTCAACGCCTACGTCATCCCGTTCGGCGGGCTCCTGCTGCTGGCCGGACGGCTCGGTGACCTCATCGGGCGGAAGGCCGTGTTCCTCACGGGGATCGCGCTTTTCGGCGCCTCCTCCGTGCTGTGCGGCATCGCGACCGGCGAGACGTCGCTGATTGCGTCCCGCTTCCTTCAGGGGATCGGTGGAGCGGAGCGATCGCCTCCGCCTGCATCCTCGGCATGGTCGCGACCGCGTTCTCCGATCGCCGGAAGCAGGCCCAGGCCATCGCCGCCTACAGTTTCGCCTCCGCGGGCGGCGGCGCGGTCGGACCACTGCTCGGCGGCGTCCTCACCGAGCTGCTCGGCTGGCACTGGATCTTCTTCATCAACGCACCGATCGGTGCCACCCTCATCCTCGTCGGCCTGCGAGCGCTGCCCGCAGACCGGGGCGAGGGCATGGGCAAGGGCACCGACTTCCTGGGTGCCGCGCTGGTCACCAGCGGAACGATGCTCTTGGTGTACGCCGTCGTGGACGCTGAGCGGGTCGGCTGGGGAGCAGCCCGGACCCTCCTGCTCGGCCCCCTGGCCCTCCTGCTGCTGATCGGGTTCGTCGTCCGCCAGGCCACAGCCGCCGAGCCGCTGCTGCCGCTGGGGCTTCTCCGCTCGAGGAGCCTGGCCGCGGCCAACATCGTCCAGTTCCTGATGATCGCCGGCATGTTCGGCCTGTTGTTCTTCGGCATGCTCTACCTGCAGCGCGTGCTGACGTACAGCGCGCTGCAGGCCGGTATCGGCTTCGTGCCCATCGCCGTGGTGATCGCCGTGGTGTCCCTCGGCCTCTCGACCCGGCTCATCACCCGGTACGGCCACCGCGCGATGCTCCTGCTGGGGCTCGCCCTCATCACCGGGGCGTTCGTCATGCTGTCGTTCGCCCGCCTCGACGGCGTCTATCTGGTGGACTTCCTCCCGGCCGGCCTCCTCATGGGGCTCGGCTTCGGCCTCGCCGCGCCGGCCATCATGGGGCTCGGCATGACCGCCGTTTCGCCGGCCGACTCCGGCATCGCCTCCGGACTGTTCAACACCACTCAGCAGATCGGGGGCGCCATCGGCCTGGCCGTGCTGAGCGCCCTCGTCGGCGCGCGCACGAACAGCCTCGTCGCCGCGGGGAAGTCCGGGGCGCAATCGCTGGTCGGCGGATACCACGCGGCCTTCCTGGCCTCCGCCGCATTCACACTGACCGCCTTGGTCATTGGCCTCGGCCTGCTCAAGGCCACGCCGTCCGCAGGCGGGAAGCGACCGACCATGGAGTCTTCCGGACAGGGCGCCGCGGTCTCCTGACCGGCCGAGGTCGCGGTCGCCCGCGCGACGCAGCCGCCCACGCGGGGTCCCCTGCGGGCGGCACGCGTGGCGGGTTTCAGTCGCCGAGGCCGGCCAGGTCGCGCAGGCGGCGGGCCTGGGCCTGGCGTTCGGCGGTGCGCTGTTCCTCGTAGGTGCGGTCCTGGGCGCCGCGCAGCAGGGCCTTGGTCTCGATGACGGCGTCGCGCGGCGCGGCCAGCAGCGCGGTGGCCAGGTCACCGACGGCGGCGTCGAGCTGGTCGCCGGGTACGGCGATGTTCGCCAGCCCGGTGGCCACGGCCTCGTCGGCGTGGACGAACCGCCCGGTGGCGCAGATCTCCAGCGCGCGGGCGTATCCGACGAGCCCCACCAGCGGATGGGTGCCGGTGAGGTCGGGCACCAGCCCGAGGCTGGTCTCGCGCATCGCGAACTGCACGTCGTCGGCGACAACGCGCAGGTCGCACGCGAGGGCGAGTTGGAACCCGGCGCCGATGGCATGCCCCTGGACGGCGGCGATGGACACGAGGTCACTCCGTCGCCACCAGGTGAAGGCCTCCTGGTACTCGGCGATGGTGGCGTCCAGCTCGGCGTCCGAGCCGCGCGCCAGGTCGAGGAACGACGGCTCGCCGTCGAAGCCCTCGGGCGTGAACGCCTGCCGGTCGAGCCCGGCCGAGAACGACTTGCCCTCGGCGCGCAGCACGACCACGCGGACGGTGCCCGGCAGCAGCCGGCCGGCCTCGGCCAGCGCCCGCCACAGAACGGGGCTCTGCGCGTTGCGCTTGGCCGGGTTGGTCAGCGTCACCGTGGCGATCGCGTCGTCGACGGTGAGCCGTACGCCGTCCTTGTCGAGTACCGGATCGATTACCGGGTCGAGCGAAGCCATGGGGCGCCTCCGATGGGTGCGGTCATCGTGAGTGCCGTGCCATGCGGCGGGCACTCCTAAGTGACTGCACAGTAACCACCCGGCCGGTCAACTCGACGACCGGGTGGCCGCCATCGAGGGCGCGGGGCCGCCCGGGATCAGGCCGACTGGGCCTTCTTGCCCCGGGTCGCCCCGCCACGCCCACGGAGCGTGACGCCCGATTCGCTCAGCATGCGGTGCACAAAGCCATACGAGCGGCCGGTCTCCTCGGCCAACGCCCGGATGCTCGCACCGGCGTCGTACTTCTTCTTCAGGTCTGCCGCGAGCTTGTCGCGCGCGGCGCCGGTCACCCGGCTGCCCTTCTTCAGAGTCTCGGCCACCCGTGCCTCCTCATGGGAAGTGCGCTCTGGTCTCCTCATGATCACCCCTCCGGGGCTTCATGGCCACCCATTCGGCAAGGTCTGTGGATGAGGGTTGTGACGACAGGAGTGCGTCCCCACAAGCGGAATCCATGATTCGACCCACCGGGTCGCATACGTCCGAACGGGTTGTTCCGTGAAGTGGCAGGTCAGAGACGCAGCGCGGCCGACCCCTTGTCGACAAAGGGATCGGCCGCGAAATCGGTGTACGACACACTCTGGGATGAGGCAATCTCACACAGATGATGGATCACGGCTGGGCCGAATGATCCATACTCCGTGGATCACCTCTTCGATCACGCCGGAGTGACGCGGAAACGGCGCCGGGGTGACGCGGTCAGGCGAGGGCGACGAGGTCGGCGTAGTCCGCGCCCCACAGGTCCTCGACGCCGTCCGGCAGCAGGATGATCCGCTCCGGCTGGAGCGCCTCGACCGCGCCCTCGTCGTGGGTGACCAGGACGACCGCGCCCTTGTAGGTGCGCAGCGCGCCGAGGATCTCCTCGCGGCTGGCCGGGTCGAGGTTGTTGGTGGGCTCGTCGAGCAGCAGCACGTTGGCCGAGGAGACCACCAGGGTGGCCAGCGCGAGCCGGGTCTTCTCACCGCCGGAGAGGACCCCGGCCGGCTTGTCGACGTCGTCGCCGGAGAACAGGAACGAGCCGAGCACCTTGCGGACCTCGACGAGGTCCAGGTCGGGGGCCGCGGAGCGCATGTTCTCCAGGACCGTGCGGTCCGGGTCCAGGGTCTCGTGCTCCTGCGCGTAGTAGCCGAGCTTGAGGCCGTGACCCTCGATCACCCGGCCGGTGTCGGGCTTCTCCACGCCCGCCAGCAGCCGCAGCAGGGTGGTCTTGCCGGCGCCGTTGAGGCCGAGGATGACCACGCGGGAGCCCTTGTCGATGGCCAGGTCGACGTCGGTGAAGATCTCCAGTGAGCCGTACGACTTCGACAGGCCCTCCGCGGTCAGCGGGGTCTTGCCGCAGGGCGCGGGCTCGGGGAAGCGCAGCTTGGCGACCTTGTCGGACTGGCGCACCTCCTCCAGGCCGGCGAGCAGCTTCTCCGCGCGGCGGGCCATGTTCTGCGCGGCGACCGTCTTGGTGGCCTTGGCGCGCATCTTGTCGGCCTGCGCGTTGAGGGCGGCGGCCTTCTTCTCGGCGTTGGCGCGCTCGCGCTTGCGGCGCTTCTCGTCGGCCTCGCGCTGCTGCTGGTAGAGCTTCCAGCCCATGTTGTAGATGTCGATCGTGGCGCGGTTGGCGTCCAGGTAGAACACCTTGTTGACGACCGTTTCCACCAGGTCGACGTCGTGCGAGATGACGATGAAGCCGCCGCGGTAGGTCTTGAGGTAGTCGCGCAGCCAGACGATCGAGTCGGCGTCGAGGTGGTTCGTCGGCTCGTCGAGCAGCAGGGTGTCCGCGTCCGAGAAGAGGATGCGGGCCAGTTCGACGCGGCGGCGCTGACCGCCGGAGAGGGTGTGCAGCGGCTGGCCGAGCACCCGGTCGGGCAGGTTGAGCGCGGCGGCGATGGTCGCGGCCTCGGCCTCGGCGGCGTACCCGCCCTTGGTGAGGAACTCCGTCTCCTGCCGCTCGTACTGCCGCAGCGCCTTCTCGCGCGTGGCGCCCTGGCCGTTCGCGATGCGCTGCTCGTTGTCGCGCATCTTGCGGATCAGGACGTCGAGGCCGCGCGCGGAGAGGATGCGGTCGCGGGCGAGGACGTCGAGGTCGCCGGTGCGGGGGTCCTGCGGGAGGTAACCCACCTCGCCGGAGCGGGTGATGGTGCCGGCGGCGGGGGTGCCCTCGCCGGCCAGGCACTTGGTGAGGGTGGTCTTGCCGGCGCCGTTGCGGCCGACCAGGCCGATGCGGTCGCCCTTGGCGACACGGAAGGTGGCGGACTCGATGAGGACGCGGGCACCGGCACGCAGCTCGATACCGGAGGCGGAGATCACGGACAGACTCCAGGGCGGATGGTGGGCGGGACGGGGGGCTCGAAGACGTTCCCGCCGTCTAATGCGCGAGGAGAATGGCCATGGGCCCCAGTCTAACGGGGTGGTGCAACCACTTTTTCTGCGTTCGGGTGTTCGGTACGGCCGCCGTACGGGCCCGGCGCGCGGTCGTTGCCGAGGGGGCGGCGGTCCGGGGCGATCCGGCCCAGGTCGTCCACGGCGACGAGCTGGGCGGTCCAGGCGGCGGACGGGCCGCAGGGCTGGGCGAGCAGCAGCGCCCGGCCGTGACCGACGGCACGTTCGGGCGCGAAGGCGCAGCCCGGGCGGGCGGGCAGCACCCAGCGCAGATCGCCGTCGGCGAGGCGGTACGCCGTGACGCGGCGCGGTGTGACGACCGCGAGCATGCCCCGGCCCAGGAGGCGCAGCACGCCGGTGCCGCCCCGCGCGCGGAGCCAGCCCGCGGCGGCCGGGAGGGCGCGGTGCCAGCGCACGCGGTGGCCGTCGGTGGCCGTGACCAGCCCGTCGTCCCAGAGCGTGATCGCCTCCCCGCGCGCGGGGAGCACCGCGAGGGGGCGCCTGCCCTCCCGGGCGTGCCGCCAGCGGAGCGCCCCGGTGCGGGGGTCCCGGGCCTCCACGGCGGCCCGGTCGATACGGGGTTCGGCCGCACCTGTGCCCGCCACGCGCGCGTGGACGGTGAGCCGGTCCCCGTAGGGGGCGGGCCGGACCTGATGGGCGCCGGCCAGGAGGGGTGCGGCGAGGGCAAGGGCGAGGGCGGCGGTCAGCAGCCGCCGGGCGGGCAGAAGCCGGGAGGCGCGGCCGGTGAGAGGGGGCGGGAGCAGGGGGTGGGCGGGGAGGGTGTGGGCCGCCGGGAGCGGGTGCGGGGCATGGGGTGCGGCGGTGGCGGCGCCGGGTGCGGCAGCGGGGGGAGACGGGACCGGCGGTCGGAGGGTGAGGCGGGGCGGGAGCACGCGCGGGAAGCGGAGGGCCACGAGGGTGTGCGGCGCCCGCCGGGCCGGGAGGGCGGGCAGAGCGCGCAGGAGCGCGGACCGGAGCAGGCCGGCGAGCCGGAGGACCGGAGGTGTCCGCAGTGGGCCGGGGGCGGCGACCGCCGGGAGGTGGACCGGGGGGTGCGGCGCCGAGGGGGTGTCGGGGTCGGCGGGCGGTTCGGCCGCCTGGTGCGGGAGGACGGCCACGGCGTTTTCCTTCGGCCCTGGAGAAGCCCGTGACGTCCTCGGGGCCTGGGGAGGCCGTCTCCGGCGACCCGCCGGCCGCGGATCAGGCGCCGAGCGTAGCCACGCGGGGGCCGCCGGGCGAAAGGCGCGGGGCGGGACACGCGGGCGGGCGGGGCAGCGTCGCTCGTTCGGCCGCGTCGTCCGGCCGGCCGGGGTTCGGGGCCGGGCCGTTGTCAGTGGCGGCTGCGAGACTGATGTGCGTGGTCGAGCACAAGGGAGTGATCGATATGGCAGGCACGGGGAACGGACGCCCGAGCATCTTCCCGACGCTGCTGTACGCGGACGCCAAGGCGGCGATCCGGCAGCTCACGGAGGCCCTCGGATTCACCGAGCTGTCGGTGTACGAGGGCGAGGACGGCGCGGTGCTGCACGCCGAGCTGGTGCAGGGCAACGGCGCGGTGATGGTCGGTTCCAAGGGCCGCGGCGGCGTCTTCGACTCGGCGATGAAGAACGCCGGCCCGGCCGGGGTGTACGTCGTGGTGGACGACGTGGACGCACACCACCGCCGGGCCGTGGACCACGGCGTGGAGATCGTGATGCCTCCGACGGACCAGGACTACGGCTCCCGCGACTACATGGCCCGGGACCTGGAGGGCAACATCTGGTCCTTCGGCACCTACGCCCCGCAGATACCGGCCTGAGCGACCGCCCCGGCCACCGCCCGGGCCGGTCCCGGCCACCGTCTCAGCTGCCCCCGGTGTGCACCTGGAAGGCCGCCCGCCGCACCGCCTTGGCCAGGGCCGGGTCGGGGTGGGCGGCGGCCAGGGCGACCAGCACCTGCACGGTGCGGGGGTGGCCGACGGCGCGCACCTCGTCGAGCAGCGCGGGCACGGTGGGCTGTACGGCGGACTCCAGATGCCGGACGAGCAGGGGGGCCTCGCCGTGGTCGGCGAGCGCGGCGGCCGTGTCGACCCACAGCCAGGTGGCCTCCTCGCGGGTCAGCACCTCGTGGGCGTCCTCGGGGTCCTTGCCCTCGTGCTCGGCGAGCCACAGCAGCGCGTAGGGGCGCAGCGTCGGCTCGTCCAGTACGGCCCGTACGTCGGGCTCGGCGGGGGCGCCGACCACGCGCAGCGCCTCGAAGGCGAGGCCGCGCAGCAGGGCGTCGTCGCCGCGGGCGGCGTCCAGCAGCTCGGTGACGGCGCTGCCCACCGGCCGGGCGGCGAGCCAGGCGCGGTACTCGGCGCGGGCAGCGTTGGGCCGCAGCTGGGCGCAGCCGCGCAGCATGTCCTCGGCGGCGGCCTCGATGTTCCCGGCGGGGCTCTGCGCGGCGACGCAGATCTGCTCCAGCTTCACCCACACCGCCCAGCTGCCCAGCGGGGTGAGGGTGGCCTGCCCGTCGCCGCAGGTGAGGGCGCCGACGGAGGCGAGGGCGTGCAGGGCCCAGTCGAGCAGCGGGGCGAGTTCGGCGTCGGCGGGGGCGGCGGGTTCCGTGACGCCGGGGGCGGGCGCGGGGCCGGCGGGTTCGCGCTGCGGGCCGTAGGGGACCTCGCAGCGCGCGGTGCGCAGTTCCCGAACCCGCTGCTGGAGCAGGTCGAGCAGTTGCTCGACGGGGACGGGTCCGGCGGACAGCTGGAGGAAGGAGAGCACCTGCGGCATGGCCGAGACGACCTCGGCGACGGCGGCGGGCTCATGGTCGGCGGGCTCCGGATAGGCGAGCGACCAGGCGTCGAACAGGGCGACCCAGCCGCGCAGCACGGCGGTGTCGTCGCGGTCCCAGGCGCGCAGCCGCCAGCCGGAGCGGGCGCTGTCGCCGTGCACCTCGACGAGGCCGGCCAGCCGGGCCGTGTCCCAGTCGGCACGGACCTGGGCGGGTGTGAGGCCCAGCTCGGCGGCCGCGCGTTCGGCGGTCGCGTCGGCGAGGGTGGCCTTTCCGTCGGAGCTGCCGACGGATCCGCCGGGGCGCAGGGCGGTGTCGGCCCAGCGGGCCACGCGGGCGGCGCCGGCCAGCCTGGAGCGTGCCATTCCGGCCAGTTCGGAGGGGGCCGGGGTGCCCTCCGGAGGGCGCGGTGCGGGGCGGCGCGCGGGCCGCTGGTTCATCGCTCGGGGGGCGGCGGCCAGGGGTCGTGGGCGGACGAGTCGAAGCCTGGAGTCGCGCGGGATACGGGACGTCACGGGTGCAGTCTTCCGGTTGACGGTCCGAAAACCCAAACGGAATGTCACGCGGGGCTACGGGACTGGCCAAGGGGCTGGGGCCTGCAGGGGCGGAAGGCCGTGAACCGGACAGTGGTACGGCGTTAAACGGAATCTCCGCGACCGGATGACGAAGGGGGCGTTTCAGACAGATGGCCGAAGAGTGTCGGGCAGGTGGCCGGGGCCGCGCGACGGTCCCGCGGCGGCGGTCTCACATCAGGGGGGTGAGGAAGCGGCGGAGGGCTTCCTCGTAGGCCGTGGGGTCGGCGTTCCACATGGCGCCGTGCGGGGCGCGCGGGACCGTCTGGAGGGTGACCAGGCCGGGGCGGCGCGCGGCGAACCGCCGGGAGAACTCCCAGGGGGCCACCGCGTCGTCCGGGCCGTGGAAGATCAGCACCGGGATCGTGAGGCCGTCGGCCCGCGCGGCGTCGCCGGCGCGGTCGCCGAGCAGGCCGGTGCGCCCCTGGGCGGCGCGCACCGCGAGCGGCAGGAGGGCGCCCGGGGTGCGGCGCGCTGAGGCCAGGGCGCGCAGGGTGGACTCCCAGTGCAGCACCGGGGAGTCCAGGACGAGCCCGGCGATCCGGTCGCGGACGGCGGAGTGGGCGGCGGCGCGCAGGGCCATGGTGGCGCCGGTGGACCAGCCGTGCAGGACGACGCGTGCGGCGCCGTAGCGGGTGGCGTAGCGGATCGCGGCGTCCAGGTCGCGCCACTCGCTCTCGCCGAGGTGGCTCAGGCCGTCGGCGGGCCGGGGCGCGCCGAGGTCGCCGCGGTAGGCGACGTCGAGGACCGGGAAGCGATGGCGGTGCAGGAACTCCATGACGTTCATGGGGTGTTCCCGGGTGGCGCCGAGGCCGTGCACGGTGATGACCCAGGTGTCCCGGTCGCCGGGCACGAACCAGGCGGGCAGGCCTCCCAGCTCGCCGGGGATGTCCACGTCGGCGTGGTCGAGGCCGAGGGCGGAGTGCGGGTCGCCGACGTACGCGTTCGGGGTCAGCCAGACCTTGTCGCCGGGCTCCAGGGTGCCGTGGGTGACGCGGTGCAGCCGTCGTACGACGGTGTCGGCGGGGTGCGGGGTGGCGTCCAGGAGGGGGCCGACGACCGCGTGCGTCCCGTCGCCGGCCAGGCCGTAGGTGCCGGGGCGCAGGGAGGCGAGGTGGCGGGTGAGGGTGATCTGCCCGGCGGCCGTGCCGTGCACGGTGAGCCGGGGTTCGGTGGGCAGCGGGCGGCCCGGCGGCGCCTTGAGCGCGGCGTCGCTGGCGAACCGGCCGGCGGCCACCGCGGCGGCACCGGCGACTGTCAGGGCGGTGACGGCAGCGGCCGTCGCTTTGACAGGGCGCACGGGTCCAGTGTCCGGGCGCGGAGGGCGCAGGGCCAGTGGGCGGCGGGTTCCGGGTGACGGGCGTGGCCGTTCCACCGCCGGGAGCGCCCGGCCGGCTCGCGCTGTCACGCGGCGGCCGCGGCCGTGCCGTACCCGCAGCCGTGCCGACGCCACGCCGTACCTGCGCGCCCGCCGCCACGCCCCACCCGCCGTCACGCCCCACCCGCCGCCACGCCCCACCCGCCGCCACGCCCCACCCGCCGTCACGCCCCACCCGCCGTGGCGCCGGTGTCAGCTCCGCTGTCCGTAGCCCCTCAGTCGTTGCGCGACCTCGTCGAGCCGGCCTTCCGACAGCAGGGTCGGGGTCAGGCCCGCCACGGAGGAGGCGGTGAGCCAGAGACGGCACATCCACTCCAGCTGGGCGGTGCGGTCGTAGGCCTGGTCGAGGGTGGCGCCGTAGGTGATCGTGCCGTGGTTCTGGAGGAGGCAGCCGGAGCGGCCGTCGAGGGCGCGGAGCATGTTCTCGGCCAGCTCCTCGGTGCCGTAGGTGGCATACGGGGCGACGCGGACGGGTCCCCCGAGCGCGGCGGCCATGTAGTGGATCAGGGGCAGCTCGGCAACGAGGGTGGAGACGGCCGTCGCGTGGACCGCGTGGGTGTGGACGACGGCGCGGGCGTCGGTGTGGCGGTAGACGGCGAGGTGCATGGGCAGTTCGCTGGTCGGGACGAGGGTGCCGCGGACCTGCCGGCCGTCGAGGTCGACGGCGGTGAGGTCGGCGGGTGTCAGCCGGTCGTAGGGCACGCCCGACGGTGTGACCAGGACGATGTCCCCGGTCCGTACGGACACGTTGCCGGAGGTGCCGACGACCAGCCCGTCGGCGACGGTCCGCCGGGCCGTCGCGACCAGCACGTCCCAGGCGCGGGCCTCCTCCTCGCCCGCGCCGCTCCCCCGCGGCCGCGCCCCCTCCCGCACGCCCTCGGTCGCGCCCTCCGGTGCGCCCTCGTGGCCGCCTCGTCCGTCCCGCCGGTCCTCTCGCTGCTCAGCCATGGCGCGATCCTGCCAGGCGGAGGCGGGGCGGGCGCCCGGCCGGGGCACGGCAGGCCGAAAGCCGACGGTGGCAGCGGCAGCGACAGTGGACAAGGAGAAGAGGAAGGCGGCGACCTGCGGGTGACAAGAATCTCTTCGGCGGGCCCGCGGACCGGCCGAGGGGATCCGCGAAAGGGCTCCCCTCAGGGGCGCCGGCCGCCCGGCGGCCGTGCGGCGCAAGGCCTCGGGGGCCCAGGGGAGCTGATCGTTCCGCCGACGAATCGACGGCGGAACCACGGTCCCCCTTCAGTGACACCGTGACGCCCTTCCCAGTTCACCTTTCGTTCACCTGGGTTACCTACGTTCGACCAGCCAACGACCTCGAACGATTGCCTGGGTAAATGGAAGGCATCTCGCTGATCCTCGCGATTGTGGTGATAACCGCTCTCGCGTTCGATTTCACGAACGGTTTCCACGACACCGCCAACGCGATGGCCACCACCATCTCGACCGGTGCGCTCAAGCCGAAGATCGCGGTGGCCATGTCCGCCGTCCTCAACCTCGTCGGCGCCTTCCTCTCGGTGGAAGTCGCCAACACCATCTCCAAGGGCCTGGTCGACGAGAGCGGCATTCGTCCCGAGGTCATCTTCGCGGCACTGGTCGGCGCCATCCTGTGGAACCTGCTGACCTGGCTGGTGGGACTCCCGTCCTCCTCCTCGCACGCCCTGATGGGCGGCCTCATCGGCGCCACCGTCGCCTCGGCGGGCTTCGGCGCCGTCCACGGCGACGTCCTCGTCACCAAGGTGCTCATCCCCGCGATCGCCGCCCCGCTGGTGGCCGGCATCGCCGCGATGATCGCGACGCGGCTGACCTACACGCTCGGCAAGAAGGCCGACGGCCAGGCCTCCGCCAAGGGCTACCGGGCCGGGCAGATCGCCTCCGCGGGCCTGGTCTCCCTCGCCCACGGCACCAACGACGCCCAGAAGACCATGGGCATCATCACCCTCGCCCTGGTCGCCGGCGGCACCCTCGCCCCCGACTCCGACCCGCCCATGTGGGTCATCCTCTCCGCGGGCATCGCCATCGCCCTCGGCACCTACCTCGGCGGCTGGCGCATCATCCGCACCATGGGCAAGGGCCTCACCGACCTCCAGCCGCAGCAGGGCTTCGCCGCGCAGACCAGCGCCGCGACGGTCATCCTGGCCTCCTCCCACCTCGGCTTCTCCCTCTCCACCACGCACTCGGTCTCCGGTGCGGTGATGGGCGCCGGTCTCGGCCGCAAGGGCGGTGTGGTCCGCTGGTCCACCGCGACCCGCATGTTCGTCGCCTGGGGTCTGACCCTGCCGGCCGCCGCGCTGGTCGGCGCGCTCGCCGAGTGGGTGACGAACTTCGGTGACTGGGGCACCGCGCTCGTCGCCGTCTTCCTGGTGACCTCCAGCTTCGCCATCTGGAAGATCTCCCGGCGCGAGATCGTCGACCACACCAACGTCAACGACGTGGACGACACCGACGAGGCGGAGTCGCCCGGCGTGGTCACCACCGCCATGGCCGCCGTGACCCCGCCGCCCACCGCGGCCGTGGCCGAGGAGCTGGCCGCCACCATCCCGGCCCCCGCCGGGGCCACCGACCCGGACCCGAAGCCCACCCAGGCCGCGGTCTGAGCCCCGCGCACCCAGGTACGTAAGGAATCAGCAGCATGAAGATCGACTGGGCGGCCCTCGGTTCCGTCTTCGGCGTGAGCCTCGTGGTCACCGTGGCCCTCGTGGCCCTCTTCACCCTCGGCATCACCGGCCTCTCCCGCCGCGAGCGGGCGGCGGAGCGGGGCGGCACGGCCGCCCTCGCGGTCACCGGCGCGTACGCGTGCTTCGCGGCGTGCGCGGCGGCGGTGGCGTACGGGATCTACCTGATCGTGGCCTGAGCCGCCGCGCTCCCGCACACGGCGACACGTACGGCAGCACCAACACGGCACGGCGACGGGCGGTGCGGGGACGAGGTTCCCCGCACCGCCCATCGCCGTTTCCGGCCCGGTCACCCGTCCCCGTCACCCGTCCCTGTTTCCGGTCCCGTCAGGGGCAGGGCGAGTCCGTGACCGCTCCCGCGTCGCGGAGGATGCGCGGGTTCCTCCGGGGTGTACGAGGTCCAGCGGCGGCACAGGGTGTCGTGCCAGGTACCGGGGTCCAGGGGGATGGCCGGCCGGGAGTCGGCCTGGTGGACGGTGAGGCGGTCGGCCGTCAGCCGGAGGTCCTCCGGTTCGGCGGTGAAGGGGGTGAAGTAGGGCTCCTTCGTGTCCCCGGACCGCCACAGGGTGAGTCCGTTGTCGCCCAGGGCCCGGGTCAGCAGGGTTCCGTCGTCCGCCAGCGTCCCCAGCCACACGGGTCCGGCCGGCTCGACGGCCGGTGCCGGGCGCTCGCCGGTGTCCACATCCCAGCGCTGGAGCAGTCGTCCAGTTCGGTGACGACCGTGCGTCCTCGTGGAGCGAACACCATCGCCCCCGCGTCCCCCGCAACCGGCTTCACGGAAGGCCACCCGCACGGGGAGGAGCCTGGGGCGGGGACCGGTCATGTGGGGTTCTGCACACTCCCCCCTCGCAGGTCAACGGCAAGTTGACGGCTGTTCCGGCCCCGTGGTGGACTGCCGGAGCCATGTACGGCGGCAGGAGAGGAAGCCCGGTGCGAATCCGGCGCGGTCCCGCCACTGTGACCGGGGAGGAACGGCCCCGGGAGCCAGGAACTCTCACCGCCGGTCTCGTCGAACCAGGGCGTGGACACCCTGAGTGAGGACATAACGCGATGCTCGGCTGCCGATCGAGGAACTCCAGAAGGCTCCTGCCCGTCCCCGCGGCCGGCTGAGTCCCATGCGTGCCGATCGCGTCCACGCGTACGGCGCCGCCGCCGGTCTTCTCGGTGATCTGCTCCTCGGCGATCCGCGCCGCGGGCATCCGGTCGCCGCGTTCGGGCGGGCCGCGGCCGCCGTCGAGCGTGTCCTGTACCGGGACGACCGGGGCCGGGGCGCCCTGCACACCGCGGTGTGCGCCGGTGGCGCCCTCGCCGTCGGGGCTCTGGCCGCCCGTGCCGTACGGTCCTCCCCCGCCGCCTCCGTCGCGCTGACCTCCGTCGCCACCTGGGCCGTCGTCGGCGGGACGTCGCTCGCGCGCGAGGCCACCGCGATCGGGCGGGCGCTGGAGGCGGGCGATGTCGAGGCCGCCCGCGCCCGGCTGCCGCATCTGTGCGGGCGCGATCCGCAGGCGCTGGACGCCGACGGCATCGCCCGCGCGGTCGTCGAGTCGGTCGCCGAGAACACCTCCGACGCCGTCGTGGGCGCCCTGGTGTGGGGTGCCGTCGCGGGCGTGCCCGGACTGCTCGGGTTCCGGGCCGTCAACACCCTGGACGCCATGGTCGGTCACAAGTCGCCCCGCTACCGGCGCTACGGCTGGGCCTCCGCCCGCCTCGACGACGTCGCCGGGTGGCCGGGGGCGCGGCTGACCGCCGTGCTCGCCGCGCTGTCGGGTGACGATCCGCGCGGTGCCGTACGCGCGTGGCGGGCCGACGCCCATCGGCATCCGAGCCCCAACGCCGGGCCCGTGGAGGCCTCGTTCGCGGGGGCGCTCGGGGTGCGGCTGGGCGGCACGTTGTCGTACGGGGGGCGCGTGGAGCACCGGCCGGTGCTGAACGGACAGGGGCGCGCCGTCCAGGTCACCGACATCCGGCGGGCCGTACGGCTCTCCCGGCGGGTGAGCTGGCTGGCGCTCGGCGTGTGCGCGGGCGCACGCCTCATCGGGAAGGGGCGTAAGCGATGAACGGCGGTCTCCTCGTCGCCGGTACCACCTCCGACGCCGGCAAGAGCGTCGTCACGGCCGGGATCTGCCGGTGGCTGGTGCGGCAGGGGGTCAAGGTCGCGCCGTTCAAGGCGCAGAACATGTCCCTCAACTCCTTCGTCACGCGCGAGGGAGCCGAGATCGGCCGGGCGCAGGCCATGCAGGCGCAGGCCTGCCGGGTCGAGCCGACCGCGCTGATGAACCCCGTGCTGCTCAAGCCCGGTGGCGAGCAGAGCAGCCAGGTGGTGCTGCTGGGCAAGCCGGTGGGCGAGCTGAGCGCGCGCGGCTATCACGGCGGGCGGCAGCAGCAGCTGCTCGGCACGGTGCTGGACTGTCTCGCCGAACTGCGGGGCACGTATGACGCGGTGATCTGTGAGGGGGCCGGTTCGCCCGCCGAGATCAATCTGCGGCGGACCGACATCGTCAACATGGGCATCGCGCGGGGTGCCGGGCTGCCCGTGCTCGTCGTCGGCGACATCGACCGGGGCGGTGTGTTCGCCTCCTTCTTCGGGACCGTCGCCCTGCTGTCGCGCGAGGACCAGGAGCTGGTCGCCGGGTTCCTCGTCAACAAGTTCCGCGGGGACGTCTCCCTGCTGGAGCCCGGCCTGGACATGCTCCACGGCCTGACCGGGCGGCGGACGTACGGCGTGCTGCCGTTCCGGCACGGCCTGGGCATCGACGAGGAGGACGGACTGCGCGTCTCGCTGCGCGGCACCGTGCGCGAGTCGAACACCGCGCCGCCGGTCGGCGAGGACGTGCTGCGGGTCGCCGTGTGCGCGATCCCGCTCATGTCCAACTTCACCGACGTGGACGCGCTCGCCGCCGAACCCGGTGTCGTGGTGCGGTTCGTGGACCGGCCCGAGGAACTGGCGGACGCGGACCTGGTGGTCGTGCCGGGCACGCGCGGCACCGTGCGCGCCCTGGAGTGGCTGCGCGAGCGCGGGCTGGCGGACGCGCTGCTGCGCAGAGCGGCCGAGCACCGGCCCGTCCTCGGCATCTGCGGCGGCTTCCAGCTGCTCGGCGAGCACATCGAGGACGACGTCGAGAGCCGCCGCGGCCACGTCGACGGGCTCGGGATCCTGCCCGTGCGGGTGCGGTTCGCCCGCGAGAAGACCCTCACCCGGCCGAGCGGGGAAGCCCTCGGCGAGCGGGTGGCGGGCTACGAGATCCACCACGGCGTCGCTGAGATCCTCGGCGGCGAACCCTTCCTGGACGGCTGCCGGGTCGGCCAGACCTGGGGCACCCACTGGCACGGCTCCCTGGAGTCGGACGGCTTCCGCCGCGCCTTCCTGCGCGAGGTGGCCGCCGCCGCGGGCCGCCGCTTCGTGCCGGCCCCGGACACCTCCTTCGCCGCGCTGCGCGAGGAACAGCTCGACCGGCTCGGCGACCTGATCGAACAGCACGCGGACACGGACGCGCTGTGGCGGCTCATCGAGTCCGGTGCGCCGCAAGGACTGCCCTTCATCCCCCCGGGAGCGCCCGCATGAGCACTGACACTGGCACTGTGTTGTTGTTGTCGACCGCCGACACCGATCTGCTGGCGGCCCGTGCCTCCGGCGCGCCCTACCGGATCGGCAACCCGACGCGCGTCGACGTCGCCGAGGACCTGCCGGCGCTGCTCGACGGCTCCGACATCGCCGTCGTACGGCTGCTCGGCGGCAAGCGCGCCTGGGAGGACGGGCTCGCGGCGCTGAAGGCCTCCGGCATCCCGACCGTGCTGCTGGGCGGCGAGGCGGTGCCGGACGCGGAGCTGATGGCCGAGTCGTCGGTGCCCGCCGGTGTGGTGGCCGAGGCGCTGAAGTACCTGGTCGAGGGCGGGCCCGCCAACCTCACCGAACTCGCCCGGTTCCTGTCCGACACGGTGCTGCTGACCGGCGAGGGCTTCGCGCCGCCGCAGCGGATGCCGGAGTACGGCGTGCGCGGCGAGCGTCCGCTCGCCGAGGGCCGCCCGACCGTCGGCGTGCTCTTCTACCGGGCCCACGAACTGAGCGGCAACACCGCCTTCGTCGACACCCTCTGCGACGCGATCGAGGCGCAGGGGGCCAACGCCCTGCCCGTGTACTGCGGTTCGCTGCGCGGCGCGGACCCCGGCCTGTACGAGATCCTCGGGCGGGCCGACGCCCTGGTCGCGACCGTGCTCGCCGCGGGCGGCACCCACGCCTCGCAGGCCTCGGCGGGCGGCGACGAGGAGTCCTGGGACGTGGGCGCGCTCGCCGAGCTGAACATCCCGGTGCTGCAAGGGCTCTGCCTGACCTCCTCGCGGGCCGCGTGGGAGGAGTCCGACGCGGCGCTGTCCCCGATGGACGCGGCGATGCAGGTCGCGATCCCCGAGTTCGACGGCCGTCTGATCACCGTGCCCTTCTCCTTCAAGGAGCAGGGCGCGGACGACGTGCCCGTGTACGTCGCCGACCCCGAGCGGGCCGCGCGGGTGGCCGGGATCGCCGTACGCCACGCCCGGCTGCGGCACAAGCCGAACGCGGACAAGCGGATCGCGCTGGTCTTCACCGCGTACCCGACCAAGCACTCGCGGGTCGGCAACGCGGTCGGCCTCGACACGCCCGCGTCGGCGGTCCGGGTCCTGGACGCCCTGCGCGACGCCGGTTACGCGGTCGAGGGGTACCCCGACAACGGCGACGAGCTGATCCACCGCCTCATCGAGGCCGGCGGCCACGACGTGGAGTGGCTGACCGAGGAGCAGCTGGCCGCCGCGCCCGCGCGGGTGCCGCTCGCCGACTACCGGGCGTGGTTCGAGAAGCTGGACCCTCAGCTGCGCGAGGCCATGCGGGAGGCGTGGGGCGAGCCGCCGGGCTCCCTGTACGTCGACGGCGACGACATCGTGCTGGCGTCCCTGCGGTTCGGGAACGTCATCGTGATGATCCAGCCGCCGCGCGGCTTCGGCGAGAACCCGATCGCGATCTACCACGACCCGGACATGCCGCCGTCGCACCACTACCTGGCGGCCTACCGCTGGCTGGAGAACAGCTTCGGCGCGGACGCGATCGTGCACATGGGCAAGCACGGCACGATGGAGTGGCTGCCGGGCAAGGGCCTCGGCCTGAGCGGCGGCTGCGCGCCGGACGCCGTCCTCGGCGACCTGCCGCTGGTGTACCCGTTCATCGTCAACGACCCCGGCGAGGGCACCCAGGCCAAGCGGCGCGGCCACGCCACGGTGGTCGACCACCTGGTGCCGCCGATGGCCCGCGCCGACACCTACGGCGACCTGGCGAAGCTGGAGCAGCTGCTCGACGAGTACGCGCTGGTCTCCGACCTGGACCCGGCGAAGGCCCCGGCGGTCCGCGCGCAGATCTGGACCCTCGTCAAGGCCGCCGAGCTCCACCACGACCTGCACGTGGACGAGCAGCCGGACGACGACGAGTTCGACGAGTTCGTCATGCACATCGACGGCTATCTGTGCGAGATCAAGGACGTGCAGATCCGCGACGGCCTGCACATCCTCGGCGGCGGCCCGGTCGGCGAGCCGCGCGTGAACCTGGTGCTCGCCGTGCTGCGCGCCTCGCAGGTGTGGGGCGGGCAGGCGAACGCGCTGCCGGGCCTGCGGGCCGCGCTCGCGGCGCACTTCGGGCTGGACGAGAAGGAGCTGCTGGCCGAGCCGGGCGCGCCGGTGAAGGTGCCGGTGGAGCTGACGGACCTGGTGGACGGTCCCGCGCGGACGGCCTCGGACGCGATCGACCTGCTGGAGCAGCTGTGCCAGCGGATCGCGGAGGGCATGGAGGAGCGCGGCTGGGACGTCTCCGAGAGCACCGCTCTCGTCCGGGACGTGCTCGGCACGGAACTGCCCGACGCCGTCGCCGTGCTGGAGTTCGCCTGCACGGAGGTCGTGCCGCGCCTCGCCCGCACGACGGACGAGATCGGCCACATCCTCCGGGCACTGGACGGCGGTTACGTTCCCGCGGGCCCGTCCGGCTCCCCGACCCGCGGCCTGGTCAACGTCCTGCCGACCGGCCGCAACTTCTACTCCGTCGACCCCAAGGCGATCCCGTCCCGGCTCAGCTGGGAGGTCGGGCAGTCGCTGGCGGACTCGCTGGTGCAGCGCTACCTCGCGGACAACGGGGAGTACCCGAAGTCCGTGGGCCTGACGGTCTGGGGCACCTCGGCCATGCGCACCCAGGGCGACGACATCGCCGAGATCCTGGCGCTGCTGGGCTGCCGCCCGGTGTGGGACGAGGCGTCCCGGCGCGTGACCGGCTTCGAGGTCATCCCCCTGACGGAGCTGGGCCGGCCCCGCATCGACGTCACGGTGCGCATCTCCGGCTTCTTCCGGGACGCGTTCCCGCACGTGGTGGGGCTGATCGACGACGCGGTGCGGGCGGTGGCCGAGTTGGACGAGCCCGCCGAGTCCAACTACGTGCGCGCGCACGTGGACGAGGACACCGCCGGACACGGCGACCGGCGGCGCGCCACGGCCCGTATCTTCGGCTCCAAGCCGGGCGCGTACGGCGCCGGTCTGCTGCCGCTGATCGACGCGCGGAACTGGCGCTCCGACGCGGACCTCGCCGAGGTGTACGCCGTCTGGGGCGGCTACGCCTACGGGCGCGGGTTCGACGGGCGGGCGGCGCGCGGGGACATGGAGACGGCGTTCCGGCGGATCGCGGTCGCCGCGAAGAACGTGGACACCCGCGAGCACGACCTGGTCGACGCGGACGACTACTTCCAGTACCACGGCGGCATGGTCGCCATGGTCCGGCACCTGACGGGCGCCAACCCCGAGGCGTACGTGGGCGACTCGGCCACCCCGGACCAGGTGAAGACGCGGACGCTGGGCGAGGAGACCCACCGGGTCTTCCGCGCCCGCGTGGTCAACCCGCGCTGGATGGCGGCCATGCGCCGGCACGGCTACAAGGGCGCCTTCGAGATGGCGGCGACCGTGGACTACCTGTTCGGCTACGACGCCACCGCCGGGGTCGTGGACGACTGGATGTACGAGAAGCTGAGCGCGGAGTACGTCTTCGACCCGGAGAACCGGGACTTCATGAAGCAGTCCAACCCGTGGGCGCTGCGCGGCATCACCGAGCGGCTGCTGGAGGCGGCGGACCGGGGCCTGTGGGCCGAGCCGGACGCGGACACGCTGGAGCGGCTGCGCGCCACCTATCTGGAGCTCGAAGGCGACTTGGAGGGCGACCGGTGACCACCCCCTTTCCTTTCACGGCCGTGGTCGGCCAGGACGATCTGCGGCTCGCGCTGCTGCTGAACGCCGTGTCCCCGGCGGTCGGCGGTGTGCTGGTGCGCGGCGAGAAGGGCACCGCGAAGAGCACGGCCGTCCGTGCCCTGTCGGCGCTGCTGCCCGAGGTCGCCGTCGTGCCCGGGTGCCGGTTCTCCTGTGACCCGGCCGCCCCGGACCCCGGCTGCCCGGACGGGCCGCACGAGCCCGGCGCGGGTACGGCGCGTCCCGCGCGGATGGTCGAACTCCCCGTCGGCGCCTCCGAGGACCGGCTCGTTGGCGCCCTCGACATCGAGCGGGCGCTCGCGGAGGGCGTGAAGGCGTTCGAGCCGGGCCTGCTCGCCGACGCGCACCGGGGGATCCTGTACGTCGACGAGGTCAACCTGCTCCACGACCACCTGGTCGACCTGCTGCTGGACGCGGCGGCGATGGGCGCGTCGTACGTGGAGCGCGAGGGCGTGTCCGTGCGGCACGCGGCGCGCTTCCTGCTCGTCGGCACGATGAACCCGGAGGAGGGCGAGCTGCGTCCGCAGCTGCTCGACCGGTTCGGGCTGACCGTGGAGGTCGCCGCCTCGCGGGAGCCGGAGCAGCGGGTGGAGGTCGTGCGCCGGCGGCTCGCCTACGAGGACGACCCGGCCGCCTTCGCCGCGCGCTGGGCCGACGAGGAGGCCGCCGTACGGCAGCGGATCGTCGCGGCGCGTCGGCTGCTGCCGCAGGTGCGGCTCGGCGACGGGGCGCTGCGGCAGATCGCGGCGACCTGCGCGGCGTTCGAGGTGGACGGGATGCGCGCCGACATCGTGATGGCGCGCACGGCGACGGCGCTGGCCGCGTGGGCGGGCCGCACGGACGTGCTCGCCGAGGACGTGCGGCAGGCGGCGCTGCTGGCGCTGCCGCACCGGCGCCGGCGCAATCCCTTCGACGCGCCGGGCCTCGACGAGGACAAGCTGGACCAGACCCTGGAGGAGTTCTCCGGGGAGGACGACGAGGATCCCGATCCGGGTCCGGACGGTCCCGGCGGGGGCGGTGGGGAGCCCGCTCCCGACAGCGGCCCGCAGGGCGGTGACACCGCCGCGCGCCCCGAGGCCGGGGAGGGCGGCGAGCCGCAGCCGTCGGGCGCGGGTGAGCAGTCCGCCGCGCGGGCGGCCGAGCCGTTCCGGACGCGCGTGCTGAGCGTGCCCGGCATCGGCGAGGGCGCGGCCGGGCGGCGCTCGCGGGCACGGACCGAGCACGGGCGCACGACCGGCGCGCGGCGCCCCCAGGGTGCGCTGACCAAGCTTCACCTGGCGGCGACCGTGCGGGCGGCTGCCCCGCATCAGCGGGCGCGCGGCCGGTCGGGGCCGGGCCTGGTGGTCCGCCGGGACGATCTGCGGCAGGCGACCCGTGAGGGGCGTGAGGGCAACCTCGTGCTGTTCGTGGTCGACGCCTCCGGCTCGATGGCCGCCCGGCAGCGGATGAGCGCCGTGAAGGGTGCCGTGCTGTCGCTGCTGCTGGACGCCTACCAGCGGCGGGACAAGGTGGGTCTGGTGACGTTCCGCGGCACGTCCGCCGAGGTCGCGCTGCCGCCCACGTCGTCGGTGGACGCCGCCGCCGCGCGGCTGGAGTCGCTGCCGACGGGCGGCCGTACGCCGCTCGCGGCGGGGCTGCTGAAGGCGCACGACGTGCTGCGCGTGGAGCGGCTGCGGGACGCCGCGCGCCGGCCGCTGGTCGTGGTGGTGACGGACGGGCGGGCGACGGGCGGACCGGAGCCGGTGGCGCTGGCCGGGCGGGCCGCGCGGCTGTTCGCGGCCGAGGGCGTGGCGTCGGTGGTCGTGGACTGCGAGTCGGGGCCGGTGCGGCTGGGGCTCGCGGGGCAGCTCGCCGCCGAGCTGGGCGGTACGGCGGTGACGCTGGACGAGCTGCGCGCGGACAGCATCGCCGGGCTGGTGAAGGACGTGACGAGGAGGGCCGCGTAATGCCGCAGGGACAGCCGAGTGTCATTCCCGACGACGGTCTGACGACCCGTCAGCGGCGCAACCGGCCGCTGGTGGTCGTGCACACCGGGGTCGGCAAGGGCAAGTCGACGGCCGCCTTCGGGCTGGCGCTGCGCGCCTGGAACCAGGGGTGGCCGATCGGGGTGTTCCAGTTCGTCAAGTCGGCGAAGTGGAAGGTCGGCGAGGAGCGGGCGCTGCGCGTGCTCGGCGACTCCGGCGAGGGCGGGACCGTCGCCTGGCACAAGATGGGCGAGGGCTGGTCCTGGGTGCAGCGCGACGCGCAGATGGACAACGAGGAGAAGGCCCGCGAGGGCTGGGAGCAGGTCAAGCGGGACCTGGCGAACGAGACATACAGGCTGTACGTGCTCGACGAGTTCGCGTACCCGATGCACTGGGGCTGGGTGGACACCGACGAGGTCGTGCAGGTGCTGCGGGACCGCCCCGGCACCCAGCACGTCGTCATCACCGGGCGCAACGCCCCGCAGGAGCTGGTCGACTTCGCCGATCTCGTGACCGACATGTCCAAGGTGAAGCACCCCATGGACGTCGGGCAGAAGGGGCAGAGGGGCATCGAGTGGTGAACCCCTCCTCGTCCGTCCCCCGGCTGGTGGTCGCCGCGCCCTCGTCGGGGAGCGGCAAGACCACCGTCGCCACGGGGCTGATGGCCGCGTTCGCCGCGCGGGGGCTCGCCGTGTCCCCGCACAAGGTCGGGCCGGACTACATCGACCCCGGCTACCACGCGCTCGCGACCGGGCGGGTGGGGCGCAACCTCGACGCGTACCTGTGCGGTCCTGAGCTGATCGGGCCGCTGTTCGCGCACGGCGCGCGCGGCTGCGACCTCGCGGTCGTCGAGGGCGTGATGGGGCTGTACGACGGGGCGGCCGGGGAGGGCGAGCTGGCGTCCACCGCGCAGGTGGCGAAGCTGCTGCGGGCGCCGGTGGTGCTGGTGGTGGACGCCTCGTCGCAGTCGCGGTCGGTGGCCGCGCTGGTGCACGGCTTCGCGTCCTGGGATCCCGAGGTGCGGATCGGGGGCGTGATCCTCAACAAGGTCGGCTCGAACCGGCACGAGGCGCTGCTGCGGGAGGCGCTGGACGCGTCCGGGGTGCCCGTGCTGGGGGTGCTGCGGCGGGCGCCGCAGGTGGACACGCCGTCGCGGCACCTGGGTCTGGTGCCGGTCGCCGAGCGGCGTACGGCCGCGGTGGAGGCCGTGGCGGCGATGGCCGCGCAGGTCGAGGCGGGGTGCGATCTTCAGGCGCTGGCGGGGCTGGCGCGCAGTGCGGGCGCGTTGTCGTGCGAGGAGTGGGAACCGCCGGTGATCCCCGGCCGGACCCGCCCCGTGGTCGCGGTCGCCGGCGGTGCGGCGTTCACGTTCTCCTACGCCGAGCACGCCGAGCTGCTGAGCGCCGCCGGGGCCGAGGTGGTGCCGTTCGACCCGCTGCGGGACGAGGCGCTGCCGGAGGGCACGGCGGGGCTGGTGATCGGCGGCGGGTTCCCCGAGGTGTACGCCGGTGAGCTGGCCGCCAACGAGCCGCTGCGCGAGGCGGTCGGCGCGCTGGCGCGCTCGGGCGCGCCGGTGGCCGCCGAGTGCGCGGGGCTGCTGTATCTGTGCCGGGAGCTGGACGGGCAGCCGATGTGCGGGGTGCTGGACGCCTCCGCGCGGATGAGCGAGCGGCTGACGCTGGGCTACCGGGACGCGGTGGCCGTCGGCGACAGTGTGCTGGCGGCGGCCGGGACCAGGATGCGGGGGCACGAGTTCCACCGCACGGTCGTCGAGCCCGGCGCGGGGGCCGCCCCGGCGTGGGGGGTGCGGGCGCCCGTGCGGCGCGTCGAAGGTTTCGTACAGCGCGGTGTGCACGCGAGTTATCTGCACACGCACTGGGCGTCCGAGCCCGGTGTCGCCCGTCGGTTCGTGGAGAGGTGCCGGACGTCATGAGCAGCAGGCTGGTCGGGGTCGGGGTCGGTCCGGGCGACCCGGAGCTGGTGACCGTGAAGGGCGTGAACGCGCTGCGCGCCGCCGAGGTCGTGGTGGTGCCCGTGATGGACACCGGCGAGCGCGGGCGCGCGGAGGCGACCGTGCTGCACTACGTGCCCGAGGACAAGGTCGTCCGGGTGGTGTTCGCGCTGAACGAGCGGACCGACCGGGGGCGGCGCGAGGCGGCCTGGGACGCGGCCGGCGAGCGGGTCGCGGAACTGCTGCGGGCGCGGGGCGCGGTGGCGTTCGCGACCATCGGGGACCCGAACGTGTACTCGACGTTCACGTATCTCGCGCAGACCGTGGCCGCGCTGGTGCCGGGCACGGTGGTCGAGACGGTGCCCGGGATCACCGCCATGCAGGACCTCGCGGCGCGCTCGGGTGCCGTGCTGACGGAGGGCACCGAGCCGCTGACGCTGGTGCCGGTGACGGCGGGCGCGGCCGTGCTGAAGGACGCGCTGAACGGGCCGGGGACGGTCGTGGCGTACAAGTTCGGGCGGCAGGCCGCCGAGGTCGCCGAGGCGCTGCGCGAGAGCGGGCGGCTCCAGGGCGCCGTGTGGGGGTCGGCGCTGGGGCTGCCGGAGGAGTCGATCCGGCCGGCCGCCGAGCTGGACGGGGCGCCGCTGCCGTATCTGTCGACGCTGATCGCGCCCGCGCCGCGGGACGGCGGACGGGGCGGGAAACTGTGAGCCGCCGGCCGGGCGGGCCGTCACTCGGCGATGCCGACCACCAGCCAGATGAACGCGGCGCCCGCGACCGTGCACAGCAGGGTCGAGCGGGCCGGGTGCTCGTGGTGGGCCTCGGGCAGGATCTCGGCCGCCGCGAGATACAGCAGCGCGCCGCCGAAGAACCCGAGATAGCCGCCGAGCAGCGGTTCGGGCAGGCTGAACAGCAGCGTGGAGGCGGCTCCGGCGACGGGGGCGACGGCGTCCGCGACCAGCATCGCGACGGCGCGGCGGCGGGCGTTGCCGTAGACGGTCGCGAGCGTGAAGGTGTTGAAGCCGTCCGCGAAGTCGTGGGCGATGACGGCGAGCGCGACGGCGACGCCCATGCCGTGGCCGACCTGGAAGGCGGCGCCGATGGCGACGCCGTCCATCGCGCTGTGGCCGACCATCGCGGCGGCGGCGGTCAGACCGACCTCGGGGGTCCGCCCATCGTGTTCCTCCGCGCCGTGCGCGGCCTGCCGGGCGGCCAGCAGACGTTCCACCAGATGGGCTACGAGGAAACCGGCCACGAAGAGCAGCAGGGCCGCCGGGACGCCGTGCACCTCGGTGCCCGCCGCGGTCAGCGCCTCCGGCAGCAGGTCGAGGCCGACGACGCCCAGCATCAGGCCGCCGGCCAGGCCCAGCACCAGGTGGCGGCGGTCGGTCACACGCTGCGCCGTCCAGCCGCCGGCCAGCGTCATCAGGAACGCGCCGAGCGCGACGAGCACCGCCATGTGCCCTTGCTACCGGATCGGCGGCGGGTCGCGCACGTACGACCCGGCCCGCGGTGAACCCGCGTCGCCCGCACCCGTTCGACACGTCCTGCGACACCCCCGCGACACCTTGCGCGACAGCTCCCGCGACAACTGCCACGACAACTCCTGTACGAGAGGAACCGACCCCATGGCCGACACCCCCGCCGGCAAGGTGACCTTCGTCGGTGCCGGCCCCGGCGCCGCCGACCTGCTGACGTTCCGCGCCGCGCGCGCGATCGCCGAGGCCGACATCGTGATCTGGGCGGCGAGCCTGGTCCAGGCGGAGGTGCTGGAGCACGCCCGGAAGGACGCGGAGGTCCTGGACTCGGCGACGATGTCGCTGGAGGACGTGGTCGCCGTCTACCGGCGGGCGCACGCCGAGGGGCTGAGGGTGGCCCGCATCCACTCCGGCGACCCCGCCCTGTGGGGCGGCACCCAGGAGCAGCTGGACCGCTGCCACGAGATCGGCATCGCCACGGAGATCGTGCCGGGCGTGTCGTCGTTCTCCGCGGTGGCCGCGCTGGCGCAGCGGGAGCTGACCATCCCGGAGGTGGCGCAGTCGGTGGTGCTGACCCGGCTGGGCGGCGGCAAGACGCCGATGCCGCCCGGCGAGGAGGTCCGCGAGTTCGCCAGGCACGGCACCACCATGGCCATCTTCCTGTCGGCGGCGCGCAGCGGGCAGCTGGTGCGGGAGCTGCTGGAGGGCGGCTATCCGACGACGACGCCGGTGGTCGTGGCGTACCAGGCGACGTGGCCGGAGGAGCTGGTCGTGAAGTGCACGATCGGCACGCTGGAGGAGACGGTCAAGGAGCACAAGCTGTGGAAGCACACGCTGTTCCTGGTCGGCCCGGCCCTCGACGCGCACGGCACCCGCTCGCACCTGTACCACCCGGGGCACTTCCACGGGTACCGCAAGGCCGACCCGGAGGCCCGCAAGGCGCTGCGCGCGCGGGGTGCCCAGCAGTGATCACCGTGGTCGGCACGGGCACCGGGGCGCCCGCGCCGCGGGAGGCGGTGGCCGGGGCGGAGCTGGTCGTCGGCGGGCGGCGCCACCTGGACGCCGTACGGCTGCCGGAGGGCGCCGAGCGGATCGTGCTCGGGCCGCTGGCGCCCGCGCTGGACGCCATGGAGCCGTACGTCGAGAAGGACCGGCCCGTGGTGGTGCTGGCCTCGGGCGATCCCGGGTTCTTCGGGATCGTGCGGGCGCTGGTCGAGCGGTTCGGGCCCGAGCGGCTGGACGTGCGGGCCGGGGTGTCCTCGGTGGCCGCCGCGTTCGCGCGGGTGGGACTGCCGTGGGAGGACGCGGTGGTGGTCAGCGCGCACGGGCGGGAGCCGCGCACGGCGGTGAACGTGTGCCGGGCGCACCCGAAGGTGGCGGTGCTGACCGGGCCGGGAGCCGGGCCCGCCGAGCTGGGCGCGGCGCTGCGGGACACCGGGCGGGTACTGGTCGTCGCGTCCGCGCTGGGCGATCCGGAGCGGGAGCGGGTGGAGCGGGTGACGCCCGCCGAGGCGGCGGCCCGGGACTGGGGTACGGCGGTCAGTGTCGTGCTGTCCCTCGATCCGAGGCGGGCGCTGGGCGCGGTGCGCACGGTGGCCGGTCCGGCCGTACGGCCCGCCGGATGGGCGCTTCAGGAGGACGCGTTCGCCCACCGCGACTCGATGATCACCAAGTTCGAGGTGCGGGCGCTGGCCCTGGCCCGGTTGGGCCCCCGCCTCGGCGACCTGGTGTGGGACGTGGGCGCGGGCTCCGGCTCGGTGGCCGTGGAGTGCGCGCGGCTGGGCGCGGCGGTGGTCGCCGTGGAGAAGGCGGCGGACGGGGTGGAGCGGATCCGCGCCAACGCCGCCGCGCACGGTGTGGACGTGCGGGTGGTGCACGGGGCGGCGCCGGACGCGCTGTCCGGTCTCGACGACGACCCGGACGCGGTGTTCGTCGGCGGCGGGGGGCGTGAACTGCCCGCCGTCGTCACCGCGTGCGCGCGGCGCGCGCGGCGCACGGTGGTCGTCGCCATGGCCGCGCTGGACCGGGTGCCGGCCGCGCGGGAGGCCCTGACGAGCGCCGGGTTCTCCTGCGACGGGGTGCTGCTCCAGTCGTCCCGGCTCGCGCCGCTGCCCGGGGACGTGACCCGGCTCGCGGCGACCAATCCGGTTTTTCTGCTGTGGGGTGTCAGAAACCCCGTGATCGAAGAGGGAGTTGCCCAGTGATCGGCCTCATTTCCGCCACCGCGGCGGGAGCGGCGGCGCGGGACCGGCTGGCCGCGGCGTGGCCGGACCGTACGCGCGTGTACGACGGACCCGTCAAGGACGCCGTGCGGCGGGCGTTCGCCGAGTGCGAGCAGCTGGTGTGCTTCCTCGCTACGGGTGCGGTCGTCCGGCTGCTCGCGCCGCTGCTGGACGACAAGGCGTCCGACCCGGGTGTGGTGTGCGTCGACGAGGGCGGGCGGTACGCCGTGTCGCTGGTCGGCGGGCACGGCGGCGGCGCCAACGAGCTGGCCCGCGCGGTCGGTTCGGTGCTGGGCGCGGAGCCGGTGGTGACGACGGCGACCGACGCCGTCGGCATCGCGGGCCTCGACACGCTCGGGCTGCCCGTGGAGGGCGAGGTCGCGGCGGTGTCGCGGGCGCTGCTCGACGGGGAGCCGGTGGCGCTGCGCACGGAGGTGGCGTGGCCGCTGCCGCCGCTGCCGGTCGCCGAGGACGGGCCGTACGCGGTCCGGGTGACGGACCGGCTGGTCGAGCCCGCCGCGCGGGAGGCCGTGCTGCGTCCGCCGACCCTCGTCGTCGGGGTGGGCGCCTCGAAGGGCGCGCCCGTCGAGGAGGTGCTGGGGCTGGTCGAGGAGGCGCTGCGGGACGCGGGGCTGTCCGCGCGCAGTGTCGCGGAGCTGGCCACCGTGGACGCCAAGGCGGAGGAGCCCGGCATCGTCGGCGCCGCCGCCCGGCTGGGCGTGCCGCTGGTGACGTACCCCGCCGAGGAACTGGCCGCGGTGGAGGTTCCCAACCCGTCCGACGCGCCGCTGGCCGCCGTGGGCACGCCGTCAGTGGCGGAGGCGGCGGCGCTGGTGCGCGGCGGTGAACTCCTCGTCCCCAAGCGCAAGTCGGCGGCCAGCCCGGCGATGGCGACCTGCGCGGTCGTCCGGCGGCCCGGGCGCGGGCGGCTCGCGGTGGTCGGGCTCGGGCCGGGCGCCCGCGACCTGCTCACGCCCCGCGCGAAGGCCGAGCTGGAGCGGGCGTCGGTGCTGGTCGGACTGGACCAGTACGTCGACCAGATCCGCGACCTGCTGCGGCCCGGCACCCGAATTCTGGAGTCCGGGCTGGGCGCGGAGGAGGAGCGGGCGCGCACGGCGGTCGCCGAGGCCCGCAAGGGGCAGGCGGTCGCGCTGATCGGCAGCGGGGACGCGGGCGTGTACGCGATGGCCTCCCCCGCTCTCGCCGAGGCGTCCGACGACATCGACGTGGTCGGGGTGCCGGGCGTGACCGCGGCGCTCGCGGCGGCGGCGATCCTGGGCGCGCCGCTCGGCCACGACCACGTCTCGATCAGCCTGTCCGACCTGCACACGCCGTGGGAGGTCATCGAGCGGCGGGTGCGGGCGGCGGCCGCGGCGGACATCGTCGTGACCTTCTACAACCCGCGCTCGCGCGGCCGTGACTGGCAGCTGCCGAAGGCGCTCGCGATCCTCGCCGAGCACCGGGACCCGGCCACGCCGGTCGGTGTCGTGCGCAACGCGTCGCGGGCCGACGAGTCCAGCCGGCTCACCACGCTGGCGGAGCTGGACCCCGCGACGGTCGACATGATGACGGTCGTGACGGTGGGCAACACCGCCACCCGCGCGATCGCGGGCCGCATGGTGACGCCGCGCGGCTACCGCTGGCAGGCATCGCAGGAGGACCCGAAGTGAACCGCGTCGTCCACCCCATCGAGCGGGAGTCCTTCCGGCGGCTGCGCGCCCGCCTGGACACCTCGCACTTCCCGCCGCTGACCCGCGCGGTGGTGGAGCGGGTCATCCACTCCGCCGCCGACCTCGACTACGCCGACGACCTGGTCATGGACGAGGCCGCGCTGGAGAAGGCGTACGCCGCGCTGCACGCCGGGGCGCCCGTCGTCGTGGACGTCGAGATGGTCGCCGCCGGCATCACCCGGCGGGAGACGGTCTGCCGGCTGAAGGACGCGAAGGCCGGTCCGGGCCTCACCCGTTCCGCGCACGCCGTGCGGCTGGCCTACGAGCAGGTCGGGCCGGGCGCGCTGTGGGTGATCGGCTGCGCGCCGACCGCCCTGGAGGAACTGCTCACGCTGGACGCCGATCCGGCGCTCGTCATCGGTCTGCCGGTCGGTTTCGTCGGCGCGGCCGAGTCCAAGGCCGCGTTGCGCGAGAGCGGGCTGCCCGCCGTGAGCAACGTGTCCGAGAAGGGCGGGTCTGCGGTCGCCGCCGCCGCGCTCAACGCCCTGCTGTACCACCCGACTTCGTACTCCGAGGAGACATCGTGACCACCCCGCCGCCCGCCCTGCTCATCGCCGGCCACGGCACCCGGGACGACGCCGGAGCCGAGGCGTTCCGCGACTTCGTCCGGGAGCTGGGGCGCCGCAACCCGGACCTGCCCGTCGCGGGCGGCTTCATCGAGCTGTCCCCGCCGCCGCTCGGCGAGGCCGTGACCGAGCTGGTGGAGCGGGGCGTGCGCCGGTTCGCGGCGGTGCCGCTGATGCTGGTGTCCGCCGGGCACGCCAAGGGTGACATCCCGGCCGCGCTGGCCCGCGAGAAGGAGCGCCACCCCGGCATCTCGTACACGTACGGCCGTCCGCTCGGCCCGCACCCGGCGCTGCTGTCCGTGCTGGAGCGGCGGCTGGACGAGGCGCTGGGCGGCACGGCCCGCACCCCCGAGGACCGCGCGGACGTCACCGTGCTGCTGGTCGGGCGCGGTTCGACGGACCCCGACGCCAACGCCGAGGTGCACAAGGCGGCGCGGCTGCTGTGGGAGGGGCGCGGGTACGCCGGGGTGGAGACGGCGTTCGTGTCGCTGGCCGCGCCGGACGTGCCGAGCGGGCTGGACCGGTGCGCGAAGCTGGGCGCGAAGCGGATCGTCGTGCTGCCGTACTTCCTGTTCACCGGCATCCTGCCGGACCGGGTGCGGCAGCAGACCGAGGGCTGGGCGGCGGCGCACCCGGAGATCGAGGTGCGCTCGGCCGACGTCATCGGGCCGGAGCCGGAGCTGCTGGACCTGGTGATGGAGCGGTACCAGGAGGCCCTGAAGGGCGACCTGCGGATGAACTGCGACTCGTGCGTGTACCGGATCGCGCTGCCCGGCTTCGAGGACAAGGTGGGCATGCCCCAGCAGCCGCACTACCACCCCGACGACGACGGCCACCACCACGGGCACGGCCACGGACACGGGCATCACCATCACGGGGGGCACGCACACACCCATGCGCACTGACGACGGGCACGATCTGCGTCATCACGGTGACGCGGAGGTCCGCGACGACGGCTCCGCCCTCACCGACCTGGCGGTGAACGTACGGTCCGGCACTCCCCCGGCGTGGCTGCGGGAGGTGATCGCCGGCTCGCTCGACGGGCTCGCCGCCTACCCCGACGGGCGGGCCGCGCGGGCGGCCGTCGCCGCGCGGCACGGGCTGCCGGCGGAGCGGGTGCTGCTGACGGCGGGTGCGGCGGAGGCGTTCGTGCTGCTGGCGCGCGCGCTGAAGGTGCGCCGGCCGGTGGTCGTGCACCCGCAGTTCACCGAGCCGGAGGCGGCGCTGCGGGACGCGGGCCACACGGTGGACCGGGTGCTGCTGCGCGAGGAGGACGGGTTCCGGCTGGATCCGGGGCTCGTCCCGGAGGACGCCGACCTCGTGGTGATCGGCAACCCGACCAACCCGACGTCGGTGCTGCACCCGGCCGCCGCGATCGCCACGCTGGCCCGTCCCGGGCGGACGCTCGTCGTGGACGAGGCGTTCATGGACGCGGTGCCCGGCGAGCGGGAGGCGCTGGCCGGGCGGACGGACGTGCCCGGCCTGGTGGTCCTGCGCAGTCTGACGAAGACGTGGGGGCTGGCGGGGCTGCGGATCGGGTACGTGCTCGCCGCGCCGGAGACCGTCGCCGAGCTGGAGCGGGCGCAGCCGTTGTGGCCGGTGTCCACGCCCGCGCTGGCGGCGGCCGAGGCGTGTGTGGCGCCGCGGGCGCTGGCGGAGGCGGCGCACGCGGCGCACCGGATCGCGGCGGACCGGGCGTATCTGGTGGCCGGGCTGGGCTCGTTCGAGGAGGCCGGGGTGCGGGTGGTGTCCCCCGCGGAGGGGCCTTTCGTGCTGGTCCGCCTGCCCGGAGCAGCGGCCGTACGGCACCGGCTGCGGGAGCTGGGCTTCGCGCTGCGGCGCGGGGACACGTTCCCGGGGCTGGGTGAGGAGTGGCTGCGGGTCGCGGTGCGGGACCGGGGGACGGTGGACCGGTTGCTGGGGGCGCTGCGGGTGGCGCTGGGCGGGGGCTGAACCGGGGGCCGGGCGGGGGTCTCCCCGCCCCCGCCGTGTCGGGTGCCGCGCCAGACGCCGTGTCAGAGGGGCACCCATGCTGTTCTGCCGGCGGCAGAACAGCGGCCCGACCGGGCTCGACGATCACTACAGTCCGGTCTCATGAGGGCGATGGCAACGCGTACGGTCGCATACCCGGCCGACGGTCTGACGATGATCGGGCACCTCGCGCTCCCGGCCGGTGCCGGCCGCCGGCCCGCGGTGCTGCTCGGACCGGAGGGCATGGGGCTCAGCGACGTCGAGCGTCGCCGGGCCGATGCGCTCGCCGAGCTGGGCCACGTGGCGCTGGCCTTCGACCTCCACGGCGGGCGCTACCTGAGCGACCCCGAGGAGATGCTGGCCCGTTGCCTGCCGCTGCTCGCCGATCCCGACCGGATGCGGCACATCGGCCACGCGGCACTCGACGTGGTGCGCGCCGAGCCCCGGACCGACCCCGACCGGATCGCCGCCATCGGCTACGGCACCGGGGGCGCCATCGCGCTCGAACTCGGGCGAGCCGGCGTCGACCTGCGCGCGATCGGGACCGTCAACGCCACCACCACGGGCCGGCCGGGCGAGGCGGCGCGCATCCGCTGCCCGGTGTGGGCCGGGGTCGGATCGGAGGACCCGATCATGCCGCCCGCGCAACGGGAGGCGTTCGCCGCCGAGATGCAGGCCGCGGGCGTCGACTGGCGCCTCGCGGTCTACGGCGGCGCCCTGCACGGCTTCCACCACCCGACGGTCGACCACCCCGTGGTCCCCGGTGTCGGCTACCACCCACAGCAGGCGCGGCGCGCCTGGCGCGATGTCGTCGCCCTGCTCGCCGACTGCCTGCCCGTGACGGAGGACCCGGGGACCTGACCCGGACGGCCAGGCTCCCTCCCCGGCCCCCTGTCGGCCTGCCCAACCTCGTCCTCGATCCCCGTCTCAGCCGCGGCGGCGGGCCCGTGCCGCCACCGCCGCTCCCGCCGCCGGCAGGGCGACCGCCCCGGCCGCGAGGTACGGCGTCGTCGCGCTGCTACCGGTCTCGGCGAGATCCGCCCCGGCCGGGGTCTCAGCCGACGACGCGGCCGTTCAGCACCACGCGGCGCGGCGCCGTCAGCACGCGTACGTCCGCGCGCGGGTCCTCCTCGTAGACGACCAGGTCGGCGGGGGCGCCCTCGTCCAGGCCGGGGCGGCCGAGCCAGGCGCGGGCCGCCCAGGTGGCGGCGGAGATCGCCTCCACCGCCGGGATGCCGGCCGTGACCAGCTCGGCGATCTCGGCGCCCGCGAGGCCGTGCGGGAGGGAGCCGCCGGCGTCGGTGCCGACGAAGACGGGGATGCCGGCGTCGTGGGCGGAGCGGACGGTGTCGTAGCGGCGGGCGTGCAGGCGGCGCATGTGGTCGGCCCAGCGGGGGAACTTGGCCTCGCCGCCCTCGGCGAGCCGGGGGAAGGTGGCGATGTTGACGAGGGTGGGGACGATCGCGACGCCCCGCTCGGCGAAGAGCGGGATCAGGTCCTCGGTGAGGCCCGTCGCGTGCTCGATGCAGTCGATGCCCGCCTCGACCAGGTCGCGCAGCGAGTCCTCCGCGAAGCAGTGCGCCGTCACGCGGGCGCCCAGGCGGTGGGCCTCGGCGATGGCCGCCTCGGCCGCCTCGCGGGGCCAGCACGCCGACAGGTCGCCGAGGTCGCGGTCGATCCAGTCGCCGACCAGCTTGACCCAGCCGTCGCCGCGCCGGGCCTCCTGGGCGACGTAGGCGACGAGGTCGTCCGGTTCGATCTCCCAGGCGTAGTTGCGGATGTAGCGGCGGGTGCGGGCGATGTGCCGCCCGGCGCGGATGATCTTCGGGAGGTCGTCGCGGTCGTCGACCCAGCGGGTGTCGGAGGGCGAGCCGGCGTCGCGGATGAGCAGGGTGCCCGCGTCCCGGTCGGTCAGCGCCTGCCGCTCGGCGACCTCCCGCGGGACCGCGCCGTGCGCGTCGAGACCCACGTGGCAGTGGGCGTCGACCAGACCGGGCAGCGCCCAGCCGGTCACCGTGCGCACCTCGCGGGCGCCGGCGGGACGGTCGTAGGTGATCCGCCCGCCGACCACCCACAGTTCGTCGCGGACGTCGTCGGGTGAGACGAGCACCCGCCCCTTCACGTGCAGCACCGCTCCATCGCTCATGCACCGCACCCTAGTGAGCCGCTATTCGCTCTTGCCCACCTGGTCCGAGATCTCCTCCTCGACGTCCGCCATCGCCGGGTCGAGCAGGCGGGACAGGAAGTGGCGGGTGCGTTCGTGGGCGGGGCGGGTGATGACCTGCTCGGGCTCGCCGTCCTCGACGATGACGCCGCCGTCCATGAAGACGACCCGGTCGGCGACCTCGCGGGCGAAGGTCATCTCGTGGGTCACGACCATCATCGTCATGCCCTCCTGGGCGAGCATCCGCATCACCGCGAGGACGTCGCCGACCAGCTCCGGGTCGAGCGCGGAGGTCGGCTCGTCGAACAGCATCACCTCGGGGCCCATGGCGAGGGCGCGGGCGATGGCGACGCGCTGCTGCTGGCCGCCGGAGAGGGAGGACGGGTAGGCGTCCGCCTTCTCCGCGAGGCCGACGCGGGCCAGGTTCTCGGCGGCGACGCGGGCGGCCTCCGCCTTGTCCCGCTTGAGCACCCGGCGCTGCGGCAGCGTCAGGTTCTCGGTCACCGTGAGGTGCGGGAAGAGGTTGAACTGCTGGAAGACCATGCCGATGCGGCGGCGTACGGCGTCGATGTCGACGTCCGGGTCGGTGACCTCCGTGCCGCCGACGAACACCTGGCCCTTGGTGGGCTCCTCCAGCAGGTTCACGCACCGCAGCAGCGTGGACTTGCCGGAGCCGGACGGGCCGATGACGCAGACGACCTCGCCCTGGCCGATCTCCAGGTCGATGCCGCGCAGCACCCGGTTGTCGCCGAAGGACTTGTGCAGGCCGTGGATCTCGATCTCGGGGCGGCTCATTTGACAGCCTCCTGGGCCTTCGCCTCCATACGGCGTACGACGAAGCCGAGCGGGATCGTGACCAGCAGGTAGCACAGGCCGGCGACGAGGATCGGCGTGGAGTTGGCGGTCTGGCTGGCCAGGTCGCGGCCGAACTTGGACAGCTCCCGCTCCTCCAGGGTGACCCCGAGGAACAGCACCAGCGAGGAGTCCTTGAAGAGCAGGACCAGTTCGTTGGTGAGCGGCGGCAGGATGACCCGGAGGGACTGCGGCAGGATGATCGAGATCATCGCCCGCGCGTGGGAGAAGCCCAGCGAGCGGGCGGCCTCCATCTGGCCCTTGGGGATGGCCTGGATGCCCGCGCGGAAGGTCTCCGCCATGTAGGCGGCGGCGACCAGGCCGAGCGCGAGGGCCACCTTGCCGTAGGTGCCGCCGACGATCTCCGTGCCGGGGAAGGCCAGCGGGACGGCCACCCCGATGAAGATGAAGATCAGCAGGGCGGGCAGGCCGCGGAAGATCTCGATGTAGACGCCGGCGAGCCAGCGGTACGGGCCGACGGAGGACAGCCGCATCAGCGCGATGACCATGCCCAGCACCAGGCCCACGGCGAAGCCGGAGACGGTGTAGAGCACGGTGTTCTTCAGGGCCAGCGTGATGACCTCGGGGAACATCTGCTCCGCGAGGTCGGCTTGCGCGAACTGGTTGGCCAGCCGGTCCCAGTCGGCCGTGACCGCGAAGGCGATCACGGCCGCGACGAAGACGGCGTACTGGACGCCGCGCGAGAGGCTGCGCTTCTGCCGCCGCGTCAGGCCCTTCTTCTTCGGCTGGTTCGGCTGGAGTGCGGTGTCCGGGGTGTCCGGGTTCGTCATGAGGCGGACGGGGAGGCGGCGGACGCGTCGTACGGACCGATCCACTGCTCGTACAGCTTCTTGTACGTCCCGTCGGCCTTGGCGTCCGCGATGGCCTTGTTGATGGCCTCGCGCAGCTTGTCGTTGCCCTTCTTCACCGTGAAGCCGTACTGCTCGCCGGTGTGGAGCTGCTCGGCGACCTGGAAGGCGTCGGCGTTGGCCTTGTCCTTCAGCCAGCCCTGGACCACCGGGTAGTCGATGACGACCGCCTCGACCTGGCCGGTGCGCAGGCCGTTGAGGACGGCGTCGGAGGACTCGAAGGAGACCGGGTCGAGGCCCTTGCTCTTGGCGTAGTCCTCGCCGGTGGTCTGCGCCTGGGCGCCGACCTTCTCGCCCTTGAGGTCCGCGAAGGAGGAGATGCCGCTCTTCTTGTCGGCGAGGACGGCCTGGGTGGCCTCGAAGTACGGGTCCGAGAAGTCGACGTTCTTCTTGCGTTCCTCGGTGATGGTCATGCCGGCGGCGGCCAGGTCGCACTCGCCGGAGTTGAGGAAGGCACCGGTCTTGAAGTTCTCGAACGGGGTGTCGAGGATCTGCTGCTTCACGCCCAGGTCGTCGGCGACCAGGTCGATCAGCGCGACGTCGAAGCCCTGCACCTTGCCGTCGATCTCCGACTGGAAGGGCGGGTACGGCAGGTGGGTGCAGGTGGTGAGCTGCCCGGCCTTGACCAGCTCGACACCGCCGGCGGCGGTCTTCTCGCCGCCGGCGCCGTTGTCGCTGGAGGTGCAGCCGGCTACGAGGACCAGCCCGGCCGTCGCGGTGGCGGCGACCAGGAGACGGGCCCGGCGCCCGAGGACGGTGTTCACGGGGGACCTCCTAAGGGAACAGTGAGTTCCGATTATAAGGAAATGTTTGGGTCACTCAAATAGAACTGATGCCAGTGGGGCGGTTCGGCCTAAGAAGTCGCGCCACGACGGGTGCCGGCAAGACGGGTGCCGGCAAGGGGTGTCTCGTCGATCAGGCCGGATCAGCGAGCGGCGTCCGGTGCCGTGCGTCGCCAGGCGGAGGAGGGAGTCGAGGCGATGGGGGTGCCCCGTGATCGCCGAGACACCTCCAGGGCTGCGCGCCCCCGCCGGCCGCGGCGCGGCGGGGGCCGGGCGGGCGGCCGGCGCGGCCCCGCTACCCTCGACGTCGTCCGCCCCGTGAGCGAAGAGAGCACCGCAGTGACCCACCCCTTCCTCGACCTGCCCCCGCTGACCGCCGCGCGTTTCGCCGCGATCGAGGACCGGGTCGCCCGGCTGCTGGACACCCGGCAGGACGTCGTGATCATGCAGGGCGAGGCGCTGCTGCCGCTGGAGGGGGCCATCCGGGGCACCGCCGGGCCGGGCACGGTCGCCCTGAACGTGATCACCGGGCCGTACGGGCAGACCTTCGGGGACTGGCTGCGGGACTGCGGGGCGACGGTGTACGACCTCGCCGTGCCGTTCCACACGGCGGTGACCGCCGGGCAGATCCGGGAGGCGTTCGCCGAGCACCCGGAGATCGACTTCGTCTCGCTGGTGCACGCGGAGGCGGCGACCGGCAACACCAACCCGGTCGCGGAGATCGGCGAGGTGGTCCGCGCGCACGGCGCGCTGTTCTACCTGGACGCCGTCGCGTCCGTCGGCGCGGAGCCGGTGCTGCCGGACGCCTGGGGCGTGGACCTGTGCGTGATCGGGGCGCAGAAGGCGATGGGCGGCCCGGCGGGCGTGTCGGCGGTGTCGGTGAGCGAGCGGGCGTGGGCCCGGATGGCGGCCAACCCGCACGCGCCGCGCCGCTCCTACCTCTCCCTCCTCGACTGGAAGGAGCGCTGGGTCGACGGCGGCCGCAAGGCGCTGCTGCACGCGCCGGCGCAGCTGGAGATGCTGGCGCTGGAGGCGTGCGTCGAGCGGATCGAGGCGGAGGGCCTGGAGACGGTCATGGCCCGGCACCGCCGTGCCGCGGCGGCGACCCGCGCGGGCGCGGTGGCGCTCGGCGGGGGTCTGGAGCCGTACGTCCACGACCCGGCTGAGGCGGCGCCGGTGGCGACGACGCTGCGCGCCCCGGCGGGCGTGCCGGCCTCCGACCTGGTCGCCCGCGCCCTGGCGAGCGACCCGGCGCTGCCCCTGGCCGCGGGCGGCGGCGCGCTGGCCAAGGAGATGATCCGGGTCAACCACTACGGCCCCGACGCGACCCCGGGCACCGTCCAGGCCGCCCTCGCGGCCCTGGGCGCCGCGCTGGCCGAGCAGGGTGCGGCGGTCGACCTGGAGTCGGCCCGCCGCGCCGCGGAGACCGCCTGGAACTGACGACCGCGCGGGCACACCGGCCAACCGTTGGCCGGTGTGCGGGACCGATTCCGGTCTGCGCCGGGTTCTCATTCGCGTACTGCATTGCCCTGCTTGCCCGTGAATGAATTCAGCACCCTTTACGACTCTTTATGTAAAACAATTCAGCGGCAGCTTCCCGTGTTCTTCTGCCCCGTTTCGCCGACCCTAAACGCGAAGATTTTGCGAACGTCGATCGAGTAATTCGGGCGGATCTCACAGGGGTGACATGGCTGTGATGCGTTACACAACGCGTCCGATTTGTGGTGGATTCTTCGGGCAAATCTGCATCATTCGTCTCGCATGCGCCCGCGTGATAACACAGATGGCCTGGACACCCAACCCCTGACGGCCATGCAATTTCGAATTCCGCTCGCTAAATTCGATCCGCATGACTGCCGCACCAGCAGACACACCGACAGAGACATCAGCAGACCTGTTCATCGACCGCCCGTCGGTGGCGGACGGAGCCGCTTTGTGGCGGCTCGCCAAGGAATCCGGAACCCTCGACCTGAACTCCTCCTACAGCTATCTGCTGTGGTGCCGGGACTTCGCCGAGACCTCCGCGGTGGCGCGCGACGGCGACGGGGAAGCCGTCGGGTTCGTCACCGGGTACCTGCGGCCCGACCGTCCGCGGACCCTGCTCGTGTGGCAGGTGGCCGTCGACCCCCGCCACCGCAGCCGCGGCATCGCGGCCCGGCTGCTCGACGCGCTGGCCGCCCGGGTCGCGGCCGGCCCGGAGGTGATCTGCGTGGAGACCACGATCACCCCGGACAACACCGCCTCGGAACGCCTGTTCACCTCGTTCGCCGCCCGGCACGGCGCCCGGGTCGAGCGGGAGGTCCTGTTCGACACCCCGCTGTTCCCGGACGGCCCGCACGACCCCGAAGTCCTCTACCGCATCGGCCCGTTGACCCCCCACCTCTCGCACTGAGGAGCGATTCGCCGTGACCATCACCCAGCCCGACCTGAGCGTCTTCGAGACCGTGGAGTCCGAGGTGCGCAGCTACTGCCGCGGCTGGCCCACCGTCTTCGACCGGGCACACGGCAGCCGTATGTACGACGAGGACGGCCACGAGTACCTCGACTTCTTCGCCGGGGCCGGTTCGCTCAACTACGGCCACAACAACCCCGTGCTGAAACGCGCGCTGCTCGACTACCTGGAGCGGGACGGCGTCACCCACGGCCTCGACATGTCGACCACCGCCAAACGCCGCTTCCTGCAGACCTTCCAGGACCTGGTGCTGCGCCCGCGCGACCTGCCGTACAAGGTCATGTTCCCGGGCCCGACGGGCACCAACGCCGTGGAGTCCGCGCTGAAGCTGGCGCGGAAGGTGAAGGGGCGCGAGGCGATCGTGTCGTTCACCAACGCCTTCCACGGCATGTCGCTGGGCTCGCTCGCCGTGACCGGCAACGCCTTCAAGCGGGCCGGCGCCGGTATCCCGCTGGTGCACGGCACGCCGATGCCCTTCGACAACTACTTCGACGGCACGGTGCCCGACTTCCTGTGGTTCGAACGGCTGCTGGAGGACCAGGGCTCGGGGCTGAACAAGCCGGCCGCCGTGATCGTCGAGACGGTGCAGGGCGAGGGCGGCATCAACGTGGCGCGCGCGGAGTGGCTGCGGGCGCTCGCCGAGCTGTGCGCGCGCCAGGACATGCTGCTCATCGTCGACGACATCCAGATGGGGTGCGGCCGCACCGGCGCCTTCTTCTCCTTCGAGGAGGCGGGCATCACCCCGGACATCGTCACCGTCTCCAAGTCCATCAGCGGCTACGGCCTGCCGATGTCGCTGACCTTGTTCAAGCCGGAGCTGGACATCTGGGAGCCGGGCGAGCACAACGGCACCTTCCGCGGCAACAACCCCGCCTTCGTCACGGCCAGCGCCGCGCTGGAGACGTACTGGACCGACGGCTCCGCCATGGAGAAGCAGACCCGGGCGCGCGGCGAGCAGGTCGAGCAGGCGCTGATCGCCGTCACCGAGGAGAACCTGGCCGACGTCAGGGAGTACCGGGGCCGCGGCCTGGTGTGGGGCCTGGAGTTCCACGACAAGGGCCGGGCCGAGCGGGTCGCGCGCCGCGCCTTCGAACTGGGGCTGCTGATCGAGACCTCCGGCCCGGAGAGCGAGGTCGTCAAGCTGCTGCCCGCCCTGACCATCACCCCGGACGAGCTGGACGAGGGCCTGACGACGCTGGCCCGCGCCGTCCGCGAGACCCGCTGATCCCATGAATCCCTGGGTCCTGGGCCCTCAGTCCTGAGCCCTGAGTCCTGAGCTTCGGCCGGCCCCGTCGGCCCGCCGGCTCACCGGACCCCCGTACGCCCGACCGCTATCCAGGAGGTATCGCTCCACCGTGATCGTCCGTTCGTTCAAGGAGATCGAAGGCACCGACCGGCACGTGAAGGCCGCGTCCGGGACGTGGGAGAGCAAACGCATCGTCCTCGCCCGGGAGAGGGTCGGCTTCTCGCTGCACGAGACGGTCCTCTACGCCGGCACGGAGACGTCGATGTGGTACGCCAACCACATCGAGGCCGTGGTCTGCGTCGAGGGCGAGGCCGAGCTGACCGACCACGAGACCGGGCGGACGTACACCATCACGCCCGGGACCATGTACCTCCTCGACGGGCACGAGCGGCACACGCTGCGCGTCAAGGAGGACTTCCGCTGCATCTGCGTGTTCAACCCGCCGGTGACCGGACGGGAGGACCACGACGAGAACGGCGTCTACCCACTGCTCACCGAACCCGAGGAGGTGTGACGACCCATGACCACCACCACGACCACCACCGCCGCGACCACCACCGCGCAGCCGACCGTCACCGACCTCTACCCGACCCGGGGCACCAGCGAGGTGCTGATCCCGCGCCAGGACCCGGTCGTCTGGGGCGCCCCCGACGCGCCCGGTCCGTTCGGTCCGGCCGATCTCGAGGCGTTCGAGCGCGACGGCTTCCTCGCCATCGACCAGCTGATCACCGAGGACGAGGTGGCCGTCTACCGGCGGGAGCTGGAGCGGCTGGTCACCGACCCGGAGATCCGCGCCGACGAGCGCTCGATCGTCGAGCCGAAGTCGAAGGAGATCCGGTCCGTCTTCGAGGTGCACCGGATCAGCGAGGTGTTCGCCAACCTGGTCCGGGACGAGCGGGTCGTCGGCCGCGCCCGGCAGATCCTCGGCTCGGACGTCTACGTCCACCAGTCACGGATCAACGTCAAGCCCGGCTTCGGCGCGAGCGGCTTCTACTGGCACTCGGACTTCGAGACCTGGCACGCCGAGGACGGCCTGCCGAACATGCGGACGGTGTCCGTCTCGATCGCGCTGACCGAGAACTACGACACCAACGGCGGGCTGATGATCATGCCCGGCTCGCACAAGACGTTCCTGGGCTGTGCGGGCGAGACACCGAAGGACAACTACAAGAAGTCGCTCCAGATGCAGGACGCGGGCACCCCGTCCGACGAGGCGCTGACCAAGCTGGCCTCCGAGTACGGCATCCGGCTGTTCACCGGCAAGGCCGGCTCGGCGACCTGGTTCGACTGCAACGCCATGCACGGCTCCGGCGACAACATCACGCCGTTCCCGCGCAGCAACGTCTTCATCGTGTTCAACAGCGTGGAGAACACGGCGGTCGAGCCGTTCGCGGCGCCGGTGCGGCGGCCCGAGTTCATCGGGGCGCGCGACTTCACGCCGGTGCGCTGACGCGGCAGGCGTACGGGATACGGGAGCGGGCGGTGTCCTCGGGACGCCGCCCGCTCCCGTGTCGTGCTCAGCCGGCCAGCGCGTCCAGCAGCCGGTCCACGTCCGCGGCCGTGTTGTACAGGTGGAAGGCGGCGCGCAGGTTGCCCGCGCGGTCGGACACCTCGACGCCCGCCTCGCTCAGCCCGGGCTGGCGGGAGCCGAGGCCGGGCACGGAGACGATCGCCGACCCGGGAGCGGGCACGGGCTCGTGGCCGAGGCGCGCGAGCCCGGCCCGGAAGCGGTCGGCGAGCGCCACGTCGTGGGCGTGCACGGTGGCCACGCCGGCCTCCTCGATCAGCTCCAGGGAGCGGCGCAGACCGGCGAAGGTGAACAGGGCCGGGGTGAGGTCGAACCGCCGGGCGCTGCGGGCGTACTCGGTCACCGGGCCGTAGGTGCTGTCCCACGGGCGCTCCCCGGCGACCCAGCCCGCCAGCAGCGGGGTGAGCCCTCCGAAGTCCTCGGGGACGACGAGGAAGGCGGCGCCGTGCGGGCCGAGCAGCCACTTGAAGGAGACGGAGGCGCCGAAGTCGTCGGCGGCGGCGTCCATCGGGAGCCATCCGGCGGCCTGGGAGTAGTCGACGTAGGTGCGTGCCCCGTGGGCGCGGGCGGCCTCCCGCAGGGCGGAGAGGTCGGCGATCCGTCCGTCGGCGGACTGGACGGCGCTGACCGCGACGAGCGCGGTGCCGGGGCGGACGGACTCGGCGATCCGCTCCAGCGGGACGGTGCGGACCTTGAGGTCGCCGCGGACGTGGAACGCGTTGAGCACGGAGGTGAAGTCGTCCTCCGCGGTCAGCACTTCGGCGCCGGCGGGCAGGGAGGCGGCGATCAGTCCGGTGTGCGCGGCGACCGACGCGCCCAGGGCGACCCGGGTCACCGGGACGCCGGCCAGCCGGGCGTAGGCGGCCCGGCACGCCTCGACGTCCTCGTACAGCGGGGTCAGCGGCCGGCCCTCGGCCCGCAGCAGCGCCGCCTCGTGCAGGGCGGTGACGGCGCGGGCGGGCAGCAGGCTGTTGCTGGCGGTGTTCAGGAAGGTGGTCGCGGAGCTGAACTCGGCACGGACGAGGGCGTCGAGGGCGCTGGTGGTCTCCATGAGTCCACTCTGGGCCCCCGGCCTGCCCTCGTCCATTGCGACTTTTTACGCGGTTTCTCTAAGCGTTCCTTATGAGTCCGCGTGCGTCCGCGCGGACCTGCGGCTTTCGCCGGCCGGCCAGGACAGCTGGGGCAGCCAGGACCGCCGGGGCAGCCAGGACCGCCGGGGCAGCCAGGACCGCTAGGACGGCTGGGGCACGGCGCAGCCGTCCGGGCCGCACGCGTCGGCGTCCCCCCGGTCGAGCAGGGTGAGCGGCGAGCGCTCGCCCCAGGCCTGGCGGAGCGCCTGGGCGAAGACCTCGGCGGGCTGCGCGCCGGAGATGCCGTACTTGCGGTCGAGCACGAAGAACGGCACCCCGGTGGCGCCGAGCCGGGCGGCCTCCTGCTCGTCGGCGCGGACCTCGTCGGCGTAGGCCTCGGGGTCGGCGAGCACGGCACGGGCCTCGGCGGCGTCCAGGCCGGCGTCGGCGGCGATCGCGACGAGCCGCTCGGTGTCCGCGAAGACGGACTCCTCCTCGGCGAAGTTCGCCTCGTACAGCCGCTGGATCAGCTCGCCCTGGCGGCCGTACCGCTTGGCGTGGTGGAGCAGCCGGTGCATGTCGAAGGTGTTGCCGTGGTCCCGGCCGCGGGTGCGGTAGGCCAGGCCCTCGGCCGCCGCCTGGGTGCCCAGGTTGTCCTCGGCGGCCTGGGCCTGCTCCTCGGAGATGCCGTACTTGCGGGCCAGCATCGCGACGACGGGTCCGGTGTCGCCCTTCGGGCGGTCGGGGTCCAGCTCGAAGGAGCGGTGCACCACCTCGACCTCGTCGCGGTGCGGGAAGGCCGCCAGCGCCTTCTCGAAGCGGGCCTTGCCCACGTAACACCAGGGACAGGCGATGTCGCTCCAGATTTCGACGCGCATGGTCTCGGCTCTCCAGCTCAGTGGTTCACGGAGGACGGATGTCCCCGAAAGTACGTGAACATTCAAACGCCGGGATCCATTCCGCCGAGAAGGGGCGCGGGGGAACCGCGCGAGCGACCGCACACGACCGGCAGCCCGGATCCCGCCGCACCCCCACGTCGCTACCGCTCCAGCACCCCGTTGAACCGCCGGGGCAGCCCGAGCGGATTCTCGTCCCGCAGCTCCGGCGGCAGCAGCGCCTCGGGCGCCCCCTGGTAGACGACGGGCCGCAGCCACCGCTCGATGGCGGTCCCGCCCACGGACGTCGAGGTCGAGGTGGTGGCGGGGTAGGGCCCGCCGTGGTGCTGCGCCGGCGCGACGGCGACCCCGGTCGGCCACCCGTTCACCAGGACCCGTCCGGCGAGCGGCGTCAGCTCGGCGAGGATCTCCGGACCCCGGCCCTCCCCCGCCGCCTCGGCCGAGGACAGGTGCACGGTCGCCGTGAGGTTGCCGGGCAGCCGGGACAGCACGGTGTTCGCCTCGGCCTCGTCCCGGTAACGGGCGACGACGGTCACCGGCCCGAAGCACTCCTCCAGCAGCAGGTCGTGCTCGCCCTCGGCGGCCAGCCGGCTCGCAGGGACGGTCAGGAAGCCGGGGCTGACGGTGTGCTCCCCGCCCTCGCCCGGCGTCACCGGCGCCTCCACGTCCGGCAGCTGGGCCCGCTCGGCGACGCCCGCGACGAAGTTGTCCCGCATCCGGTGATCGAGCAGCACCCCGGCGTCGACGGCGCTCACGGCCTCGGCGAGCGACTTGACCAGCTGGTCGCCGGCGTCGCCCGCCGGGGCCAGGACCAGTCCGGGCTTCACGCAGAACTGGCCGACACCGAGGGTCATCGACCCGGCGAGCCCGCTGCCGATCGCCTCGGCGCGCTCGGCCGCCGCGGCCTCGGTGACGAGGACCGGGTTGAGGGAGCCCAGCTCACCGTGGAAGGGGATGGGCACGGGCCGCGCGGCGGCCGCGTCGAAGAGGGCACGGCCGCCCCGTACGGATCCGGTGAAGCCGGCCGCGGCGATCAGCGGGTGCTTGATCAGCTCGACGCCCGCCTCGAAGCCGTGCACCAGGCCCACCACCCCGGCGGGGACGCCGTGCTCGGCGGCGGCCTCCCGCAGCACCGCGGCGACCTGCTCGGACAGCGCCGGGTGGTCGGGGTGGGCCTTGACGACGACGGGGCAGCCCGCGGCGAGCGCGCTCGCGGTGTCACCGCCGGCGACGGAGAACGCGAAGGGGAAGTTGGAGGCGGAGTAGACGGCGACGACACCGAGCGGGACCTTGTAGCGGCGCAGGTCCGGGATGGGCGGGGTGGCGGTGTCGTCGGGGTGGTTGATGACGACGTCGAGGTAGGCGCCCTCGTCGACGATGTCCGCGAAGGCGCGCAGCTGGTAGCAGGTGCGGGCGAGTTCGCCGGTGAGGCGGACCGGGCCGAGCGCGGTCTCGGCGTCGGCGGTCTCGACGAGCCGGTCCCGGGCGGCGTCGAGGCGGTCGGCGGCGGTGCGCAGGAAGGCGGCGCGGACCGTGCGGTCGGTCAGGGCGCCGCGGGTCTCGTGCGCGGCGCGGACGGCGGCGTCCACCTCCTGGGCTGTGGCCTCCACCGCAACCTGTTCCCGCTGCTTCCCGGTACGGGGGTCGACACTCCAGACTGGTGCTGCTGCCACCACGGGTCCCTCCCAGTATGTCTCCCGCCCGGCAGGGGCGTTCGATATACTGAACACTGTCTCTGATGATGAACGATCGAGAGACTATTTCCCGTCCAACGAAGGGGTCAAGGGCGATGTCGGCAGGCGAGACGGGCGGCGGAGCGCAGGTCAAGTCGGCGGTGCGGACGGTGGAGCTGCTGGAGTACTTCGCGGCCCGCCCCGGTATGCACTCCCTCGCGTCGGTCCAGGAGGCCGTCGGGTACCCGAAGTCCAGCCTGTACATGCTGCTGCGCACCCTCGTCGAACTCGGCTGGGTGGAGACCGACGCGACCGGCACCCGGTACGGCATCGGGGTGCGCGCGCTGCTGGTCGGCACCTCCTACATCGACGGCGACGAGGTCGTCGCGGTCGCCCGGCCCACCCTGGACCGGCTCTCCGACGACACCACCGAGACCATCCACCTGGCCCGCCTCGACGGCACCAACGTCGTCTATCTGGCAACCCGTCAGTCCCAGCACTACCTGCGCCCGTTCACCCGGGTCGGCCGGCGCCTGCCCGCCCACTCGACCTCCCTCGGCAAGGCGCTGCTGAGCACCTACAGCGACGAGCAGGTCCGCAAGATGCTCCCGGAGACGCTGCCCGCGCTCACCGAGAACACCATCACCGACCGCGAGAAGCTCATCGAGGAGCTGCACCAGGTGCGGGAGCAGGGGTACGCCGTCGACCGCGAGGAGAACACGCTGGGCCTGCGCTGCTTCGGCGTGGCGATCCCCTACCGCACCCCGGCCCGCGACGCGATCAGCTGCTCCATCCCGGTCGCCCGGCTCACGCCCGCGCACGAACAGATGGTGAAGGACGCCCTGTTCGACGCCCGGGACCGGCTCACCCTGGCGACGCGGAGGCTCTGACCGTGCAGGTGGCGCTCCGGCCCGTCCACGACAGCGACCTGCCGGTCTTCTACCGGCAGCTCAACGACCCCGAGTCCCTGCGGATGGCCGCGTTCACCCCGCCGGACCCGGCCGACCGGTCCGCCTTCGAGGAGCACTGGCGGCGGGTGCGCGCGTCGGCCGACGTGCACGCCCGCACGGTGCTGCTCGACGGTGACGTGGTGGGCAGCGCGGCCGTCTACGGGGTGCCCGGCGAACGCGAGGTCACCTACTGGGTGGACCGCGCCTACTGGGGCCGCGGCGTGGCCACCACCGCGCTGCGCGCCCTGCTCGCCGAGGTCCCCGAACGCCCGCTGTACGCCCGCGCGGCGGCCGACAACGCCGGGTCGCTGCGCGTGCTGGCCCGCTGCGGCTTCCGGGAGACCGCCCGGGAGCGGGATTACGCGGCCGGGCGCGGCGAGGAGATCGAGGAAGTGGTGCTCCGGCTGGCGGAGTGACCCCGCGGCGCGGCTCTCCCCCGCGCGGCGGAGGCGGATCGTCGCGGGGCAGGAGGCGGGCGGCGCGCTCCGCGCGGGAGCGTGGCGGCATGACGCACACAGTCACCGGTTCCGCCCGGACCGCCGGCTCCCCCGGCCCGTCCGCCTCGCCGGGCTCCCCGGCCTCGTCGGCCTCCCCCGCCTTGTCGGGCCCCGGCCTCGTCGGGCTTCCCCGCCTCGCCTGCCTTGCCGGCCTCGCCCGCCTCGGCCGCCTCGGCCTCGCCCGCCGTACCGGCGTCCCCCGCCGCCCTCGGCCGGCCGCGCCGGATTATGCGCGCCGTCGCCCGTGTACGACGCGCTGCGCGCCGGCGCCGCCGGGTTCCTGCTGAAGCGGGCCGACGCCGAGGCGCTGGTGCAGGCGGTGCGGCTGGTGGCGCGCAGCGACACCCTGCTGTTCCCGTCGGCCGTGCGGGCGCTGGCCGTGCGGCACGCGGACCCGGCGCCCGCGCCGTGGGTGGCGAGGCTCACGGCCCGGGAGAGCGAGGTGCTGCGGCACATGGCGACCGGGCTCACCAACGCGGAGATCGCCCGGCGGATGGAGGTCGGCCCCGCGACGGTGAAGTCCCATGTGGCGGCCGTCCTCGCGAAGACGGGGGCCCGCGACCGCACCCAGGCGGTGATCGCGGCCTACGAGGCGGGCTTTCTGAGGAGCGGATGAGAAAACGGACGGAGCGGAACGTTCCGGCCGATCCGCTCGTCTGTCCGGGCGCGATGAACAAGACGATCAGGCGCGCGTCGGTGCTCGTTCTGCTCCTGGTGCTCGCCCTGCTGGTCAGGGCGACGTGGGTGCAGTTCTACGAGGGCACGGCGCTGGCGGAGGACAAGCACAACCGGCGGAACGCGATCGCGCTGTACAGCGAGCCGCTCGGTGACATCGTCGTGGCCGGGGAGGCGGTCACCGGCTCGGCGCGGACGGAGAGCGGCGACCTCGGATACCAGCGGACGTACAAGAACGGCGCGCTGTACGCGGCGGTGACCGGCTACAACTCGCAGGTCTACGGCGCCACCCAGCTGGAGGGCATCTACCAGGACCTCCTGGACGGCACGGACAACCGGCTGAAGACCGTGCTGGGCACGGTCACCGGCGAGCGCGCCGAACCCGGCGACGTGATCACGACGATCGACCCGGCCACCCAGAAGGCGGCGTACGAGGCGCTGGGCGGCAAGAAGGGCGCCGCCGTCGCCATCGACCCGAAGACCGGGCGGATCCTCGCGGTCGTCTCCACCCCGTCGTACGACCCGACGGCGATCACCGCGGGGGACTCGGAGGCCTGGACGGGGCTCACCGAGGACCCCGGCAAGCCCATGACGAACCGGGCGCTGCGCCGGCCGCTGCCGCCGGGCTCCACGTTCAAGCTGGTGGTGGCGGCGGCCGCGCTGGAGGACGGGCTGTACACGTCGGTGGACGAGCGGACGGACAGCCCCGACCCGTACGACCTGCCGCAGTCCTCGGACGTGCTCACCAACGAGAACCCGGGCGCGCCCTGTGAGAACGCCTCGATCCGGGTGGCGCTGCGGTACTCGTGCAACAACGTCTTCGGCAAGATGGCCGTCGACCTGGGCCAGGACACGGTCCGGGCGATGGCGGAGAAGTTCGGCTTCAACGACCCCGAGCAGGACGTCCCGGTGCGCGCCTACGAGAGCGTGTACCCGAAGGACATGGACGAGCCGCAGACCGCGCTGTCCGGCATCGGCCAGTTCGACGTGACCGCGACTCCGCTCCAGATGGCCATGGTGTCCGCGGCCCTGGCCAACGACGGCAAGCTGGTCCGGCCGCACATGGTGTCGCGGATCACCGACCACGGCGGCGATGTGCTGGAGGACTACGACGACAACGCCTCCACCGAGGAAATCGTCGGCTCCGGCACCGCCGAGCAGCTGCGGTCGGCGATGCGGACGGTCGTCGAGGAGGGCACGGGCACCAACGCGCGGATCGGCGGGGCGACGGTGGGCGGCAAGACCGGTACGGCCCAGCACGGCGAGAACAACAGCAAGACGCCGTACGCCTGGTTCACCTCGTACGCCACGTCCGACGACTCCGGCAAGGAGGTCGCCGTGGCGGTCGTCGTCGAGCAGTCGGACGCGGCGCGTAGCGAGGTCAGCGGCAACGGGCTGGCCGCCCCGGTGGCCAAGGCCGTGATGGAGGCGGCCCTGCGGGACTGAGCGGACGCCTCACAGACGCCGGGCAGCGGCAACGGAGTTCGGTCCGCCATACGGCATTCGAAACCTCGTACGACTCACTGGTACAGTGCCGGATCTCGTCCCGGCGTACGGCTGTTCGACGCCGGGGAATCGCTGCGAGGAGAGACCGCTCGTGGGGACAGTCGTCGACGACGCCGCCTCCGTGGAGTTCCATGCCTTCTTCGAGCGCCACTACGCCGAACTCGCGCGTCTCGCCCATCTGCTGACCGGTGAGGCGGACGCCGCCGACGACCTCGCGGCGGACGCGCTGCTGGCGCTGTGGCACCGCTGGGACCGGGTGCGCGCGGCCGACCACCCGGTGGCGTACGCGCGCGGGGTGGTCGCCAACCTGGCCCGCACCCGGATCCGCAGCGCGGTGCGCGAGCGGCGCCGGATCGCCCTGTTCTGGTCACCGCGCGAGGAGCGGACCGAGAACCCGGACGTGGCCGGCGTCGTCGACGTCCAGGAGGCGCTGCGCAGGCTGCCGTTCCGCAAGCGGGCCTGTGTGGTGCTGCGGCACGCCTTCGACCTGTCGGAGAAGGACACGGCGCTCGCCCTCGGTGTGTCGGTGGGTACGGTGAAAAGCCAGACCTCGAAGGGAATGGCCGAGCTGCAGAGACTGCTCGGCACACGGCAGGCCTCGCAGCGGGTGCATGCCGCGATGGCGCGGACCGGCCAGGCCGCGGGAAGGGACCGATGATGCGGCGGGACGTGCACGAGGAGCTGCGCGCCCGGCTGCGGGAGGCGGCCGAGGCGCACCAGCCGGACCGGGCGCGGATGCTGGCCCGGATCGAGCGCGGCATGGCCGAGGAGGTCCGCCCGGCCGGTCACCGGGCCACGCGTCCGCCGGTGTTCGGCTGGCTGCGGGTGGCGGGGGCGACGGCCGCGGTCGCGGGCGTGCTCGCCGCAGGAGGGCTCACGGTGGCGTCCGCGGTGAAGTCGGACGACGCTCCCCCGCAGGGCACGGTCGCGGTCACCGCGACGCCCACGCCGTCACCGGAGGCGACCCGCACGCCGCCCGCCTTCCCCGCGGAACCGTCGCCGAGCGCCCTGCCCACGCGCGGTGAGCGGTCCAGCGCGCCGCCGTCGCCCACGGCGACGGCCGGCCCGGTGTCGTCGGCGCCGGCGCTGCCGTCCGCGGGCGCCGGGGTCGAGGACGGCCCGCTGTGGTCGGACGGCTCGGTGGACCCGCACAGCAACGAGTTCTGGGCGCAGAGCAACGTCACCCTGAAGACCGCCGAGCGACTGACCGCGCTGACCGTGGAGTTGCGGGTGGCGCAGACCGGAGGGGTGTCCTCGACGGGCGCCTGGCGGTCGCTGCCCGAGGACGACTTCGAGCTGACGGTCGGTGAGCGGGACGGCTTCCTCGTCTACACCTGGCGGCTGAAGGAGGGCCGTACGGTGCCGGCGGGCGAGTGGGTGTTCGCGGGGCAGTACGACCACGAGCGCGGCGGCCGGGACGCGAAGGACGACCGCTACGCGGCGGCGGCCCGCACCGCCTCCCAGCCCCTCCAGGTGGCGGGCGACTTCGCGCCGCGGGACGACGACGAGGACGACGAGCAGCCCGCCGCGGGACGGCCCTGAGCGGACCGTCCCGGGTGGCTCGGGGCACCCGCGGACCGCCTCCCGCGGACGCCGGGAAAAAACTTCCGGGAACGCGGCAACCCTTTCCCCGCCGGTGGCGACCAGGAGACGCAAGGATCCCCCACCACGCAAGGAATGGCATGACAGCACGAGCCGAACAGCGCGTCCGCCACCGCCGCCGCGTCACGAAGCGACGCGCGGCGATCGCCGGCGCCACCGCCCTGGGCATCACCGGGGCGGCGATCGTCACCACGACGATGCTGTCCACCGCGGGCGCGGCCTCCGCCTGGCCGACCGCCCAGGGCACCAAGGCCGTCAGCAGCACCATCCCCGTCTCCGGCACCTACGACGGCGGCTACCAGCGCTTCTACGGAAGCGGCGAACTCGGCGGCACCGGCCAGGACGAGGGCCAGGACCCGATCTTCAAGCTCGCCGACGGCGCGGTTTTGAAGAACGTCATCCTGGGCGCCCCGGCCGCCGACGGCATCCACTGCGCGGGCAGCTGCACCCTGCAGAACGTCTGGTGGGAGGACGTCGGCGAGGACGCCGCCACCTTCAAGGGCAAGTCCTCCTCGGCCGTCTACACCGTGCACGGCGGCGGCGCGCGCAAGGCCGACGACAAGGTCTTCCAGTTCAACGGCGCGGGCAAGCTGGTCGTGACCAAGTTCCAGGTCTCCGACTTCGGCAAGCTGGTGCGCACCTGCGGCAACTGCTCGACGCAGTACAAGAACCGCCAGGTGATCATCAACGACGTCGACGTCACCGCGCCCGGCAAGTCGATCGTCGGCATCAACGCCAACTTCGGCGAGACGGCCTCCCTGCGCAGCGTGCGCATCCACGGCGACGCCAAGAAGAAGATCAAGCCGTGCACCCGCTTCCAGGGCAACAACACGGGCGCCGAGCCCAAGGAGCTGGGCACCGGCCCGGACGGCACGCACTGCCGCTACACGGCCTCCGACCTGACCTACGAGTAGGCCCCAGCCGCCGGTCCGAGCCCCCCTCGGCCCGGCCCCCGGTGCCGGCGCGAGCCCCCCTCGCCCGGCACCTCACGCCCCCGCCGGTGACGACCGGCGGGGGCGTCCCCGTACCCGGAGGGCGGCGGGCAGGCGCCCCGGCACCGGACGAAACCGCCGGAAGCCCTCACTTCCGCCCGTGGTGCCGACGCTGGAGTCGGTCCGCCCGGTACGGCGGTGAGCCTCACAGCACGCGGTCCAGCCAGGCGAACACCTCGTCCTGCATCCGCTCGTCGAAGACGTGGCCGGCGTCCGGCCACGTCCTCAGCAGCAGCCGCTCCGCCGCGCCGCACGACCGCCACACGGCCCGCAGCCTGTCGTACGCGACGCGCACGCCGTCCGCGGTGAACAGCAGGTCCCGGGCGCCGTGGAAGAAGAGCATCGGCCGCGGCGCGGCGATGCCCGCCACGTCCGGGATGTCCAGGAACCGGGCCAGCCCGGGATGGAGCAGGTAGTACGCGGACTGCCCGCGCAGGGCGTTGTTGCCGGGCACCAGCATCTCCCTCAGGCCGGTCATCCAGCACACGCTCGCCGCGGCGGCGATGTCGTCGCTGAGCGCGGCCGTCTGCCAGGCCCGGTAGCCGCCCATCGAGAAGCCGACGGCGGCCACCCGGCGGGCGTCCACCCGGTCGAGCCCGGCGAGGAACCCCGCGGCGCGGGCGTCCTCCCGGGCCATGAGCCCGGCCAGGGAGGAGCCGAGCTGGAAGAAGTGGGCGGCCAGGGCCTGCTGACCGGTGTAGGCGAGCGGTCCGCGGTCGCCCCAGCCCGGCGCGTCCAGGCACAGCACGACATAGCCGCGCCGGGCCAGTTCGTCCCCGACGAACCGTCCGCCGTAGCACCGCCGCGCCCACTGTGCCGCGGATTCCCGCCGGGCCTCGTCGTCCCAGGGGCGGACCAGTTTCTCCTTGCCGATGTCGAACCGGGACCCGTGGTCGTGCAGCAGCAGCACCGCCGGGAACGGCCCGCGCCCGTGCGGGGTGAGCAGGACACCGCCGACGCGTGCCCAGCGGGTGAGGGAGAGGGTGACCGGCTCGCGCGTCACACCGTCGTCCCCGGCGGCCGGCTCCCCGAACTCGGGCGCGTACGGCGTCCCGTCCTGCCGCCCGACCAGCAGGTGCTCCTCGACCACCGCCCGTGCCGCCCGCCGCCATGCGGGGAAGTCCCGGACGGGCGAGGTGCCCCAGGCGAGCGGGAAGGACAGCTCGTCCGTGAGGGCGGCCAGAGGTTCGGTGATGCCGCCCCTCACGCGGACCGTCGCCTCATGCTCAGCACGTCTGCTTCCAGGGCCGCCAGTCGCCGAGGTAGGCGGCGCGGGTCGCCGACTCGGCCTGCTCGTCGGTGAGCCGGGGCCGGTTGCCGGGGACGGTGACGCGGGCGCCGGGACCCAGGTTGCGGTACTCGGCGAACCGCTGCTCCTGCCACGGGAAGGCGTTCGACATGTTCGCGTAGGGGGCGACCGCGTCGATGCCGCTGCCGAGCCAGGTGTCCCGCACGACGAGGGACGGCCGGGCGGTGGGGTCGGAGCTGGGCACCCAGGGGCGGGCCAGCTTGTAGTACGCGTCCGGGGCCTCGCTGGTGATGCGGCAGCGGGTCGCCAGGTAGCCGCGCGGGTTGGCGGCCGCCGTCGACGGGGCGAAGACGAAACCGTACGGGGCGCCGGACAGGTCGGTGCGGTTCAGGGTGCGGAAGTGGCAGTGCTCGAAGACGGCGGTGGCGCGGCCGAAGACGAAGTCGACGTCGCCCTCGGCGTAGCAGTGCGAGAAGTACTGGCGGGCGAAGACGGTCAGCGCGGTCGTGTCGGCGTAGAGGGTGTCCTGGTGGCCGAGGAAGCGGCAGTGGTGGAAGGCGGAGCGGTCGCCCATGACCTTGAGGGCGACCGCCTGGGTGCCGGTGACGCCGGGGTGGTCGGCGCGCAGCCAGTCGTTGGCGAAGGTGATCCGGTGGGCGGTGAAGCCGTCGGCGCGGATGGTGGTGGTGGCCGAGCCGGAGGTGCCGTGGGTGCCGCCGCCGGGCTTGGGGGTGCCGGCCGCGTTGTCGTACACGATGACGACGGCGCGCGGGTCGTCGGCGGCGCCGATCCAGGTCATCTGCGTCCGGGTGGCGTCGACGGAGACGGTCTCGCGGTAGACGCCGGGCGCGAGGACGAGGGTGCGGCCGGTGCCGTCGGCGGCGTGCACGGCGGCCTGGACGGTGGTGAAGTCGCCCCGGCCGTGCGGGTCGACGTACAGGGTGCCGGGGGTGCGGCGGGCGGCCGGGGAACCGTACCGGCCGAACGGGCGGTGCTCGTGCGCGGCCCGCGCGGGGAGGGCGGCCAGGCCGAGCGCGGCGGCCGCGCCGGCGCTCGCCAGCAGCAGTCCCCGCCGTGACAGGGGGGAACGGAGGTGGGGCGAGGGCATGCGGGTGCTCCTTCGGGGTGCGGCGGCTTTGGCCGCGCTCGCCGGGGCCGGGGCGGCGGTGCGCCCCGGCCCCGGCGAGCGGCGGGCCGGTCGGTGGTGCGGTGCCCTGGGCGGGAGGCGTCAGCAGAGGCGGCCGGCGCCGGCGCGGTGGTCGACGATGCCGGGGACGGCGCGGGGGTGGTCGACCCGGGTGCGCAGGGTGGGCGTCCAGCCGGCGCCGGACTGCAGGGTCTCGGCGGGGATCTCCGCGTTGTGCACGGCGATCAGGTCGGTGAGCTTGCCGTTGACGTGGTTGTGCTCGGCGGTGAGCGGCGCCTCGCTCCACTTCTTCAGCACCTTCGCGGTGCTGACGCCGGGCGCGAGGGAGAAGGCGTTGTGGGTGGCGTACAGCCGGGAGTTCGCGCCGATGCCGAAGACGTAGCCGAACTTCTGGCCCTTGGTGACCACGAAGTGGTTGTTGTACGCGTCGACCTGACCGAACCGCACGCGCGGGGCCCGCTCGACGATGCCCTCGAAGCGGTTGTGGTGGAGGGTGACCCGCAGCTTGCCGGAGTCGGTGGCGCCCGCCCCGTCGCTGTTGCCGATGAGCATGGTCTTGTCGTGGTCCTTGAAGGAGTTCCACGAGACGGTGACGAGGTCGCCGCCGCGCACCACGTCCACCAGTCCGTCGTGCTGCTGGTAGACCTTGCCGAAGTGGACCGGCAGGGAGCTGTCGGGGTAACGGCCGTCGGTGAGCGTGTTGTGGTCGATCCACACGTGGGTGGAGCCGTACACCACGACACCGTCGTACTCGGAGTTCCAGGCGCCGGTCCCGTTGTCGTCGGTGGGGTCCCACTGCGGGAAGCAGTCGACCGGGGCTTCGATGGTGAGGTTGCGGATGATGACGTTGTCGACGCCGCGGATCTGGAGGCTGCCGCCGCGGATCCCGGCGTCCCGCCCGACGCCGACAATGGTCGTGTTCGCCGGGATGTTCGCCTTGATGACCTTGTCCTGGTTGGCGGCGGACGCGGCGCGCAGGTCCTCCTGTTCGCCGCTGACCGGCTTGTCGTTGCCCCAGACGGCCGGGTCGTAGTCGGCGAGGTACTGCCGGAAGTCGTAGCCCTCGGCGGCGAAGGCGGCGCAGCCCTCGGAGACGGCGTCGATGACGCCCTTGACCTTGATGATCCTGGGCGCGCTGCCGCCGTCCGCGAGGGCGGCCTTGAACTCGGCCCAGGTGGTCACCGTGTAGACGTGCGCGGCGTCGGCGGCCGATCCTCCGGTCGTGCCGGTGCCGTGGGAGGCCCACCCGTCCCCTGCGGCCAGCACCTCGCGGCCGAGGTCGCGGGGCCCGGCGTGGGCGGTGGCGGTCCCGGTGACGCCGAGGACCAGTGCGGCGCACCCGGTGAGCGCGACGCACTTCACCGCCGTACTGGTGACGTGCTCATGCCATCTTTGTGCATTCATGCTGCGGCTCTCTCTTCTGCCATCTGACGGTCGGACGGTTACGCGGCGGCCGGCGGCCAGCTGATCCAGGACTCGGGGATCTCCTCGTCGAGCCGGCGCACGTCCCGCGGGCCCAGCACCCGCGTGCGCAGCAGCTCCCGCACCACCAGCCGCGCCACGGCGATCGCGCCCGGCGGGTTGAAGTGCGTGTTGTCCTGCTCGGTCGCCGTCCAGTTGAAGTACCTCTTGCTCTCCTCGACGCCCAGCTCCTGCCACAGCGCCAGCGACAGCGCCTGCACGTCGAGCAGCGCCACGCCCTCCTCGCGGGCGAGCGCGCGCATCGCCGCCGGATAGTCGCCGTGGCTCGGCAGCGCCCTGCCGCCCGCGTCGAACCGGCGCCGCTCCACCGCGGTCGCCAGCACGGGCCGGGCGCCCCGGGCACGGGCCCCGTCGAGGTACAGCCGCAGGTAGTCCTGGTACGTCGTCCAGGGCTCGGTGTACCGGGCGGGGTCGGCGCTCTTCTCGTCGTTGTGGGCGAACTGCACGATCAGGACGTCACCCGGCCGGATCTCCCCGAGCAGGACATCGAGCCGGCCCTCGTCCACGAAACTCTTCGAACTGCGCCCGTTCACCGCGTGATTGGCCACGGGCAGGTCCCTGCGCAGGAAGAAGGGGAGCGCCATCCCCCACCCGGTCTCCGGCGCCGCGTCCGCGTACTTCTGCGCGGCGGTCGAATCCCCGGCGATGTGCATCGTCCGACGGCGCCCGGAAGAGGCCTGCGCGACACCGCTCGCCGCGAAGGCGAGGGGAACGGCGGCGAGCGCGGCGGAAGCGGCCTGTCTACGGGTCATGGACACGGTGGCACCTTTCGAAACACGGGACGGCCCGCGGCCCAGAACCGACAGGCCGCCCCACGGCGAATCCGGAACCCTTACTGATTGCGCTGCTTCCACTCGGCCTGGGCCTCGTTCAGCTGCTCGGCCAGCGTGTCCAGGAACTCCTTCGCGTTCAGGTCACCCAGCAGCACCTTCTGGAAGTTCGGCTCGTTCTCCGCCTTGGAGATCGTGTTCCAGTCCGGCAGGTAGTACGGCAGCTGGACGATCGTGGTGGAACCGTCGCTCAGCGCCTCGGCCGCCAGCTTCGTCGGCTCCGCCTTCGACACCCACGCGTCCTTCGCGGCGTCCGTGTTCGCCGGCACCTGGCCCGCCGACTCGTTGAACTTCGAGTTCTCCTCGTGCGAGAGCGCGAACTCGATGAACTTCCAGGCGGCTTCCTTGTTCTTGGAGCTCTTGAACAGGCCCAGCCCGTCCACCGGGTTGGACACCTGCACCCGCTTGCCACCGGGCCCGGTCGGCTGCGGAATGCCCCGGAACTTGTCGGTGCCGAGCGCCTTCACGTGGTCCTGGTACGACCCCAGGTTGTGGTTGAGCATGCCGATCGTGCCGGAGTCCCACTGCGCGACCATCTTGGTGAAGTCGTTGTTGAGGTCGGCGGACGGCGTGACCTTCTTGTACAGCGCCGCGTACTTCTCCAGCGCCTCGACGTTCTTCGGGTCGTTGACCGTGGTCTTGTCGCCGTTCCAGAACGAGGTGATCCCGCTCTGCCCGTACATCGCGTCCAGGGCCTGGGCGATGGATCCGGCGCCGCCGCGGATGGTGTACCCGAACTCGTTCTTCTTGGCGTTCGTCAGCTTCTCGGCCGCCTCGAAGAAGCGGTCCCAGGTGGTCGGCTCCTCCAGGCCGGCCTTCTCGAACAGGTCGGTGCGGTAGTACAGCACGCCGTTGTTCGCGGAGGTCGGGATCGAGTACAGGGTGCCGTCGCCGCCGCCAGCGGCCTTCATCGACTCGACCATGTCCTCGTTGAGCTTGCCCTTGAGCGAGGACCCGGCGAGCCGCTCGTCCAGCGGTTCCAGCGCGCCCTGCGCGGAGAACCCGGCGAGCATGGCCGCGCCGACCCCGCCGACGTCCGGCAGCCCGCCGCCCTGGATGGCCGTGTCGACCTTGGACTGGTACTCGGTGGAGGAGATGCCGACGTACTCGACGTCGATCTGCGGGTTCGCCTTCTCGAAGTCGGCGATGATCTGCTTCCAGATGTCGGTGCGGACACCGCCGTTGTTGTCCCAGAAGACGATCTTGCCCTTGCCGCTGCCCTCGGAGCCCTCGCCGCCGCCCCCACCGCTGCCGTCGTCGCCGCAGGCGGTGGCGGTGAGCGCGAGAACGGAGCCCAGGGCGACGGCGATGGCAGCGCGCCTGCTTCTGCGGATACTGATCTTCATTGATCGGCTCTCTTCTTCGGGTTCTTGGGGTTGTTCGGGGGGTCGGGTGGTTCGGGTTCTTCGGGTTCCAGCGGATATGTGGTTGTGGGGGGTCAGTGACGGGCGTGCGGCGCGTCCTGCCGCGGGAAGCCGCCCATTCGGGCCGGCGGGGAGGCCCTGGTCGCGGCGGGCGGCTCTAAGTCGCGGACGCCCTGCCCGGCCGGGGCGGCCGGGCCGCAGCCGATGCCGGTCGCCGGCCGGCTGCCGAGCGCGCTGATCACCGGCCCTTCGACGACCGTGACCGGTTCGGGGCTGTCGGTCGTCAAGGTGTCCTGGCCGCCGGCGGAGGCGGTGTCCTCGGGGACGGTCCGGTCACCGGCCGAACGCGTCGCCGGCGCCTGCCCGCCGTCCGGCTCGTGCGCGGCCCCGTCGGAGCCGTTGCCGAAGGGGAGGTCGCGCGCCGTGGCGTCCCCGGCGGAGTTCCGCACCGTGGCGCCGCCGTTCGAGCCGCCGTGCGCGGCGGGCGTGCCGTAGACGATGACGGTGCCGGAGCGGTCCTGTCCAGTCCCCTGCGGCACGATCTTCGGCTCGTTCGCGGGACGGTGGCCCCCGGCCCGGCAGGTGCCGGGCGCGACGGCGGTCGTCACGGGCCCGTCGTCGCCGCCCCGCACCACGCCGATGCCCTGCTGCGGCCCGGAGAAGCGCCTGACGAGCGCCGGCACGGCGCGCGCCGGGTCCAGCCGGTAGGCGTAGAAGTCCCGCGGGTCGAAGGCGGCGCCCCGGGTGTCGTGCCGCCCGCTCGTGTTCTTCAGGACCGAGCCGCGCTGCACCAGTTCGGCGGTCGCGTCGGCCTGGTAGGGATGCTGGACGTCCTCGTAGTACGAGTTCTCGATGACCATCCTGGTCCCGCCGCGCGACCAGTTGCCGTACGTCCACACCGGATCGCCCGGATCGGCCTGGGCGGTCAGGTAGTTGTTGTAGAGGTGGGCGTAGGCGGCGTTGTCGACCGAGGGGTTGCGCTGTTTGGTGCCCCGGAACCAGTTGTGGTCGACGGTGATCTGCGTCCTGACGTCGGCCGTCCAGCCCACGCCGAAGGTCTTGTTGTTGTCCTCGAACCGGTTGTGGGAGACGGTCACGTACTCGCTGTTCTTGCGGATGTCGAGCTGGCCGTCGCAGATGCGCGAGAAGCGGTTGTGGTCGATCCAGACGTGGTGGACGGTGTCCATCTGGATGCCGTCGAAGTCGGTGCCCTTGCAGTCCCAGTCGCCCTCGACGGCCGAGTCGCGGATCGTCAGATTGCGGATGATCACGTTGTGGGTGCCGGGGCTCAGGTGGAACTCGCCCTGCACCAGCTCGCCGGTCGTCCCGACGCCGACGATGGTCTTGTCGGAGGCGACCTCGACGCTCGCGCCGAACGGCTGCGCGGTGATGCTGCCCGCGACCCGGATGACGTACGGCCCGGGCGCGGCGGCGTACTTCGCCAGCGCGGCCTGGTCCGTGACGGTGACGACCTCGCCGCCGGCGCCGCCGGTGGTGCCGCCGGCGAGCGAGGCGAAGCCGTGCGGGTGGTCGGACCAGCGGGACGGGGCGGCGGGGGTGCCCGCCCCGGCGGCCGGCGGGGCGGCGTGGGCCTCCCCGAGGGCCCCGAGACCCAGCGCGGCGACGAGGCCGGCGACGGCGGCCACCACCTTGCCGTGCCCCGGTCTCGGCAAGCGCTTGCCAGGGGGGTGCGTCATTGCGGCTCCCAACAGGCGTACGAGGGACGGATGGGGTCAGATCGCGGTGATGCGGAACTGCGTGAACGTGGCGGCGCCCGCGTGTCCCTGCCCGTCCTCGCCGGGGGCGAGCGCGAACAGGCCGAGCAGGGCGCCGACCCAGCGCCACGGGGTGGCGGCGAAGACCTGGCCGGAGGGGCGCAAGCCGTCCCCGGTGTCGGCGAGGAACCGGCAGCGCGCGCCGGGCCGGATCTCGATGCGCAGCCTGACCGTCCCGTCCGGGGCGAGCCGGGCGTGCTCGGCGTCCCGTTCGTGCTCGGCGACCGGCTCGGCGTACCGGTGCACCAGGTGGACCGTGCCGTCGGCGCCCCGCTGGAGCCCGATCCAGCTGAACGCGTCGCCGAGCACGGCGAGACCGGCCCGCGCGCCCGGTTCCCCGCTGTCCAGGCGCAGGGTGACCTCGGCGGCGGCGGGGGTGCCGGGCAGCCGCTGGGTGAGGACGTTCGGCACCCGGCGCAGGTCGTGCGCGTCGGCCGAGCGGACGCAGGTGAGCCGCAGGCCGTCGCCGGAGTGCTGGGTGGCCCAGCCGTCGCGCGGGTTGGCGGTCCACTGCCACTGGCGGCCGTACCGTCCGCCGGGGAAGTCGTCGTCGGTGGCGGGCGCGGCCGGCGGCTGCGGCGGCAGGCCGGGCCTCTTGTGGACGGTGACGGGGGCGCCGTCGTCGCCCAGCACCGGCCAGCCGTCCGCGCCCCAGCGCATCGGCTGGAGGTGGACGACCCGGCCGTAGGCGCCGCGCTGCTGGAAGTGCAGGAACCAGTCCTCGCCGGACGGGGTGCGCACCCAGCCGCCCTGGTGGGGCCCGTTGACGTCGGTGTCCTTCTGTTCGAGGACCACCCTCTCCTCGTACGGCCCGAAGAAGCCGCGTGAGCGGAAGGCGCCCTGCCAGCCGGTCTCCACTCCCCCGGCCGGGGCGAAGATCCAGAACCAGCCGTCGTGCCGGTAGAGCTTGGGGCCTTCGAGGGTGAACCAGCCGGGGATGCGGTCGGCGTCGACGATCACCTTGCCCTCGTCGAGCAGGGACGTGCCGTCGGGGTGCATCCGGTGGCCGGTGAGGCGGTTCTTGACGCCGGAGCGGGACTTGGCCCAGGCGTGCACCAGGTAGGCCTCGCCGGTCTCGTCGTCCCACAGGGGGCAGGGGTCGATCAGGCCCTTGCCCTCCTTCAGCAGGTGCGGCTTCGTCCACGGCCCGCGGATCTCGGGGGCGTTGATCTGGAAGATGCCCTGGTCGGGGTCGCCCCAGAAGAACCAGAAGCGGTCGTCGTGGTGTCGGAGCGACGGCGCCCAGACACCGCAGTCGTGGCGCGGCCTCGCGAACTCCCGCGCGGGTTCGAGGCGGTCGAGGGCGTGGCCGACGAGGGTCCAGTTCACCAGGTCGCGGGAGTGCAGCAGCGGCAGTCCGGGGACGCGGCCGAAGCTGGAGGCGGTGAGGTAGAAGTCGTCGCCGACGCGGACCACGTCCGGGTCGGACCAGTCGGCGTTCAGGACCGGGTTGGTGTACTCGTCCGTCACGGAGTGACCGCCTTCCGGATCAGGGCCGCGGCCTCGGCGCGGCCCAGGCGGCCGTCGGCGACGACGGTGACGACGCGGCGGACCAGGGTGTCGCCGGGCGGGACGGGCAGCCGCGCGTCGTGGGCCAGGGAGGAGCCGACGCCCGGGTACTCGGCGGTGCGCACGAACCACGGGTCGCGGCGGGTGGCACCGGTGGCGCCGGCGAAGACCAGCGTCCAGGAGGAGCCGGCCAGCGCCAGCCAGTCGGCGGCCCGGCCGTGCACCGCCGCCTCGCCCTCCGTGTCCGCGGTGAACACGTCCGGCGCGCTCGCCTCCTTGCGGGCCCGCCAGAAGAAGCCCCCGTACGCGGCGCCGGGGCGCCCGTTGGTGGCGGGGCTGCCGATAGTGAGCGCGGTGGCGGCCGGGTTGGTGAGGGCGAAGGTGAAGTCCAGCGCCCAGGCGCTGTCGGTGAGCGCGGTCGCGGCGACGGTACGGCGCTCGCGCAGCACCTCGGTGCCGCCGGCCACCCAGCGCAGCTCCTCGACGAAACCGTCCGGGTCGCGCAGCTGGAAGCCGAGGTGCCGCTGGGCGCCGTGGTTGTCCAGCTCGGTGGGGCCCTGGTCGCGGACGAAGGTGCGTCCGCCCCAGAAGTTGTACCCCTCGACGTCGGGAACGGCGACACCGACGCCGAGGTGGTGCGCGTGGTCGGCGGGGCTCAGTTCGGTGACCGAGACGCCGGACAGGGTGGTGACGGGGTGCAGATAGGGGCGCGGGGAGAGCCGGGCGGGCAGTTCGGGCCGGGTGACGTACCGGGCGACGGGCCGGCCCGCGACCCGCAGGACCGTGGTGTCCGCACTGGTCATCGCGTGCTCACCTCTTCGTGGGCGGCCCAGGGCGCCGCCAGCTCGGAGTACAGGGCGAGGGTGTCGGCGGCGGCCGCGACCAGCGCGTCCACGCCGGGGACGACCCGGCGGTCCTCGCCCGGCGGCCGGTGCCAGGCGGACTCCGGGAGCGGGGCGGGGTCGGGGGCGAGCCGGATCGCCTCGACGACCTTCATGAAGGCGCCGGTGCTCTCCGGCGGCACGAGCAGGGCGGTGCCGTCCGTCAGGTGGCCGGCCAGGTTCTCCAGCAGGTCCGTGCGGCCGTACTCGAACTCCTCGGGGCCGTGGTCGGCGCGCTGGAGCAGCACCCGGTCCTGCTTGTACCAGAAGGTGATCCGGCCGCGGCTGCCGTGCACGAGGACGTACGGCTCGTCCGGGTGCTCGGCGCACAGGGTGGCGGCGACGGTGACCCGGCGGCCCTCGGTGGTGGTGATCCGCACGCAGGAGGTGTCGTCGGACTCGATGGCGTTGGCCCGCCACAGCTCGGTCTCGATCGCGGTGACGTCCTCGGCGCGGTCGCCGCCGGCCAGGGCGAGGGCGGTGGCGACGGCGTGCGCGAGGGGGTTGGTGAGCGCCCCGTCGATCACGTCGGCGCCGTTCAGCCGCCGCTTGCCCGCCCAGGGCGCGCGGCGGTAGTAGGCCTCGTCGCGCGCCCAGGCGCCGGCGCCGCCGACGCCGGTGACCGTGCCGATCGCCCCGTCGGCGATCAGTTCGCGGATCGCGGGCACGGCGTGCGAGCCGAGCGACTGGAACCCGATCTGGCAGGCCACGCCCGCCGCGGCGACCCCGTCGGCCATCCGCCGGAACTCGGCGTAGGACGGCGCGGGCGGCTTCTCCAGCAGCAGGTGCACGCCCCGGCTCGCGGCGGTCAGCGCCAGGTCGGTGTGGGTGGGGATCGGGGTGCAGATCACCGCGGCGCGGGCGCCGGTGGTGTCCAGCAGGGCGCCGAAGTCGGCCGACTGGGCCGGGAGTTCGCCGCCGAACTCCTCCTCGGTGAGCGGGTTCACCTCGCAGATCCCGACGAGCCGTACGACACCGAGGGCCTGGAGGCGGCGGATGTTGGCCACGTGCCAGCGGCCGTGGCCGCGGGCGCCGGCGAGCACGATCGGCAGGGGTTCGGCCAGCGGGCCGGTCCCGGGTCCGGTCATCGGATCCTCCCGGCTCCCGCGCCCGGCGCCACCGCCCGGTCGGCCGCCTGGGCGCTGTCGACGGCGAGCGCGTCACTGTCGCGGGCGTCACCGGAGGCGAGGGTGTCGCGGCTGGTGTCGCGGGCGAGGGTGTCGCGGGCGGCGTCGGCGTGCGCGGGCACGCGCGGGACGCCGGGCAGGGTCGCGGTGAGCGCCGCGTGACGGAGTGTCATCCCTTCACCGCCCCCGCGCTGAAGCCGGTGATCAGCCACTTCTGGATGAAGGCGAAGACGATGACGACGGGGACGGCGGCGATGATGCCGCCCGCCGCGAGGGCGCCGAGGTCGACGCTGTCCGAGCTCATCAGGGTGTTCAGGCCGACCGGGATGGTCTGCTTCTGCTGGTTGTTGAGGAACATCAGGGCGAACAGGAAGTGGTTCCAGGAGTGCACGAAGGCGAAGGAACCGACCGCGATCAGTCCGGGGCGCAGCAGCGGCAGCACGATCACACGGAAGGCGGTGAAGCGGTTGCAGCCGTCGACCCAGGCCGCCTCCTCCAGCGAGTACGGCACGTTCTTGATGAAGTTGCTGATCAGGATCATCGACAGCGGCAGCTGGAAGACCGTCTCGGCGAGGATGACGCTGCCGAGGGAGTTGATCATCTGCAGCTCGGCGAAGATCTCGAACAGCGGGACCAGCAGCAGCGCGCCGGGCACGAACTGGGAGCAGAGCAGGGCGAGCATGAAGCCGCGCTTGACCTTGAAGTCGAAGCGGGCGAGGGCGTAGCCGCCGGCCAGGGCGACGACCGTGGTGAGGACCAGGGTGGCGAGGCCGACGAGCACGCTGTTCTGGAAGTAGACGCCGAAGTCCCGCTCGGTCCACACCTTCTCGAAGTGGTCGAAGGTCACGGGCCAGGGCACGAGCGAGGTGGAGCCGGCCGGGCGCAGGGCGAAGAGCAGGATCCAGTAGAACGGGATCAGGGTGAAGACGAGGTAGACGGACAGGGGCAGGTAGATCTGCCAGCGGGGGACCTCGTCCCAGGCGCGGTGTCTGCCCTTCACCGGGCGGGGCGGCTCGGCCGCGGCCGGGCGGGGCGCGGGGGCGACCGGGGCCTCCTTGATGGTGCTCACTTGGACTCGCCTCCGAACTTGCTCAGCCGCAGATAGACGATCGAGCAGAAGAGCAGGATCACGAACGCGACCGTGGTCAGGGCCGACGCGTAGCCGAAGTCGTGGGACTCCACGCTGGTGTTGGCGATGTACAGCGGCAGGGTGGTGGTCTCGCCGGCCGGTCCGCCGCCGGTCAGGGTGTAGAGCAGGTCGACGTTGTTGAACTCCCACACGGCGCGCAGCAGCGTGGACAGGACGATGGCGTCCTTCAGGTGGGGCAGGGTGATGTGCCAGAACTGCTTGAGGCGGCTCGCGCCGTCGACCTCGGCGGCCTCGTAGAGGTCCTTCGAGACGGACTGCAGGTCGGCGAGGATGAGGATGGCGAAGAAGGGCACGCCGCGCCACAGGTCGGCGACGACGGCCGCCGGGAAGACGGTCTCGGTGTCGGAGAGCCAGCTGGTGCCGTAGGAGCCGATGCCCACGTCGGCGAGGTAGCGGGTGATGCCGGTCTGGGAGTTGTAGAGCAGCACCCAGATCGCGGAGGTCAGCACGCCGGAGACGGCCCACGGGGAGAAGACGAGGGCACGTCCGAGGGCCCGGCCGACGAAGGTCTGGTTGACGATCAGGGCCAGCGCGAGACCGAACAGCAGCTGGAGTCCGACCTCGACGACGACCCACTTGGCGCTGAAGACGAGGGTGTCCCAGAAGATGGGGTCCTCGGTGAAGGCGTGGACGAAGTTGTCGAAGCCCGCGAAACCGTTCCGCCACGGCTTGGTGGGGTTGTATTCCTGCAGGCTGTAGTAGAAGACGCTGATCACCGGGTAGGCGATGAAGCCCAGCATCAGCAGGGCGGCCGGTGCGATCAGCAGGTACGGGAGCCTGCGCGGCGTGGCGGAGGCACGGCGCCGCCGGGGTGGCGCGGGCGGTTTCGCCACGGCTGCGGCTTGGGCCATGACTGTTCTCCGTTTCTCGGTTCTCGGTGAAGCGCTTTCCGATCGATGTTCGGCATCTCGGCCAATGAGGGCCGTGACCGGGTACTGCTCAGCCCGCGTACGGGTCCTGCACCTTGCCCGGCCGGGCGAGGAACTCGAAGTCGCAGCCGGTGTCCGCCTGGGTGATCTGCTCGTTGTAGAGCGCGCCGTAGCCGCGCTCGTCACGGGTGGGCGGCGGGGTCCACTCCGCCCTCCTGCGCGCCAGCTCGTCGTCGTCCACCTGGAGGTGGAGGGTGCGGGCCTCGACGTCGAGCGTGATGAGGTCGCCCGTGCGCACCAGCGCCAGCGGCCCGCCGACGTACGACTCCGGCGCCACGTGCAGCACGCACGCGCCGTAACTGGTGCCGCTCATCCGGGCGTCGGAGATCCGCACCATGTCCCGCACGCCCTGCTTCAGCAGGTGGTCGGGGATGGGCAGCATGCCGTACTCGGGCATGCCGGGGCCGCCCTTGGGGCCGGCGTTGCGCAGCACGAGCACGCTGTCGGCGGTGATGTTCAGCGCCGGGTCGTTGATGGTGCGCTGCATGGTCCGGTAGTCGTCGAAGACGACCGCGGGCCCGGTGTGCTTGAGCAGGTGGGGTTCGGCGGCGATGTGCTTGATGACCGCGCCGTCCGGGCAGAGGTTGCCGCGCAGCACCGCGACCCCGCCCTCGGGGGCCACCGGGTTGTCGCGGGGCCGGATGACGTCGTCGTTGTGCACCCGGGCGCCCGCGAGCTGCTCGCGCATCGTGTCGTACGACACCGTCGGGCGGTCCAGGTGGAGCAGGTCCGGGATGCGGGAGAGGAAGCCGGGCAGGCCGCCCGCGAAGTGGAAGTCCTCCATGAGGTAGGTCCGGCCGCCGGGGCGGACGTTGGCGAGGACCGGGACGGTGCGGGCGATGCGGTCGAAGTCGTCGAGGGTGAGCCTGACGCCCGCGCGGCCCGCCATGGCGATCAGGTGGATGACGGCGTTGGTGGAGCCGCCGAGGCCGAGCACGGTGGTGACGGCGTCCTCGAAGGCCTCACGGGTGAGGATGTGGCCGATCCCGCGGTCCTTGTGGACCAGGTCGACGACGGTCATGCCCGCCTTCGCGGCCATCCGGTCGTGTCCGGAGTCGACGGCCGGGATGCTGGAGGCGCCCGGCACGGTCATGCCGAGGGCCTCGGCGGCGGCGGTCAGCGTGGAGGCGGTGCCCATCGTCATGCAGTGGCCGGGCGAGCGGGCCAGGCCGCTCTCCAGTTCCTGCATCTCGCAGTCGCCGATGAGGCCGGCGCGCTTGTCGTCCCAGTACTTCCACATGTCGGTGCCGGAGCCCAGGACCTCGTTGCGCCAGTGGCCGGGCAGCATGGGTCCGGCGGGCACGAACACGGCGGGCAGGCCGGCGCTCGCGGCGCCCATGAGGAGGGCGGGCGTGGACTTGTCGCAGCCGCCCATCAGCACCGCGCCGTCGACCGGGTAGGAGCGCAGCAGCTCCTCGGTCTCCATGGCGAGCAGGTTCCGGTACAGCATCGGGGTCGGCTTCTGGAAGGTCTCGCTGAGGGTGGAGACCGGGAACTCCAGCGGGAAGCCGCCCGCCTGCCACACGCCCCGCTTGACCGCCTGGGCGCGGTCGCGCAGGTGGACGTGGCAGGGGTTGATGTCGGACCAGGTGTTGAGGATCGCGATGACCGGCTTGCCCAGGTGCTCCTCGGGCAGGTAGCCGAGCTGGCGGGTGCGGGCGCGGTGGCTGAAGGAGCGCAGTCCGTCGGTGCCGTACCACTGGTGGCTTCTGAGGTCCTCCGGGCGGCGCGTCATATGGACCACCCGGCGGCGATGGCGGCGACCTCGGCCCGCTCGTGCTCCGGCAGCGGCTTGCTCGGCGGGCGCACCTCGCGGCGGCACAGGCCGAGCGAGGCGAGGGCCTCCTTGACGACGGTGACGTTGTTGGCGGAGCCGTTCGCGGCGCGCAGTTCCTCGAAGCGGCGGATCTGCTCCCAGACCTTCATCGCGGCCGGGTAGTCGCCGGACCGCAGCGCCTCGATCATGTTCAGCGAGACGGCCGGGGAGACGTTGACCAGCCCGGAGGTGAAGCCGGTGGCGCCCGCGGAGAAGTAGGAGGGCGCGTACGGCTCGGCGAGCCCGGCCACCCACACGAACCGGTCCAGGCCCGCGTCGCGGGCGAACGCGGCGAACCGGGCGGCGTCCGGGACGGCGTACTTGACGCCGATCACGTTCGGGCAGGCGTCGGCCAGCTCGGCCAGCCGGTCGCCGTGCAGCTGCGCGTTGCGGATGTACGGCACCACGCCCAGCTCGGGCACGGCCTCGGCGATCGCCCGGTGGTAGTCGACCCAGCCGCTCTGCGAGACGTACGGGTGGACCGGCTGGTGGACCATCACCATCTGGGCGCCGTGCTCGCGGGCGTGCCGGGCGGAGGCGATGGCGGTGGGCACGTCGTGGCCGACACCGACGAGGACCGCCCCGCGGTCGCCGGCCTCGTCGATGGTGATCTCGGTGACGAGCTGCCGCTCGGGCGGCGTCAGGGCGTAGAACTCCCCGGTGTTGCCGTTGGGGGTGAGGGTGGTGATGCCCCCGTCGAGCAGACGACGCAGCAGGGCCCGGTGGGTGTCCTGGTCGACGGAGCCGTCCTCGGCGAAGGGTGTCACCGGGATCGCGACCACGTCGGCCAGGGCCGCCCGCTGGGTCTCGAACGTCGTTGTCATGCCTGACCGTCCTCTCCCTGGACCTCGCCCGGTACGTCGGGGAAGGCCCGCTCGACGAAGGACGCGATGTGGGCGTGGAGGGCGCGCGCCGCGCCGTCGGCGTCGCCGGCGAGGGCGAGCCGCAGGATCTCGCGGTGCTCACTGGCCTCCCGTTCCCAGGAGGGGTCGGCGGCCCAGGCCACGGCGGACACGAGGGCCGCCTGGTCGCGGACCTCGTCCAGCATCCGGCCGAGCAGCGGGTTGCCGCACGGCACGTACAGGGCGCGGTGGAACTCCCGGTTGGCGAGCGACCGTTCCGCGGTGTCCGTGGCGCCGTCCGCCCGGGTCAGCGCCTCGCGGGCGGTGTCCAGGGAGGCGCCGCGGCGCACGGTGCGGCGCAGCGCCTCGGGCTCCAGGAGCAGCCGCACGTCGTAGACCTCGCGCGCCATGTCCGCGTCGACCATGCGCACCGTGACGCCCTTGTACTGGTTCATCACCACCAGTCCGGTGCCGGCCAGGGTCTTCAGCGCCTCGCGCACCGGGGTCTTGGAGACCCCGAACTGCGCGGCCAGCTCGGTCTCGACCAGGGCCTGACCCGGTGTCAGCTGTCCGGTGAGGATGCGGTGTTTGATTCCCTCCAGCACGTATTGCGTGCGGGAGGGGATCGGCGTGGGCACAGAGGTCATGCGCGCCTCTCGGATATCGCGTATCGCGTCTCATATATGACGTACGAAGTACGACGCGTTGAAGCTAGGGGCGCCCCTGTGTTTCGTCAATGCTTCTGACAAAGGAAGTTGAGGTTGCCTCCGGTGGGATGGGCGGCACCTACCCGCGCGGTACGGGTCCCTCGGGGTCAGGTGCACTCGTTCGCCTTCGCGATGCGCGCCGACGCCGGCCTCGCGCAGGAAGAGGCCGGCGCCGCACGCGGATTCGGTGCGGGCGGGGGCAGGGACCGCCGTCACCGGAGCGGGCGAGAACATGCGAGATCCGCGAGATCAGGATCGCGCTCAGCCGCGCCGGGTCCGTGTGCCACCGCAACTGCGCGAAGGTGCCGGCACCGGTGGCCGGCGACCGGCCGCGCGGTTGACGGCGGCCGGTCGCCGGAGAGCGGAGCGGTACCCGCCTCACGGCCTCCAGGCCGGGTCCCGTCCGCTCAGTCCGACCGCGCGGTCGAGCAGGGGCGCGGACTCGGGGACGTCGACGACGGGGCCGAAGATGTCGTCCCGGCCGGGGTCGTCCACGGACTCGGTGAGGAAGGCGTGGCAGGCCTGGAGAGCGGCGGGGTCGGGGGCGTAGTCCTGGCCGGTCGCGCGGGCCAGGTCCCAGCCGTGGATCACCAGCTCGTCGACGGCGACGAGGCCCGCCACCGCGCCGGGCAGGTCCGCTCCCCCGGCGCGGGTCGTACCGCTCCAGGCGGCCGGGTCCCGCCATGCCCCGGCGAGTTCGCCGAGCACCGCGGGGAGCCGGGTGCGCCAGTCTGGTTCCAGGACGGGCAGCCCGGCGTCCGGGCTGGTGTCGGTCGTGACGCCCAGGTGCTTGCGGCCCGCGTCGCGGAAGGCGACGGCAAGCTTGCTCAGGTGGGCGAGCAGGTCGCCCACGGTGTACTTCGGGCACGGTGTGGGGTCCGCCAGCTGTCCGTCGCGGACGACGCCGGCGAGGCGGGCCACGAGCGCCGTCTGGGGGCCGAGATCGAGGGTCGGGCGGGTCGGTCCGGTCATGCGCTGCTCCTCCGGGAGGGGTCCTGGAAGGTGGACCGGCGGCGACGGCGGAACTCATCGGCCGCCCGGTGCCCTCGTCCGCCCGGTGCCCGTTCCCGTGACGGCACCGCCACCGGCACCCGCACGGGAACGGGCACCGGCCCGCGCGGCGGCGCTCAGCCGATGCCGACCCTCCGGTACGCGTCGTCCACGGCGTCCAGCGTGGCCGTCCGCGCGGCCTCGCTCCCGGCCAGGTAGGTCTGGGTGACGTCGCGCAGCGCCTGCCTCATGTCGGCGAAGCCGGACTGCTTCAGCAGGCGGACGAGGGCGAGGTAGATCAGCAGGGCCCATTCCCCGACCTGCAGCACGGGATTGCCTCCCTCGTCGGCCGAGGTGAGAAGGTGGTGCATCGCCTTGTTGTGGATGTTGCTGTTGGTGTGGACACCGCCGTTGTCCCGCCGGGTGACCAGGTAGTCCCGCATGTGGGCGGGGTCACCGGTCCGGGAGGGGTCGCTCATGTCCCGCAGCGGCAGCTCCCCGCTGCCCAGCCCCGCGCCCAGTTCCCAGCTCCACGTACGCACGTCGTCCCGGTCGGGCGCCTGGTACCAGTTGGCGATGATGACGCCCATGGTGTCGGCCAGCGACTCGTTCAGCGCTCCGGACTGGTCCTGATAGAGGAGGTCGCAGGAGTGCTCGATCACCCCGTGGGTCAGCTCGTGCGCGATGATGTCGAGGTGGCGGGCGAGGCTGACCAGCCGGGTGCCGTCGGACATCTGGCCGTACCACATCCGCCCGTTCCACCAGACGGCGTTGACCCACTCCGGCCCCGGCCCGTCCTGCAGGTAGACGCAGTTCACGGTGGAGACGAGCGCCATGTCGGCGTCGTCGATGCCGTCGCGGTACAGCTCGTCGCGGTAGAAGCTCTCCACCCGCTCCGCGTTGACGTGGGCCGAGATCCCGGCCCGGTGCGCCGCGCCGAAGTCCGCCTGCGCCGACCCGATCGCCGTGGCCGGCAGCCGGGTCTGCGCGAGGTCGGCGAATCCGAGGTCGTAGGTGGCGATGTCCCGCCACCTGTCGTGGAGGAGGTAGGAGCCGTCCTGCCGGCTGCCCCGGAACCGGTGGCGGACGTCGATCTCGTCCGCGCCCTCCAGCCGGGTGGGCACCGCGGCCGTCGGTGTCATCCCGTACGACTGGAGGATCTCGCCGGAGGACGCGTCGACGAGGTAGCCGGTGAGCGGGAAGTCGTCGCGCGGGGACCGGCCCAGACCGTGGCCGCGCAGACCGCCGCGGCGCGTCTCGGGGAGCTGGGCCGGCACGCCGCGCAGGTGCCAGGCGAGGTGCCAGCGGTCGTCCCGGCTGACGTACGCCAGTGACGGCGGCGGCAGTTCCTCCGCGGTGACCGCGCTCCCGGTCGCCTCCTTGACCCGCTCCAGTGCTTCCGTTCCGGTCAGTTCCGGCACGGTACCGACGTCGGTCACCTCGCCGAGCCGGCAGTCCATCGAGACGAGCTGGTTGTCCTCGTCGACCTCGACGAGGGCTTCGGCGCCGAAGACGGGGATCTCCTTGCGGGTCTGCTCGAAGCGGACCAGGGTCGTGCCGGTGCCGGCCTGGTGGCGCGTGCCGCGCAGCGCGAGGTCCGGGACCTTCTCGGGCCGGTCCTCGCGGACGGCCGCGCGCAGTCCGGGCGCGTCCTCCTGGACGAGTTTCTCCTCCAGGTAGAAACGGGCCGCGGACTCCGGCGAGTTGAACGCTTCGAAGCCGTCCGGCGTCTCCGTTGCCTCCAGCGCCCGGACCTCCGCCGGTCCGAGATGCGCGCCGCGCGCCTGCGGGTCCTCCGCCGTGTGGTAGCGGAAGCGTTCGAGCTGTGACATGGCCGTACCCTCTCGTCGCATGCCCCCGCGTCCCCCCGCGTCGTTCGTCGCGTCCCCTCCGCGGCCGGCCATGTCCTCGCGCGCGTGTGCCCCTCTTCGATCGTCACGCGGGGTAGCGGGCGCTGCAACCGGGCTGGTGATCGCCGGCGATCGGCAGGTCAGCAGTGATCGGCAGTGATCGGCTGCGGCCCGCCGGCGGTCCGCAGCACGGCGGCGGTCCGCAGCACGGCGGGGAGGGCGTCCCGGCGCCCGGTGCGGCCTCGGCCGGTGGGTGCGTGGCCGAGCCGAGGACGTGCACCGGGCATGGGTCACACCCGCGCGAGCGCCGACCGCACCGCCGCCAGGTCCCCGTCCGAGGCCAGCCCCGCGTGGTACAGCCGCAGTTCCGTCGCGCCGAGGTCGCGGGCGCGGGCGGCGTCCGCGGCGAGGGTGGCGGGGCTGCCGCCCATTCCGGAGACGACCGTGAAGTTGGCGGCGAGGACGGCGTCCGCGCGGTGCTGTTCCGCGAAGGGGGTGAGCAGGCCGGGGCCGCCCGTGCAGGGGACGACGACGCCGTCCGCGACGGACAGGATGTGCGCGGGGTCGACGCCCGCGTTGGCGCCGCAGTGGTAGGAGACCGGGTCGGCGTGCAGGAGGACCTGGAAGCCGTCGGGGGCCTCCGCGCGGACCGCGGCCACGGCCGCCTCCTGGAGGGTGCGGGCGGTCTCGTCGCGCCACGCGCGCGTGGCGTTCGCGGTGGTGTCGCCGAGCAGCTTCTCCACCGCGGCCCAGCCGCCGTCGGAGGGCGCCCCCTGCCACAGCGGCTCCAGGGCGGCGCGGACGGCGGCGGCCAGGTCGTCGGGGTCGAGGCCGTGGGCGGCGTAGCCCGCGCGGCAGTCGGGGCAGAAGCACAGCGACATCAGGTACTGGCCGGCGTCGCCCAGGCCGACCCCGCCGGTCTTGTCGTGGGCGTGCAGGTGGGCGAGGCCGTACCAGCCGAGGGACTCCAGTTCGGTGCCGCGTGCCCCGGGCCGTACGGCGGCCTCGGCGGCCAGGTCGACGAGGTACGCGCGCGTGGCGGGCCGCGCCACGCACGGCGCCCACGGGTAGCGGTCGCCGTAGGCGTTGACGACCGAGGTGTCCGGGTGCTCGGCGCCCAGGCGGGAGTTGTGGGCGAGGACGACCCAGGTGTGCGTCTCCAGGCCGGCGTCGGCGAGCGCGGCGGCGGCCTCTCCGTACGCGTCCGCCTCGGGTGCCCAGGCGCCGGCCGGGTAGGGGCGCAGGGTGCGGCCCTCCCAGCGGGCGCCGAGGGGGTAGAGCACGGCGGCGTGTTCGGCGGTGACGATGCGGCGGGCGGGGTGGCGGGGGGTCAGCGCGCGGGTGGAGTGGTAGGCGGAGGCCAGCGTCACCTGGCGTATGCCCAGGTCCGCGAGGCGCGCCGGGGCGGCGGGGTCCCCGTTGACGTCCCAGGGGTAGACGAATGCCGATGCCTTCACTTGGTGTCCTCCAGCAGCGCGTACCCACGCTCGATCAGCTGAGCGAGCTGCTTGACATGATTTTCGCCCGGCTCGTTGAGCGGGGGCCGTACCTCGCCCACGTCCAGCCCGCGCAGCCGTACCCCGGCCTTGACGAGGGCGACGGCGTAGCCGCGGCCCTGGGCGCGCAGTTCCACGAAGGGCCGGTAGAAGCCGTCGAGGAGGCGGTGCGCGGTGGTGTCGTCGCCGGTGCGCAGGGCCTGGTGGAAGGCGAGGGCGAGTTCGGGGACGAAGCAGAAGACGGCGGAGGAGTAGAGGGTGACGCCGATGCCGCGGTAGGCGAGCTGGGTCTGTTCGGCGGTGGGCAGCCCGTTGAAGTAGAGGAAGTCGCCGGGGGCCTCGGTGCGTACGGCGCTGACGATCCGCTGCATGAGGTCAAGGTCGCCGAGGCCGTCCTTGAGGCCGACGACGCCGTCGGTGCGGGCGAGCTCGACGGCGGTCTCCGGGGTGAGGACGACGTTGTCGCGCTGGTAGACGATCACGGGCAGCGCGGTGGCCGCCGCGAGTTCCCGGTAGTGGCGCAGCAGCCCCTCCTGCCCGGCGACCACGAGGTACGGCGGCATGGCGAGCAGTCCGTCGGCGCCCGCCTCCTCGGCGAGCCGCGCGTACCGTACGGCGAGCGCGGTGCCGTAGCCGGCCCCGGCGACGACCGGCACCCGCCCGGCGCTCTCCTCGACGGCCGCGCGCACGCAGCGCTGGAACTCCTCGGGGGTGAGCGCGTGGAACTCGCCGGTGCCGCAGCAGGCGAAGACGGCGGCGGCGCCGGCCTCCACCCCGCGGCGCACGTGCGCGCGGTAGACGTCGAGGTCGACGCCGCCGTCCGGGCCGAAGGCCGTGACGGGGAAGAACAGCGGCCCGCTGGGGACGGTGAGGCGGGCGGCGAGAGGGGCTGACGTCACGGGCGCTCCCGAGGGTCCGAGGGGTCCATATTCATAATCCACGTCCACATTTCTGAACGCCTCCACGCTAAGGCGCCCCCAGGAGGCGGGTCAAGCGCCCCAACCCCTGCCATACCAGCGGATTCAGCGGGTTCCGCGGACGCCGACGGATACTTGACGGGCGCCGCACCGACTTTTAGCGTGTCCACGCATATGAATGGCGTACGGGCTTGTGCACGCCGCGCCGCACGTCACCCGTTCACCCGTTCACCCGTACGGTCGTCCGTGCGTTCACCCGCACCTTCGTCCGTACGTACGCGCACCGCGCACCCGGTGCGCCCCCCTCCCGCACGGCCGCCGATCCAAGGAGACCCGAGGATGCCCGCTCCCCGCACCGTTCTGCTCACCGGCGCCGCCGGCGGACTCGGCACGCTGATGCGGGACCTCCTCCCGGAGTACGGCTACGCGCTGCGCCTGCTCGATCTGCGCCCCATCGAGGACGCCCCGGACGCGATCGTCGCCGACCTCGCCGACAAGGACGCGGTCCGCGAGGCCGTGCGCGGCGTCGACGCGATCATCCACCTCGCGGGCATCTCCCTGGAAGCCCCCTTCGAGAAGATCCTGAAGGCGAACATCGAGGGCACCTACCACCTCTACGAGGCCGCCCGCGCGGAGGGCGTCCGCCGGATCGTCTTCGCCTCCTCCAACCACGCGGTGGGCTACACCCCGCGCCCTCAGGGCGACGACCCGCTCATCCCGGTCGACACCCCGCGCCGCCCGGACACCTTCTACGGCCTGTCCAAGTCCTTCGGCGAGGACCTCGCGCAGTTCTACTGGGACAAGCACGGCCTGGAGACCGTCTCCGTGCGGATCGGCTCCTGCTTCCCCGAACCGACCAGCGTGCGCATGCTCTCGGTGTGGATGAGCCCCGCCGACGGCGCCCGCCTCTTCCACGCCGCCCTGACCGCCGAGGACGTCGGCCACACCGTCGTCTACGGCTCCTCCGCCAACACCCGACTGTGGTGGGACCTGTCCACCGCGCGGGCCCTCGGCTACGCACCGCAGGACGACTCCGAGCCGTACGCCGCGAAGCTCATCGCCGAGCAGGGCGAGCTGGACCCGGACAACCCGGCACACGCCTGCCTGGGCGGCCACTTCGTGACGGACCCGCCCATCTGGCCGTACTGAGCCGTCGGATTCAGGCCACGGACACGGCGGGCGGGCACCGAGCGGGCCCGCCCGCCGCGCATTCGGGCACGGCCGCCGACCGGTCGCGGCCCGCCCGGACCCGGCGCGACGGCGCCGGCCGGGGCGCGCGGACACCGCCGCGACCCGCCGCGACCAGGCACGACGCGGCACGGGCCGGCCCCGCCCCACCGACCGCGCGCCGCGTCCGAGACGGGCACCGATCCCGCCGAACAGGCATACCCCGGGCATCATCACCCCCGTAACAGACCTGGTCAGCTCCCCGCGACCGCTGTAGAACTTCCCCCACGGCCCCACCGGGGCCCGAACGGGCAGCACGGCGAGAAGGCGGGTGACACCCATGGACAGGACCGCGGACGAACGGCGGCGCGAGATCGTACGGATGGCCCGCGCCACCGGCTCCGTGGACGTCACCGCGCTCGCCGCCGAGCTGCGCGTGGCCAAGGAGACCGTACGACGGGATCTGCGCGTCCTGGAGGACCACGGCCTCGTGCGCCGTACGCACGGCGGGGCCTACCCCGTGGAGAGCGCCGGGTTCGAGACGACGCTCTCCTACCGCGCCACCAGCCACGTCCCCGAGAAACGCCGGATCGCCGTCGCCGCGGCCGAGCTGCTCGGGGACGCCGAGACGGTCTTCGTCGACGAGGGCTTCACCCCGCAGCTCATCGCCGAGGCCCTGCCCAGGGACCGGCCGCTGACCGTGGTCACCGCGTCCCTGCCGGTCGCGGGCGTGCTCGCCGGGAAGGACCACGTCTCGGTGCTGCTGCTCGGCGGCCGGGTGCGCCCCGGCACCCTCGCCACCGTCGACCACTGGACCACCAAGATGCTGGCCGGTTTCGTCGTCGACCTCGCCTACATCGGCGCCAACGGCATCTCCCGCGAGCACGGCCTGACCACCCCCGACCCGGCCGTCGGCGAGGTCAAGGCGCAGGCCGTACGGGCCGCGCGGCGCACCGTCTTCGCCGGGGTGCACACCAAGTTCGGCGCGGTGAGCTTCTGCCGGTTCGCGGAGGTCGGCGCGCTGGAGGCGATCGTGACGAGCACCCTGCTGCCGGCGGCCGAGGCACACCGCTACGCGCTGCTGGGCCCCCAGGTCATCCGCGTCTGATTCTCCAACCCACTCCCCTGTAGGGCACCCCAGGGCCCTCCCTCCCCTCCGACGCCCCTTATCTCCCCATACGTCCATCCCAGGAGCGATCCATGCGAACCCCGAGCCGGCGACGGCCCCCGCGAGCCCTGCTCGCCACGGCCGCCGCAGGGACGCTGCTCGCCCCGCTGCTCTCCGGCTGCTGGGCCGGAGCGGGCGGGGCCGGATCCGGCGGCGACGCCATCAACGTCCTCATGGTCAACAACCCGCAGATGGTGGAGCTGCAGAAGCTCACCGCCGCCCACTTCACCGAAGAGACCGGCATCAAGGTCAACTTCACCGTCCTGCCCGAGAACGACGTCCGCGACAAGATCAGCCAGGACTTCGCCAACCAGGCGGGCCAGTACGACGTCGCCACCCTCTCCAACTACGAGATCCCGATCTACGCCCGCAACGGCTGGCTGAAGCCACTCGACCCGTACGTCGCGAAGGATCCTCCGTACGACGAACAGGACATCCTCAAGCCGATGCGCCAGTCCCTGACCGGCGACGACGGCAAGCTCTACGGCCAGCCCTTCTACGGCGAGTCGTCCTTCCTCATGTACCGCAAGGACGTGTTCGACCGCGCGGGCCTGACCGTGCCACCGCGCCCCACCTGGCGGCAGGTCGCCGATCTGGCCGCGAAGGCGGACGGCGCCGAGCCCGGCATGAAGGGCATCTGCCTGCGCGGACTGCCCGGCTGGGGCGAGGTGATGGCCCCGCTGACGACCGTGGTCAACACCTTCGGCGGCACCTGGTTCGACGAGGACTGGACGGCCCGGCTCGACAGCCCTGAGTGGGAGAAGGCGACGAAGTTCTACGTCGGCCTGGTCCGCGAGCACGGCCAGTCCGGCGCCGCCCAGTCCGGCTTCGCCGAGTGCCTGAACAACATGACCCAGGGCAAGGTGGCCATGTGGTACGACGCCACCTCGGCGGCCGGCGCCCTGGAGGCGGCGGGCTCCCCGGTCAAGGGCAAGATCGGCTACGCGCCCGCGCCCGTCGAGCGGACCGGCTCCTCCGGCTGGCTCTACACCTGGGCCTGGGGCATCCAGAACGCCTCCCGCAACCCCGGCAAGGCGTGGAAGTTCGTCTCCTGGGCCTCGGGCAAGGAGTACGAGCGGCTGGTCGGCGAGAAGATCGGCTGGGCGAACGTCCCGGCGGGCAAGCGCGCCTCGACGTACGCGAACCCCGCCTACCGCGCTCAGGCCGCAGCCTTCCAGGAGATGACCCGCGCGGCCATCGAGAACGCCCGCCCCGACGACCCCGGCGTCCAGCCGCGCCCCGCGCCCGGCATCCAGTTCGTCGGCATCCCCGAGTTCACCGACCTCGGCACCCGGGTCTCCCGCGAGATCAGCGCGGCCATCGCCGGACGCCAGTCCGTCGAGACGGCCCTGAGGAAGTCCCAGCAGCTCGCCGAGCGCGTCTCCGAGGAGTACGAGGGCCGATGACCGCGACGACGACGGCCCCCGTGGCCGGCACCCCCGTACGCGCCGCGGGCGCACCGCGGACCCGCCTGCGCGCCTGGGCCACCCGGGCGCCCCTGCTGCCCGCCCTGGTCTTCATGATCGTGGTGACCCAGCTGCCGTTCGTGGCCACGCTGGTGATCTCCTTCTTCGACTGGAACGCCCTCTACCCCGACGCCCGCCGCTTCGCGGGCCTCGACAACTACCGGCACGTCCTCACCGACGCCGACCTGCGCCGGTCGGTGGGCACGACGATCCTGCTGACGGCGACCGTGGTGCTGGTCAGCCTGGTGCTGGGCCTGCTGCTCGCCCTCCTCCTCGACCGCCGCTTCCGCGGCCGGGGCGTGGTCCGCACCCTGCTGATCGCCCCGTTCCTGGTGGTCCCGGTCGCGGCGGCGCTGCTGTGGAAACACGTCCTGTACAACCCGGAGTACGGCCTGCTGAACGGCCTGCTCGGCTACGTCGGGGGCCCGCAGCCGGACTGGGTCTCCGGCACCCCGCTGCTGGCCGTGGAGGCCGCGCTGATCTGGCAGTGGACCCCGTTCATGATGCTGATCCTGCTGGCCGGGCTGCAGAGCCGCGACCCGCAGCAGCTGGAGGCCGCGCGGGTGGACGGCGCGAGCGGCCGGCAGATCTTCGTCCACCTGACGCTGCCGCACCTGCGCCGCTACCTGGAACTGGGCGCCCTGCTCGGCTCGATCTACATCGTCCAGAACTTCGACGCGGTCTTCACGATCACGTCCGGCGGCCTGGGCACGGCCAACCTCCCCTACACCGTCTACCAGAGCTTCTACCAGGCCCACGAGAACGGCCTCGCCTCGGCCGCGGGCGTCCTGGTGGTGCTCGGCTCGATCGTCATCGCGACCTTCGCGCTGCGGGTCGTGTCGTCCCTCTTCCGCGAGGAGGTGTCCCGCGCGTGAACGCCGTACGACGCACCGTGCGCAGCACCGGAGCGGGCCTCATGGCCTGGCTCGCCGGGATCGTGTTCTTCCTGCCCATCGCCTGGATGGCGCTGACGTCCCTGCACTCGGAGGCGGACGCCGCGACCAACCCGCCGTCCTTCACCGCGCCGCTCACCCTGGACGGCTACCGCGAGTTCTTCGGCCTGACGGGCGGCGCGAGCCCCTGGCCCGCGCTGATCAACTCCACGGTGGCGTCCCTGACGTCGACCGTGCTGGTCCTGGCGCTGGCGCTGCCCGCCGCCTACGCCCTGTCGATCAACCGGGTCCGCAAGTGGACGGACGTCCTGTTCTTCTTCCTGTCGACGAAGATGCTGCCGGTCGTCGCGGGCCTGCTGCCGATCTACCTCTTCGCGCGGAACACCGGCCTGCTCGACAACATCTGGCTGCTGGTCGTCCTGTACACCTCCATGAACCTGCCGATCGCCGTGTGGATGATGCAGTCGTTTCTGGCCGAGGTGCCGGTGGCGGTCATCGAGGCGGCCCGGGTGGACGGCGCGCGCCTGCCGGTGATCCTCACGCGGGTGATCGCCCCGATCGCCCTGCCCGGCATGGCCGCGACGGCCCTGATCTGCTTCATCTTCAGCTGGAACGAACTGCTGTTCGCCCGCGTGCTGACCGGGGTGGTGGCCGAGACCGCCCCCGTCTTCCTGACCGGCTTCATCACCAGCCAGGGCCTGTTCCTGGCGAAGGTGTGCGCCGCGTCGCTCGTCATCTCCCTGCCGGTGCTCGCCGCGGGGTTCGCCGCCCAGGACAAACTCGTCCAGGGCCTGTCGTTGGGAGCCGTGAAATGAAGGCCGCCGTCATCGAGTCCGTGGGCAAGGCCGTGGTGTCCGAGATCCCCGACCCGACGCCCGGCCCCCGCGAGGTCGTCGTCGAGGTCGCCGCGTGCGGCCTGTGCGGCACCGACCTCCACATCCTGCAGGGCGAGTTCGCCCCGAAGCTGCCGATCGTGCCCGGCCACGAGTTCGCCGGCGAGGTGGTCGCCGTCGGCACGCAGGTCACCGAGCTGTCGGCCGGCGACCGGGTCGCGGTCGACCCGTCCCTGTACTGCCACGAGTGCCGCTACTGCCGCACCGGCCACAACAACCTCTGCGAACGCTGGGCGGCCATCGGTGTGACCACCCCGGGCGGCGCGGCCCGCTACGCGGTCGCCCCGGTCGCGAACTGCGTACGGCTCCCCGACCACATCCGCACCGAGGACGCCGCCCTGATCGAGCCCCTGTCCTGCGCGGTCCGCGGCTACGACGTCCTGCGCACCCGTCTCGGCGCCCACGTCCTGATCTACGGCTCGGGAACGATGGGCCTGATGATGCTGGAGCTGGCCAAGCGGACCGGCGCGGCGAGCGTCGACGTGGTCGACCTGAACCCGTCCCGCCTGGAGACGGCCCGCCGTCTCGGCGTCTCGGCGGCCGCCGCCACCCCGGACGAACTCGACCGCCCCCAGGGCTGGGACGTCGTCGTGGACGCCACGGGCAACGCGAAGGCGATCCAGGACGGCCTGGACCGCGTCGCCAAGGCGGGCACCTTCCTCCAGTTCGGCGTCGCCGACTACGCCACCCGCGTCACCATCGACCCCTACCGCATCTACAACCAGGAGATCACCATCACCGGCTCCATGGCCGTCCTCCACAGCTTCGAACGCGCCGCCGAACTCTTCGCCAACGGAGTCCTCGACCCCGACATCTTCATCAGCGACCGCCTCCCCCTGGACCGCTACCCGGAGGCCCTGGCCCAGTTCGCGGCGGGAGTGGGCCGCAAGATCGTGGTCGTGCCCTGAGGCTCCGCCCACACCAGGGGCCACTCCCGACTCGAACACCTCACACCCCTACCGCCACCTCCGGCCCTGGACGGCGTGACGCTCCACCGACGGCACCACACGCCCCCGGGCCGGCATCCCCGGCCAGCCCCTCCAGCCACCCCCGCACCCCGCAACCCCCGGCCGGGATCCCCAGCCCGCACCCCCGCCCCGCCCCCCTTCCCTCTTCCTCCGCACCTCACGACTCCGGCCCGCAATCCAGCCCGTCCGGCGTTTGAGGACGAGGCCCGTTCAGGGCCGAAGGGGGTCTGGGGCGCAGCCCCAGCGGGGGCGCGGGGGGCGAAGCCCCCGCCGGGGGCCCGGGGGCGCGGCCCCCGGCGGGGTCAGGGGCAGCGCCCCGGG